>DATDFB010000124.1:0-29014 GCA_036522835.1 Thermoanaerobaculia bacterium | reverse complement strand
CTGACCCCCACCCCGGAAGGGCGCCTGCAAAGGCGCCCTTTTTCATTTCCGGCCCCGGTGGCGGAATCGGCAGACGCTGCGGACTTAAAATCCGCTGCCGCGTGAGCGGCGTGCCAGTTCGAACCTGGCCCGGGGCACCAGAAACGAGTGCTGAGTGCTGGGTGCTGTGTGCTGAGTACGCGGAACACTCAGGACTCAGCACTCGGATATCATCCGCAGCGCCATGACCACCGCCACCGCCGACGCCACCGCTTGTCCGTTGACCCTCCTCTCCGAAGAAGAACAGATGTTCCAGCAGACCGTCCGGGACTTCGCGGTGGAGAAGATTCGTCCGCTCGTGCACCAGATGGATCACGACGCCCTGATGTCGCGCGAGCTGATCGCCAGCTTCTTCGAGCTCGGCATCATGGGCATCGAGGTGCCCGAGCAGTGGGGCGGCGCCGGCTCGTCGTTCTTCACCGCCGCCCTCGTCGTCGAGGAGCTCTCCCACGTCGACGCCTCCTGCGGCGTGCTCGTGGACGTGCAGAACACGCTCGTCAACAACGCCCTCCTCCGCTGGGGCAACGAAGACCAGAAGTCGAAGTACCTCTCCATGCTGGCCAAGGACACGGTCGGCGCGTATGCACTCTCCGAGGCGGGGTCGGGATCGGACGCGTTCGCGCTGGCGTGCCGGGCGGAGGACAAGGGCGACCACTGGGTCTTGAACGGCCAGAAGCTGTGGATCACCAACGCCTTCGAGGCGGGCGTCTACATCGTCTTCGCCAACGCCAATCCCGACGCCGGCTACAAAGGCATCACGGCGTTCCTGATCGAGCGCGACTTCCCCGGCTTCACGGTCGGCAAGAAGGAGGACAAGCTCGGCATCCGCGCCTCCTCGACGTGCGAGCTGATTCTCGAGGACTGCCGCGTTCCGAAGGAGAACGTCCTCGGCGAGCCGGGCAAGGGCTACAAGATCGCCATCGAGACGCTGAACGAAGGGCGCATCGGCATCGGCGCGCAGATGATCGGCGTGGCCCGCGGCGCGCTCGAGCACGCCATCTCGTACGTGAAGGAGCGCAAGCAGTTCGGCACGCGCATCTCCGAATTCCAGGGCGTGCAGTTCCAGATCGCCGACGCGGCCACGGAGCTCGAGGCGGCGCGCCTCATGGTCTACAACGCGGCGCGGCTCAAGGACGCCAAGCAGCCCTTCCTGCGCGAGGCGGCCATGGCCAAGCTCTTCTCGTCGAATGCCTGCGAGAAGATCACTTCGCTGGCCGTGCAGCTCTTCGGCGGCAACGGCTACACGAAGGAGTACCCGGTCGAGAAGTACTGGCGCGACTCGAAGGTCGGACAGATCTACGAGGGAACGTCGAACATGCAACTGGCCACGATCGCCAAGACGATCCTGACCGACCGGCTTTAGATTGGTAGCCCCATGTCGACGCCCGAATCCGCTCTGGTCAGTCCGGCCGAATACCTCGAGATCGAACGGCACTCCGAGATCAGGCACGAGTACGTCAACGGGCGGATGTACGCGATGTCTCCGGGCGCCAGCGACGCGCACTATCTCATTACGACGAACATCCTGGGAGAGCTCCTGCCCCAGATCCGTGGCCGTCGCTGTCGTGTCTTCACAGGTGAGGCGCGAGTCAAGATCACTCCGACGGGGATGTACACGTATCCCGACATCTCGGCGCTCTGCGGCGAGTCTCGCCTCGAGAATTTCAAGGGCGTCGACACTCTGCTGAACCCGAGTGTCATCTTCGAAGTCCTCTCCCGTACAACCGAGTTGTATGACCGCGGCGACAAGTTCGAGCACTACAGCCGTCTGGAGTCATTGCAGGAGTACGTTCTGGTGTCGCAGCACCGGATGCGCGTCGAGCAGTTCGTCCGCGACGGCGCCAATTGGCGTCTGTCGGATCTCACCGATCCGCAGGCATCCCTCCGCCTTGCGCCGATCGGCTGCGAGATCGTCCTGGCCGAGATCTACCGAGGCGTCGAGTTCCCGAACATCGAGAGCTCGCGCTGGCCGCGCTGATCGAGGGCGGCTGAAACGGCGGCGGCATTTCCGTCACTACACAATTGAATGACCATCGTCCACGCACCCGTCCAACGGGTCTGTACGACGTGCGGCGCCGCGCTGAGCCCGGGCGCGCGCAAGTGCTCGGAGTGCACGTCGTATCAGGGCGAATGCGACGCCTGCGGGCTGCCGATTCCAGAGAACGCCCGGCGCTGCTCCGGATGCAAGGCCTTCCAGGACGGGCGCCCCTGCCGCTCGTGCGGAATGGCCATGCCCGCTTCGGCGAAGCGATGCCCGGAGTGCAGGGCGTTTCAGAACTGGCGGGCCCTGGTTCCCGACAATCAAGTCGTTCTGGCCCTGCTCGTCTCGCTGATCTCGATCCTCAGCGCCGTCGCGCCGGCGGCGTACAAGGCATGGAACAACCGCTCCAACGCCTACGTGCGCGTGATCGGCCACACCCTCGACAACGACTCCAATCCCGTGTTGCTCGTTCTCGTGGCCAACGACGGCGGCCGCCCCGCCCTCGTCCGCGGCGCCGCCATGGCCGGCAAAGGGCTGCCCATCGGCACCACGCCGCTGACGATCCTCGACCCGACGCAGGAGCTCGTGCTGCCGTCGAAATCGACGATGCTCCGGCTGACGACGCTGGACATCAACACGCCGGCCAAGCGCGACGCGCTCCTGGCATTGCTGCCGGCCGGCGAGATCACCGTCACCGTGGAGGTGGAAGAGACGGGACGGCTCGGCCGCCGCGTCATCCGCCAACAGTCCGATGTTGCAAAGGGGGTCCAAATTGCGGAACTGGTGCAGAAGCGCGTTCTTCCTTAGCTTCGTGAGCGCCTCGGCGGGCGCGCAGGTGTGCGACCTGGTGCGCGTCGAGTTCAACGGCTGCGCCGGCGCGAGCCTTCCGGCCGCGATCGACGTGAACGTCGGCGACGAGACCATCACGGTCCGCAAGCAGCCGGACGGCGCGTGGGAAGGGCGCGCTCTCAACTCGTTCCGTCCGTCGCAGCAGACGCTGAGCGTCGACCTGCCGAACGTCCGCACGACGTGCCACGTCGGCGGCAGTCCGCAGACCATTGCCGGCGGGGCCTCGTGCCGTGCGGTCTTCAGCGTCCGCTGCGAGTCGCTCTGGTCGTTGCACGTCACGAACACGCTCCGGAAAAAGACGCCGCTGTCCTACCGCTGCGAGACGGAAGCGAACGCCATCCGCGCCTGCGACGATGCTCCGCCCACCGCCGCGACCATCGCCCTCGTGCCCGAGACTCCGCTGACCATTCCGCCGGTCGGCGTCTCGCAGGGCGTCGTCCTCGGCCTGACCGCCGCCGACGGAACGGCCATCGAGTACATCGTCAAGGAAAAGACCCTGCGGAAACTCGGCAAGACCGTGAAGCTCTCCGCCCTCCCGCCCCGCCCCGCGGTGCAGAGCGCCGGAGGCTCGAATCCGTTCCTCAGCGCGCTCAAGACGCAGCAGGCGCTCGCCTTCGAGCACATCGTTCTGACCTGGGACATGCCATGAGACGGCTGGCCATCGCTGCCGTTCTTCTGCTGTGCTCCGCCGCGGGCCGGGCGCAGGAGTTCGAGATCTTCGATCCGAACGACTTCATCGACCCGCGCGAGCGCGGCGCCGTCTTCGCCCCGACCGGGATGCGGATTCTCGCGCCCGGCAATCCGTTCTCGATCGTGCGGGTCTACGGCGGGCAGGTCAGCAACTATCAGTGGCGCGACACGCCCACCGGCGCGGATCTGACGTTCGCGCACGTGGTCTGGAACCGCTATCGCGACAACCGGCAGTTCAACCTGAAGCTGACGACCTACAACGTCGAGGCGGGCGCTCACCTGCCGTGGTACCGCGGCACGATCCAGTTCGCGCGCTACTTCGCCATTCCGACGAACCGAGCACTGTCGGTCGGCGCCGGCGACCCGGTGCGCGCCGCCGGCCGGATCCTCTTCACCGGCTCGCTCGAACAGAATCCGCTGCGGGAAACGAACGTCCGCTCGCGCGTGGTCGATCACGAATTCGGCATCGAGCTCGACGCCTATCTCCGGACGACGAGGTTCACCACCACCGGATCGGTGGTCTGGACGCGGCGCGTGGTGGACGACGGCCGCTACGCCGACCGTCTGGTCTATTTTTACCGCGGACCGGAGATCAGCAAGTTCGACAACCGCCTCCGCTTCGCCGCGAACCTCGCCTGCGGCGGGGAGCACACCGACCGCTGGCGCTGGGGTGCCACCCGTCTGATTGCGACGACGTCGATCGATCTCCCCACAGCGGGCGGCCGGCGGCTGGGAACGGTGAATCTGGCATGGGGTCCGTCGTACCTGCCGGGCAGCGCGACGCATCGCACGCAGCGCGAGCTGGCGATTTACGTCGACCGCACCGTGATGGCCCACCTCGGAGCGTTGCCGTAAGGCAATATACCGGGGTGCGTGGACAAGCGACGGCAACCGCCGCGGTCATCGCCGCGACGTTCGTCGCGATGCTGCTTGCCGAAACCTTCGCGCCGCTGCGGCGAACGGTCGAGTCGAAGCTGCGCCGCGTCGCGCGCAACCTGACCATCGGCGGCATCGCCCTGGCCATCACGCCGTGGCTGCAGGCGCTGCTGCTTCATCCGGCGGCGGCGGCGATCGCGCGGCATCGCCTCGGCCTGCTGCAGAACGTGCAGTGGCCGCCGTGGCTCGAGACGCTTGTGGCCATCGTCCTGCTCGATTACACGCTCTGGTGGTGGCATTGGGCGAACCACCGCATCCCATTCCTCTGGCGCTTCCACCTCGTGCACCACGCCGACCGCGACCTCGACGCCTCCACCGCGCTCCGATTCCACTTCGGCGAGCTGGCGCTCTCCGTTCCGGTGCGCGCGCTGCAGATGATCGCCATCGGCGTCGAGCCGCACGCGCTCTGGCTGTGGCAGACGATCGTGTTCGCCTCGATCCTCTTCCACCATTCGAACCTTCGGCTGCCGGAAGCGCTCGAGCGCGTGCTCGTGCGCGTCATCGTCACGCCGCGCATGCACGGCATCCATCACTCCGACCGCCTCGGCGAGACGGACAGCAACTGGTCGAATCTCCTCTCCGCCTGGGACTCCCTGCACGGCACGATGCGCCTCGACGTCCCGCAGCCGTCGATCACGATCGGCGTGCCGGCATACGCCGATGCCGAGGAGGTCACGGTCGGGAAGATGCTCCTCCTCCCCTTCCGGCGCCGGCTGCGCGAGTGGCGCTAGGGCAGTCCGCGCGTCCGTCTGCGTACGCTCGGCGCCTTCCGCAGCGCCGCCGCCGGCGAGATGCCCTCGACCTTCTCCCCCTTCATCCATTCACACGTACAGCCCTTGCCCGCGAGCTGCTCGAGGACGTGGCAGGCCGAGCGCACCGCGCCTTCCTGCCAACCCGAGAGGTACGAGACCTGATCGCCGGCCACCCAGAAGCGCCGGCTCGGCTCCGCCGCGCTCAGAAGGACCGAAGGGATTTGGTCGCCGCATCCCCAGTCTTTGGCCCAGCCGCCGCGCTGATACGGAATGTTCTGCCAGGCGATGGAGATCCCGAGCTCTTTGGGCACGTCCGCGTTCGTGACCTCCGGGTGCACCTTCTTCAGCCCTTTCCAGGCGTGGTCGAGCCGCTCTGCCGGCGTCATGTCGCCGTAGTTCGTGGCGTTCTGAGGACCGCCTTCATCATCGTAGTTGTATGCCCCGGTGAGGACGCCTTTCTGTGTGAAGTACGCCCACGACGGATACCAGATCTGCGTGATCGGATCGGTGGTGTACGAGATGCCGCCGTACATCTGGTCCCGCGTCTCCCAGAAGCGGTGGTCGGCCTGCCATCCGACCTTCACCGTCGGCTCGAACTTCACCTTTTTGATGGCGTCGACGTAGTCCTCGCGAAGGCCATGGAGACCAATGCCCGCCAGGATCGGCAACGGAATCGTAGAGATGACCCAGTCGGCGATCAACCGGCGGCCTGTGGAGAGCTCGATCGACGCTTTCTTTTCTTCGACCCGCACGTCCAGCACCGCGGCGCTGTACACGAATTCACACTGCTTCTCATCGACATACTTCTGGAGCGCCCTGAGGAAGCCTTCCCAGATCTGGTCCATGCCGCCGACCGGCTGGAATAGCGTCGGCTGCCACTCGTAGTCCTCGGCCTGATAGAAGCGGTGTTTCCAGAATTCCGAGCTGAGCAGCGCCTGGAGCCGGAGAGGCGCGACGATCTGGCCGCACGATTCAATGCCCGGCTCGACGACGTAACCGGAGCGGGACGATCCCGAATATTCGTGGTTTTGGTCGAGGTCACCGAAGGTGGTGAGAAGGCTGAGGAGGTCGTTCTTGCTCACGCCTGCCCATTTCTTCTTTTGGAGCTCGACGTCGAGTCCGGGGCACTTGGCGAGGAGCTCCGAGATCCAGCCGCGCGTGTCGTTGGCGATGCGCCGGTTCGTCTTGGGGCCCGGACGCTCCGGAGTGGGGCCTCTCGCGCCGGCGACGGACCAGTGAGCGTCGTCGTTCTGAAAGTAGTTGGCGCGGGTCATCATCGTGTAGACCTCGAGCGGAACGCCTAGGGTCGTGCAGTAATGAAGAATCGCGGTGTGGTGATACGGGAGGCGGCCCGGTCCGGCGTTGAGATAGAAGTCTTTCCCCGCATCGAACCGGCAGACCTGCGTCGTTTTGGTCGAACCGGACTGCTCCTCGATCGTGTCGCCGTGGCGCACCGTGTAGCTGCGCCCGCCCGCGCGCCCCTTCGCCTCCACGATCGTCACCACGAAGCCCGCCTTCAGCAGCTCATAGGCGGCCGTGAGCCCGGCGATGCCGGCGCCGAGAACGACGACGTTCTTTTCGTTGGTGTTGCACCCGATCTGCGGCGGTCCGGCAAACGCCTGCGGCACGCGGATCATCCCCATGGCCACCATCGTCTCGTAGACGGCGGCGGCGCCGCCGGCGCGGCCGATGGCTTCCAGAAAGCCGCGGCGAGTCCACTTGGGAGAGTCGCTCATGAGGACTCCTTATTCGAGAAGTGGGGAAGTCAGGACGAAGAATATGTCGAATCGGCCGCTCGCGACTACCGTCATCCGCACATTCGCACGAAGGCCTCGATCTCGGCGAGCACCGGCTCCTGATCGCCGGCGAACGGCAGGTGGTCGATGCCCGGCAGCTCCACGAAGCGCGCGCCGGGGATGTGCCGGGCGAGGTAACGCCCTTCTTCGACGTTCATGTCGCGGTCGCCGCTGCGGTGGAGCACGAGCGTCGGCGCGCGGATCGCCGCCAGCTCCTCGCGGATATCGATGTTCGTGTTCATCTTCGCCAGCGTCACGGCCGCGCCGGGGCTCGCCGCCATGCGCAGGTATGCCGACCACCACTCGCAGAACTCCGGGTCGTCGAGCTCCGACGGCGCGATCGTCTGCATGTCGACCACGCCGCCCCAGTTCTGCTCGATGTCGCGGAAGAACGCCGCGCGCGCCTCCGGCTTCGAGCCCCACGGATAGTCCGGCGCCCACGAGCGCCGCGCGTAGCCGCCGTAGATGACGAGGCCCTTCGTCCGCTCCGGAAATGTCGCGGCGAAGAGCGCCGACATGGGTCCCCCCTCCGACACGCCCATGATCACCGCCTCGGACGAGCCGGCGGCAACCATCACCGCGCGAACGTCGTCCATCCGCTGCCGCAAATCGGGCATTGCCGTCACGCGGTCGGAGAGGCCGGTGCCGCGTTTGTCGAAGAGGATGAGGCGCGAGACGCCTGCCAGGCGGCGGAAGAAGTTCGCCACGCGCGGATACGTCCAGAAGTATTCGAGGTGCGAGACCCATCCCATGACGAAGACGAGGTCGGGGCCGTCGCCGCCGACGACCTGGTAGGCGAGGTTGACGTCGCCGCTCTTGGTGTAGCGCGTCTTCGGGATCGACGCCGCACGCCGCGCCGGCGGGCGCTCGAAGGCGCGCACGCGCTCGGCCATGCGCTCCGCGACGCCGGCGCTGTCGGGATCGATCGCCGCCACGCGCCGCAGGATCTCCAGCGTCCGCCCGTCGTCGAGCGTGCGCGCCGCGGCGACGCGCAGCGAGGCGTCGACGAACGTCTGCCGCAGCAGCGCGCGCTTGCGCGTCACGACGTCGAGGTCGTAATCCTCGGGCAGCAGATCGGCGACGTAGAGGTCGAGCGCGCGGGCCACGCGCTCGCTGTCGGGCGAGCGTGTCTCGGCCTCGAAGACCTCGGCGTCGACGAGCGCGTCGTGCAGCTCGACGACCGCTTGCCGCAGCGTCACCCGATCCTCGCCGATGACTGCGCGGAGGTCGTGAATGGCGCGATAGAGATTGTTCGCGCCGTCGGCCGGCGGCTTGCCGGGCCAGAGCATCTCCGCGAGCTGGTCGCGGTGCAGGGCATGCTTCGGCGCGAGCGCCAGGAGCTCGAGGAGATCGGCGGCGCGCTTGCGGAAGGCGTCGTTCGGCAGACGCTCGCCGTCGAGCGAGACCTCCAGTCGGCCGAAGAGGGAGACGTTGAGCGCGATGCGGCGAGTATAGACGAGTAAGAAACGCGGGAGATCCGATCGTTACATTGCGGCGTAGATGCGAAAGGAGAGAAAGCTCATGAAGAATCGAATGGCAGTGTTTCTGTCCGCCGTTCTGCTGCTCAACGCCGCCGCCGTCCGCGCCGCCGAGGCGAAGAAGTCGCTCTACGAGCGCCTCGGAGGCGTCTATGCCATCGCCACCGTCGTCGACACATTCATCGAGAAGCTGCTCGTCAACGACACCCTCAACGCCAATCCCGCCATCGCCGAGGCGCGCGCGCGCGTGCCGAAGGCCGGCCTCAAGTTCCACGTCACCGCGCTCGTCTGCCAGGTCACCGGCGGCCCGCAGATGTACACCGGCCGGACGATGAAGGACGCGCACACCAAGCTGCACATCACGGAGCGCGAGTGGGACGCCATGGTCAAGGACTTCGTCGCCGTGCTCGATCAGTACAAGGTGCCGAAGGCGGAGCAGAACGAGCTGCTGACCATCGTCGGCTCGACGAAAGGCGACATCGTCGTCGAGCAGAAGGCGGCCAAGTGATGCGCGAAGAAAACGTCATTCTCGCGATCGCCGGCGACGGATCGGCCGAGGCCCTTCCGCTCGCCGACGACCTCGGCGCGCGCCTGCTGGAGCGCTTCGAGGCGTCGAAGGGCAAGCTGGTCGTGCACGGCGGCCGCTGCGCCATCGCTGATGACGGCGCACTCTCCGGCGTCGACGTCATCATCGCCCACCGGCTGCTGGAGAGCGCCGGCGACGACTCGATGGTCGTCACCGAGGCGGCGCAGCAGGAGCTGCGGCTCCCGCTGGAGCACTTCTCGAAGTCCGAAGAGGCGTTCGACGGCATCGGCAGCGTGACGACGTACGTCTACGTGCCGTTCCTCGAGACCGTCCGCTGCGCGGTCAAGCGCGAGTACGCCGACGTGGCCACGAATCCGGGCAAGGGCTTCCACTTCCACACCGGACGCAAGCTCGCTGCGATGCTCGGCTACACCGACGAGATGCTCGCCGGCATCCCGGAGCCGGCGATCGAGCGCCTCGCCGGCACCGGCAACCCGTTCGCGCTCGGCCCGCTGCACGCCGGCGAGACGGTCGTGGAGCTCGGATGCGGCGCGGGGATGGACACGCTCATCGCCTCGCGCATGGTCGGGCCGCAGGGCCGCGTCGTCTCGATCGACATGACGCCGGAGATGCTCGAGGCTGCGCGCGCCGCGGCGTCCGAGGCGGGGGCGACGAACATTGACTTCCACCTCGGATACATCGAGGAGATCCCGCTCCCCGACGCCTCCGCCGACGTCATCATCTCCAACGGCGTCATCAACCTCGCGCCCGACAAGAAGCGCGTCTTCCGCGAGATGCGCCGCGTGCTCAAGGACGACGGCCGCCTGCAGATCGGCGACATCGTCGTGCAGAAGGCCGTGCCGGAGGGCGCCAAACGCAATATCGATCTCTGGGCGGGGTGAATCGCCGGCGCTCTGCTGGAGGCAGAGCTCATCGCGCTCCTCGAGGAATGCGGCTTCGGCGAGATCGAGATCCCCTGGCGCGCGGACGTCTTCGCCGGTGCGCCGCAGGACACGAGCTCGGCGCAGTTCGGCACGCTCGGCGTAAACTTCCGGGCACGCAAAGCCATCGCCCAACGCGCCGTTGCCTGATCGCGGTTGCCGCGCTGCTGCTCGTCGCGGCGGCGTGGCAGCCGCTCTGGCGGTTCGACACGCACGGGTGAGTGTTCGTCTCGCCGACGGTCGCCGGCAACGCGGTGCTCATCGGCTCGTGCGCCGGAACGCTCTACGCGCTCGACCGCGCCGAGGGCACGCCGCTGTGGAGCTACGACACGCGCGCCGACGGCGCGGCCGCGCAGTTCCACGGCGAGCCGCTGCTCCTCGGCAAGCGCGCGATCATCCCGACCGACGCCGATCCGAAGGGGCATCTCTACGCGTTCGACACGGCCTCGGGCGTGCTGCAGTGGAAGCTCGCCTTCGACGGCGGCGTGGCCACGACGCCGATGCTCGTCGACGGCCGCGTGATCGTCGTCGCGAAGACGGGCGACGTCGTCGCCGTCGAGCCCGATCGCGGCGCGATCCTCTGGCGCCAGCGCCTCGGCGACGTCAGCACGTGGTCGCCCGCGGCCGCCGGCAAGCGAGTTTTCGTCGCGGAGAAGACGAACGACGTCGTTGCGCTCGATGCCGCCACCGGCGCGGTGCTTTGGCGCGCGCCCGTCGGTGCGCGTCCCAATACGGCGCTCGTCGTCATCGGAAAGACGCTCGTCGTCGGTACGCAGGACGGCGATCTGCACTGGCTCGCGCTCGATTCCGGCGCGGCGAAGAAGCGCGTTGCTCTCGGCGCCATGCCGTACGGCACGCCGATCTACGCCTCGCCGCTGCTCTACGTTCTCACGGCGAACGGAACGCTCCTCGCGCTCGACGCCGAGAGCGGCGCCGTGCGCTGGAAGCAGGAGACGCCGCGCGAGTGGACGACGTATCGCCCGCTCGTGACCGGAGCGACGATCGTCGCCGGCACCGAGGAGAAGACGCTCTGCGCGTTCGATCGGACGAGCGGCGAGAGTCGCTGGTGCCGCGACGTCGGCCAGGTCCCGCGCGGCCTCGGCGCCGGCGGCGACGGCACGCTCTACGTCGGATCGCTGTCCGGCGTCGTGCAGGCGTTCCGCTTTGACGCGGCGCACGAGCTCACCGGGACGGCGCCGCGCTGATCACCGGATGCTGCGCATGCTCCTGGCCAGCTCGGGAACGATCGTCTCGGCGCGAACGCGATCCGAGCTCGTCAACATCACGAGACTGCGATGCTCGTCGACGTACCAGAGGTAGCAGCCGTCGAAGATTCCGTTGCTGCCGGCCGCTCCGAAGGTGCGCGCCCCGCGCGCGTTGCGCCGCACGGCGAGCTCCGCGAACGCCTCCCTCTCACGCGGCGAGAGAAGCGTCCCGCGATCGAGCGCGGCCAGGAACCGATGAAGGTCCTCGGCGGTCGAAATCATCCCGCCGTTGGCGCGCAAGTTCCACGACGGCCCGTCCGCGAGCCAGCGATGATCGAGCGGCGTGCCCCACGCCGCGTCGTCTCGATAGCCGACCGCCAGCTCGCCCTTGCTCCAGCGCGGAATGCGATATCCGGTTCGCGTCATCCCCGCCGGACGGAAGATGAGCTGCTCGACGACCTCCTCATACGGCAGGCCCGATGCCGTCTCGATAATCGCGCCGAGGAGGCTGAACCCGAGATTCGAGTACACCTCCTTCGTGCCCGGCGCGAATTCGAGCTTCGCAGCCATGGCCCGCCGGACGATCTCCTCGCGCGTGACCGGCTCGTAGTCGAAGTCGGGCGTGTAGTCGACCGGCTTGGACGAGGCGTCGACGATGTCGGGGAGCCCCGACGAATGCGTCAGCAGTTGCTGGATGGTGATGCCCGTCTTGTCCGGCGGGACGTTCGGCAGGTAGCGAGCAATCGAGTCGGAGCGCTTCAACGTTCCTCTCGACTCGAGCCTGAGCACGGCGATCGTCGTGAACGGCTTCACCAGCGACCCGATGTCGAAGCCCGTCGTCACGAGCACCGGCCGGCCCGCCGCGCGGTCGGCCAGGCCGTAGCCTTTGTCGAGAATGACCGCTCCCTTGTCGGAAAGCACCACCGTGCCGGCGAAGCCGTTCGCCACGCGTTGGCGAAGATCGCCGTCGATCTCTGCGACGACCTGATCTTTCGGCTTGAAAACGATCGGCCGCGATCTATGCGTCCACCAGTACGCGCCGCCGGCGATGACCGCGGCCGCTAGAACGCCGATGAGAAGTTTCTTCATGGCTAGCGAATCGTCGCACGCTCCAGCGCCCCCGCCGCGGCGAGAACTTCGCGCAGCTCCTTCGCGGCACGCTCGACGTCGTCGACGGCGATGCGCAGGAACATCTCGCCGGCGCCCGAGCCGGAGTCGTCGACCTTGCCGATGTTGCGCTTGCCGATCTCGTCCTCGACGGTATTGCGCAGTTGCAGCTCCTCGCGCATGGCCATCCCTTTCCCGGCCAGCTTGATCGACACGACGACGTGCGGCCGCGCGTCCTCGGCGCGCAGGCGCTCCGCCTTTTTGCGCACGTAGTGGCCGAAGACGATGAAGAGGATGAGCGGGATGAGGACCCAGAGCACTACGCGGCCTCGCGCGCGCGCTGCCGCCGGGCGAGGCGCTGGAGGAAGTCGTAGGCGAGGCCGCCGCTGGTGCGCTTGAGGGTGAGGAAGTAGACGGCGAGGGCCACGACGCCGCCGATCCAGGCCAGCGCGCCGAGCTGGTTCGTCCGCCCGGCGAAGAACGGCCAGAGCGTGAACAGCAGCGCGCCGGCGACTCCGGCGAGCAGAAGCGCCACGCGCTGCGCCTTCGGCGCGTCGATCTCGCGGTTGCAGACGAACGTCACCGTCGTCTCGTTCTCCGGCGCCCAGGAAACGGTGCACTCCACCCCGCCCGCCGTCGCCACGCCGCGGCGCAGCGGCAGGACGAAGTCGCGCTCGTTGTCGCGCTCGGCCTTCATCTCGCCGCCGTAAAGGTCGACGAGCTCGGCGATCGTCTCTTCGATGCCGTCGCGGGGGATGCGGTCTTCGGTGAGTTGGACAGGGGTCATGGTTCTTGGTTCTTGGTTCTTAGTTGTTAGTTTAAGAAACTAAGAACCAAGAACTAAGAACCGCCCCTCAGTCCTTCACCGCAATGTTGTATTTCTGAATCTTCGCCTTCAGCGTATTCCGGGCCAGCCCCAGCCGCCGCGCTGCTTCGCGGATGCGGCCGCCCGACGACTCCAGGGCGCGCTCGATGAGCTGGCGGTCGACCGACGACATCACCTCGTCGTAGATGTCGCTGGTAATGTCCATCTTGCCGATCACGGGATTGAGCAGAGAGCTCGGCATCGGCACGGGGCCGGCGTCGGGCGAGGCGGGGACGATGTCGCTGAAGAGCCCGTAGAAGTCGTTGCGCGTGATGGTGTCGTCGTTCGACATCACGATGGCGCGGTGCAGCGTCGCTTCGAGCTCGCGGATGTTGCCGGGCCAGTTGTAGCGGAGAAACAGATCGAGCACGCCCGGCTCGAGATGCTTCGTCTCGATGCCGAGGTCGCGGCAGATCTTGCGCATGAAATGCTCGGTCAGAACCGGGATGTCGTCTTTGCGCTCGCGCAGCGGCGGGAGGACGAGGGGGATGATGTTCAAGCGATAGTAGAGGTCTTCGCGGAACGTTCCCTGATCGATGGCCTTCTCGATGTCGAGGTTGGTCGCGGCGATGATCTTCACCTCGGTCTTGATCGTCTGCGTGCCGCCGACCCGCTCGAACTCCTTGTCCTCGACGACGCGCAGCAGCTTGGCCTGGATGGCCAGGCTCACCTTCCCGATCTCGTCGAGGAAAATCGTCCCGCCGTTGGCGAGCTCGAAGCGGCCGAGCTTGCGCCGGTCGGCGCCGGTGAACGAGCCCTTCTCGTGGCCGAACAGCTCCGACTCGGCCAGCGTCTCCGGCAGCGCCGCGCAGTTGAACTTGATGAACGGCCCGTTCCGCCGCGGCGAGACGTTGTGGATGATGCGCGCCACCAGGCCCTTGCCCGAGCCTGACTCGCCGCGCAGCAGCACCGTGGAGTTGCCGCTGGCGGCCTTGCGGATGGAGAACTGGATCTTCGCCACCGCCTCGGACTGGCCGACGATCGAGTCGAGGTGCTTCTCGATCAGCACTTCGCGGCGCAGCGACTCGTTCTCCAGCGACAGCCGCGTGCGCGCCTCCTCGAGCTCCTCGTACAGCCGCGCGTTCTCGATGGCGATCGCGGCCTGATCGGCGAAGGCCTCGAGGAAGTTCAGATCCTTTTGCGAGAAGAGGTGCCGGGCCTGGCGATGGTCGACGTAGATCGCGCCGGCGATGCGGTCCTTGATGATCAGCGGCACGCAGAGGATGGAGAGGATGTTCTCCGTGATCACCGACTCCGACTCGACGAAGCGCTCGTCCGCGCGGGCGTCGGCCGACATGACCGACTGTCCGCTCTGGATGACCTCGCGCACGATCGACTGCGGCGAGCGCTTGGAGTCGGGCTCGCCCTCGTTGATGTTGCGCACCACGCGCGTGCGCAGCGCGCTGGTGATCGGATCGAGCAGCAGGATCATGCCGCGCTCGGCGCGCAGGCGGCGGATGCCGAGGTCCAGCACGCGGGTCAGCACTTCCTGCAGGTCGAGCGAGGAGTTGATGATCTTGACCACTTCGTAGAGCCCCACGACGGCGCTCGGCACCTGGACCTTGCCGCTCGGACGGATGCGGAACAGCGCGCCGCGGGCGCGTTCGAGGTCGTGCGGCGCGTCGAGGCGCTCGAAGATGCGGATGGCGCCGCGGATCGTCTGCGTGGCCTCCTCGGCGTCGTCTTTCAACAGTCCGATGTCGAAGAGCAGCCGCCCGAGCTCGTACGGCGTCTCCAGCTCCTCGAACGTCACGCGCGCCGCTTCGAAGCGCACGTTTCCCCCTTCGCGGTCGCCGTTGGCGTAGAGGATCTTCCCCCACATCCAATCGTTCTTGGCCTTGCTGAAGCGGTCGCCGAGCTGCTCGGCGTACTGTGCGCCGAGCTCCGCGTGCTGCATGGCGTCGTCGAGCTTCTGTTGCGAGAAGCAGAGGCTGGCCTTGGCCGTGTGCGCGCGGGCCAGGCCGTTGGTGGTCTGCTTGTCCTCGAAGATCTTCAGAGCGCGGCCGAGGTAGCGGTCGGCGTCGACGTAGTTCTCGCGCTCGTCCTCGATGGCGGCGAGCACGTAGCAGGCCTCGGCGATGTTGTCCTCTTCGCGGGCGCGCTCCGCCGACGACAGCGCCTTCTGCACGTACTCGAGCGCTTTGGCGATGTCGCCCTTCTTGTTCATCAGGCGGGCCAGCGGGATGTACACCGACGAGCGCGAGGCGCGCGACTCGTCGAAGCCGCGCATGTTGATGCAGCGCGTGTATTGATCGAGCGCGTCGTTCCAGCGCCCGAGCATCTCCAGCGCCTCGCCGGCGTTCTCGCGCGCCAGCGCCTCGTACTCGATCGCGCCGATCTTTTCGTCGATGCGCACGCACTTCTCGAAGTATTCGAGCGCGGCGTGGAAGTTGCCGCGGCCGAACTCGATGATGCCGATGTTGTTGTAGGCGGTGACGAGGTCCCAGAGATCGCCCTCGGCCTCGGACAGATCGAGGTTCATCTTGTAGTACTGCAGCGCGCTGGTCCAGTCGCCGAGCTTCCACAGCGTGTTGCCGAGGTTCGTCGAGGCCACCTTGCAGAGCTGCTCGGAGCCGACTTTGGCGCCCACTTCCACCGCCTCGAGCAGGATCTCTTTCGACTTCTGCCAATTCCCGAGCGAGTACTCGATGTTGCCGAGGAGATTCTTGATGTAGCCGAAGACGATGTTCGGCTCCGTGCCTTCGAGCAGCTTCATGGCCCGCTGGGCCGACTGGAGAGCCATCTCGTTGTTGTCGGCCTCGCGATAGACCGAGGCCATCCGGTTCAGGCTCTCCGCCACTTCGAGCGTTTGGCCGAGCCGCTCGTAAATCTCGCGGGCGTTGTCGTAGTACGACAGCGCGGAGTCGTGCTCGCCGCGCTTCCACAGCACCTTGCCGATCTTCTTCATCACCCGCGCGAGATCGGCGTTGGCCTCGTGGTCCTTCGCGCGCGCCTGGATGCTCTTGAGCAGGTACTGGTAGGCCTGCATGGCGCCGCGGAAGTCGCTGCTGCGGTAGTAGGCGTCGGCGAGCTTCTCGCGCACTTCCGCCTTGTGCGCTTCGTCGAGGCCGGCCAGGTCCATCAGCTCCAGCGCGCTGCGGTAGAACTCCGTGGCCTCTTCGTGCGCGAGCGTGCCGAAGGCGAGGTCGCCCGCCTCGACGGCGTAGCGGATGCCCTTCTCCGGCTCGTCGGCGCGCGCGAAGTGATACGCGACCTGGCCGAGGAGCTGGGTCGAGCCGCCCGCCAGCAGCGGCTCGAGCACGTGGCCCACGCGGTGATGCAGCTCGCTGCGGCGGCGGTCGTGCATCGAGTTGTAGAGCGCATCGCGCAGATGGATCTGCGGGAAGGTCACGCTCTTGCCGTCCGAGGCCTCGTCGAGCAGGCCGTCGCGCACGAGCTCGCGCAGGATTTCATACGGCCCCTCGCCCCGCAGCGCGGGGAGAGGGTGGCGCGAAGCGCCGGGTGAGGGGCCGACGCCTGCAGGATGGAGCCCCTCATCCGCCGCTGACGCGGCACCTTCTCCCCGCAAGCGGGGCGAAGGATCTTCGGCAGCGGCCATCAGCAGATCGACTTCCGACACTTCCCCGAACACCGCCGCCGTTTCCAACAGCGCGCGTTGCTCGTCGTCGAGGCCGTCGACCTTCTCCATCAGGATCGAGGCCGCGCCGCCGGGGATGCGCAGCGCGCGGATGCGGTCCATCTCCACCATCCAGCCGTTGGCCGTCCAGCTGAGAAAATCGTGGGCGATGAGGTAGTCGACGATGCGGCGAATGTTCAGCGGCGAGCCGGTCGACTCCCACAACATCCAGCGCACGAATTCGTCGGAGACGTTCTCGTATCCGAGGAGCGATTGCAGGTGCTCGCGCACCAGCGCTTCGTTGAGCGTGGAGACGCGGATGACGGGAAAGCCGCCTTCCCGCGCGCGCTGCTCCCAGGCGATGAGCTCCGCGGAGCCATCGTCGGCGGTGAGCGTGCCGATGACCAGGAGGCGGTTCTGCTTGGCCTCGCCGACGAGGAACGAGAAGAGCTCGCTCGTCGACGGATCGGCCCACTGCAGGTCTTCGATGACGATGATGAGCGGCGAGCCGCTCCCCTCGCCCGCGCTCAGGAACCCGTACATGTCCTGCATCGATTGCACGATGCGGTTGTAGAGGCGGTATTTCTGACTGTGCGCGGGCGCCGCTTCCTCGCCCTGAGCGGGCACGAGCGGCCGCAGCAGCCGCCGCAGCTCCTCGGTGACGTCGGCGCTCGGGTTCACCGCCGCAACCATCTGCTGGAAGATCTCGAAGAACGGCGCGTAGATGGTCTTGCGGTTGATCGGGCAGCGGCCGCAGAAGACGCGCGCGCCGTCGAGCTGCGCGCGCAGCGTGGCGTCGCGCACGATGCGGCTCTTCCCCATCCCCTCGGGGCCGGCCACGATGACGCCGCAGCCGCGGCCGTCGCGCGCGTCCGCGATCATGGTGGTGAGCTGCGTGATCTCGTGCTTCCGCCCGATGAGCGGCGCGGCAAAGAGCTCTCCGCGGCCGACAAGGAGCTCGCCCGCGGGCGCGGTCTTGCCCGCGGCCTGCGCCACCGCCTGCAGCAGCGCGGCGGCGGAGACGAAGCGGTGCCGCGGGTCCTTCTCGAGCAGCTTCATGATGATCTGCTCGAGCGCGTCGGGAACGCGCGGGTTGATCGACGACGGCGGACGGATCTCGCCGTCGAGATGGAGGCGAATGACTTCGATCTGCTGCTTGCCGTACGCCGGCAGCGCGCCGGTGACGGTCTCGTACAGCGTCATGCCGAGAGCGTAGAGATCGGCGCGCGAGTCGACGCGGTCCTGGCGCAGCACCTCGGGCGCCATGTAGTGCAGCGTGCCGCGGATCTGGCGGTTCAGGACCTGGTGGCTCTCGACGGCCACGCCGAAGTCCATGATCTTGGCCTGCCCGTGATCGCTGACGAGGATGTTCGACGGCTTGAGATCGAGGTGGATGATGCCGAGGTGGTGGATGTGGTGGAGGCCGGAGGCGATCTCCAGGATCACGTCGTAGAGCGCGTCCCAGTTTTGGCCGTCGAAGAACTCGGAGATCTTCCTGCCGGCGAAGTACTCCATGGTGAAGTACGGGAAGCGGTCGTCGATGAGGCCGAAATCGAAGACCTTGACGATCGACGGGTGCTCGAGGCCGGCCAGCGTCGCGAACTCCGCTTTGAATCGTAAGAGTTGCTGCGGCTCGGAGAGCTCGTGGCGGAGGATCTTGATGGCCTCGTCGCGCTTGTCGGAGACGTCGAAGACGCGGTAGACGGCGACGGCGGGGGTTTCTTTCAGGACCGCACGGATTTGGAACCGCGGCGGCAACTGAAGCTCGGGGGCGACTGTCTCGGCAGTGCTCATGTCTCGAAAAAGTTACGGTCGGGTACGAGAATAACCCACTTTTGGGGCAGAGGGTCAGAAAAGTGACCATATAGAGGGCGGCGGCCATGCCGGCGCTGTCAGAGTACAATCCGCCCGCTCAATGTCCGAGCTCCCGCCGCAGCAATTCGATCGCTTTGAAGTCAGCCGCGTCCTCGGGCGGGGCGGGATGGGGACGGTTTACCTCGCGCGCGATGCCCGGCTCGACCGTCTCGTAGCTATCAAAGTTTTGAACGTCCAGGATTTGGCCGCCGAGGACCGGCGGGTCAAATTTTTGCGCGAGGCGCGGACCGCCGCGTCGATCCGGCACCCCAACGTCGCCACTATCTATGAGGTTGCGGAGACCGACGACGGCATCCCCTTCATCGTCATGGAGTTCTGCGAGGGGGAGACGCTCTCGCAGCGCCTCCGCCGCCGGCCGCTCGACGCCGCCGGGTTCCTGAGCATCGCCCGGCAGATTGCCGCCGGCGTCGCCGCCGCGCACGACGCCGGCGTCGCCCACCGCGACCTCAAGCCCGGCAACATCATCATCGAGCCGACCGGGCAGGTGAAGATCCTCGACTTCGGCCTGGCCAAGTCGCTGCTGCGCGATCCGTCGAAGTCCTTCGATTCCTCGACGAGCCGGAAGCTCTTCGGCACGCTGCACTACCTCTCGCCCGAGCAGGCCCGCGGTCTTCCCGCCGACGCGCGCAGCGATCTCTTTTCGACGGGCGTGATCTTCTACCAGATGGCCACGGGGCAGCTCCCGTTCAACGCCGAAGCGCCGCTGGCCGTGATCGAGAAAATCTGCGACGCCGAGCCGGAGCCGTTCGTGCCGAGCGATCCGGCGTTTCCGCCGACGGCGGCGAAGATCATCGGGAAGCTGCTGAAAAAAGATCCGGACCACCGCTACCAGAGCGCGCGCGATCTTCTCTCCGACCTCGAAGAGATCGACACGCCGACGATGCGCATGAGCGCGGCGCAGACGCGGAGCATGATCGGGCGCACCATCGCCCGCCAGCCGCGCTGGGGACTGCTGGCCCTGATCCTGGTGGCCTTTCTCGGCGGCGGCGCCGCGATCTGGTGGCTCTCGCAACGCGAGAGGCCGCTGCCGGAATCGCCGGGCACGCCGCCGCCGCCGATCCGCTCGATGGCCGTGATGCCACTCGAGAACATCTCCAGCAGCACGCGCGACGAGTTCCTGAGCGTCGGCCTGGCAGACGCGCTGGTGACGAAGCTGCAGAAGATTCCGTCGCTGCAAGTCCGCCCCACCTCGGCGGTGATGGAGTTCAAGAACAAGAAGGTCGACAGCCGCACCGCCAGCGATCACCTCCGCGTCGACGGCGTGCTGGAAGGGCACTTCCTCTCCGCCGGCGATCTGGTGCGCGTCAACCTCCAGCTCACCGACGGCCGCACGGGCTACAGCGTGTGGGCCGACACGGTCGACGGCAACCGCGCCGATCTCTTGAAGCTCATCGACGACGTCTCCTCGCGCACCGTCAAGGGGCTCAACGAGAAGCTCGGCGTGCAGGGGCTCGTGCGCGGGTCCGTTCCGCGCTCGGCGAATCCGAAGGCGTACGAGGAGTATTTGAAGGCGCGCGCGATCGACGGGAGTCTCGTCCATGCCGAGCACGACGAGCAGATCGAGCATCTCAAGCGCGCCATCGCCCTCGATCCGAATTTCCCCGCCGCCTACGCCGACCTGGCCATCGCCATGCACCTCGGGCAGTCGCGCGGCCTGGCGCGCGCGGGCGACACGCCGGAGCGCGCGGAGTGGTACGCGCGGCAGGCCGTGCGCCTCGACCCGAATCTGCCGGATGCGCACCTGGCGCTCGGCCGCGCCTTCGTCCGCTTCCCCGATCGCTTCACCGAGTCGGTGCGCGAGAACCTCGCCGCGCTGCGCCTCGATCCGAGCGCCACGATCGCGCTGAACACGATCAGCACGTACTTCATCTCCCAGGGCGACACGCAGAAGGCGCAGTGCGTGATGACGCATCTGACGCAGATCGATCCGGCCTCGAACGAGGTCAAGACGCGCGGCTACAACTTCGTCAACGCCGTCGATCCCGAGGATGCGTTGAAGGCGGCCGACGACGCGCTGGCGTCGCGCGAGACGGCGCTGGCCGGGCACGACATCCGCGCCAACGCCTTCCTGATGATGGGCGACGTCGCCGCGGCGCAGCAGGAAGCGCAGCAGGCGGCGGCGCTCGCGCCGAACCACTACATCGGCAAGAGCCTCAAGGCCATGATCGCCGCCGCGAACGGCGACCGCGCGGCGGCCGAGGCCGCGCTGAAGTCGTTCGAAGCGGACGCGGAGCGCGTGCACTGGGCGGCCATGCGCCAGGCCCTCTGCTTCGCCAAGCTCGGCGACCGCGATACGGCCATGAAGTGGGTGCGCCGCGCGGCCGAGGGGGGCAATCACAGCTGGTTCGCCTGGGTGAAACACCCCTGGCTCGAGCCGCTGCAGTCCGATCCGGAGTACCAGACCATCGTGGCCAAGATGAAGGCGGACCTCGACGACGTGCGCGACGATGTGATCGGGGTGTATCAGTTGATTTGCCGGTAAGGGGTCACAGGTGACAGGTCACAGGTCACAGGTGGCGTTCTCGCGGCGACTCCACCTGTCACCCGTCACCTGTGACCCGTGACCTCCGGAATTCACGCACCACCTCTCCCGTTGCGCCCGGCTCATGCCATTTACCGCCTTAGGTCTCAACTCTCCCCTCACCAAAGCCATCCGCGAAGCGGGCTACACCGAGCCGACGCCGATCCAGTCGAAGGCGATTCCGATCGCCATCGAAGGGCGCGACCTCATCGGCATCGCCCAGACCGGCACCGGCAAGACGGCGGCGTTCGTGCTGCCGATCCTGCAGCGGATCTCCGCGCATCCGCTGGCCTCGCGGCGCGTGAGCCGCGCTCTCATCGTCGCGCCGACGCGCGAGCTCGTCATCCAGATCGAAGAAGCAACGCGCAAGTACAGCCGCCACCTGCGCAACGTGCGCACGGTCGTCGTTGTCGGCGGCGTCGGCGAGCAGCCGCAGATCGCCGGGCTGCGCGCCGGCGCGGAGATCATCATCGCCACGCCCGGCCGCCTCATCGATCTCATGCAACAAGGTCACGTCAAGCTCGACACGATCGAAGTGGCGGTGCTCGACGAAGCCGACCGCATGCTCGACATGGGCTTCCTCCCCGCCATCCGCCAGATCGTGCGGGCGCTGCCGAAGGAGCGGCAGACGCTGCTCTTCTCCGCAACGCTGTCGAACGAGATCGAGAAGCTGACGCACGAGTTCCTGCGCCATCCGCAGACCGTGCAGATCGGCCGCCGCGCCAACCCGGCGGAGACGGTCGAGCAGGTCATTTACGAAGTGCCGAAGAGCCGCAAGGTGGCGCTGCTGCTGCACCTCTTGCGCGACCGCGCGCTCGACTCGGTGCTCGTTTTCTCGCGCACGAAGCACGGCGCCGACAAGATCGCCCGCCGCTTGCAGCAGTCGGGGATCACCACGGCCACGCTGCACTCGAACCGCAGCCAGAGCCAGCGCCTGGCGGCGCTGCGCGCGTTCAAGAGCGGCGCGGTGCGCGTGCTCGTGGCCACCGACATCGCCGCGCGCGGCATCGACGTCGAGGGGATCTCGCACGTCGTCAACTTCGACTTCCCGCCGCAGCCCGAGGATTACGTGCACCGCATCGGACGAACCGGACGCGCGCAGGCGGTGGGCGACGCCATCAGCTTCGCCTCGCCCGACGACGCCGCGAACGTGCGCGCGCTGGAGCGGTTCATCGCCCGAGGGATTCCGCGGAAGCGGATGGGCGACTTCGATTACACCGAGCAGATCGAGGAGCGCCGCCCCGCACCCGCCCGCCCAGCACACCGCCCGTCGTTCACGTCATCTGAACGACGACCCGCCGCACCGGCCGGTGCTCGCGCAGGCGCTCGACCGCAGCAGAGACCGCAGCCCGCAGCGCGGCGCAGTCGATACCGTGGTCGTCCGTGACGCGGTCGATCGCGGCGATCCCTTCCTCGAGCCGCTCGATGGCTGCCCGTGCCTGCCCGCGCTCGATGTGGAGCATGCCGGTGGCGACTTGCATGAGCGCGCGCACCAGCTCGACCTCGCCGCGCACGGCCTCGAAGAAGAACTCCTCGAACCCGTCCGCGGCCTCGGCGTAGTCGCCCGCGTTGAGCAGCTCGATCGCGGCGCGGAAGCGCGGGTCGTCCTTCATAGCCGCTTCGACATGTAGATGTCGGGCTTCCCCGGCCCGTTCGCGTCGGGCATCACGCCGGTCACGACGTAGCCCAGCTTTTGATAAAAGAGAAACGGATGCGATCCGCTGAGTTCGCGGATATGGCCGGGGATGTCGCCATAGAGATCGACGTTCGCCATTGACGTGCTTCCATCGACGTCGTCGGTGCCGAGCGTGGCCGTGAACGCGCCGCGCACCCGCGCCTCGGATTCGAACGCCTCCACGAGCCGCCGCCCGATGCCGCGGTGGCGCGCGTCGCGGCGCACCACGAGCGGATGCAATTCCCAAACGTTGCCGTCGTACTCCGGCAGGCCGCCGATCCAGCCGACTAGCGCGCCGGCGTCGACGGCGGCAAAGGCGAAGCCGTCGCGCAGCACGAGCTCCACCTCCTCACGCGCGACCGCCAGCGTCGGCCACGACTCGAATGTGTCGACGAGGAGCTGCGCGGCGTCATCGACCAGCGTCGCGTGCAGCGAGACGATTTCCATCCTCAGTACACTACCGCCGTGCTGCGCGGTCCGCTCGTCCTTCTTCTCCTTTTCCTCAACACCTGCCTCTGGGGAACGCTCGTCCTCCTCATCGGCCTGGTCAAGCTTCCTGTCCCGCGCAGCGAGCTGCGGCGGCGGCTGATCCTCGCCGCGGCGTGGCTCGGCGAGTGTTGGGTCGGCGTCAACGATTGGATCTTCGACGTTTTCCTGCCGGTGCAATGGCACGTCGAGGGCGTCGACATCGACGACCCGCGCGGTCACTACCTCGTCATCAGCAACCACGTCTCCTGGGTCGACATCTTCGCCCTCTTCCGCATCTTCCACGGCCGCGCCGCGTTCATCCGTTTCTTCATGAAGGCGCAGCTGATCTGGATGCCGGTGGCGGGGCAGGCCTGCGCGGCGCTGGAGTTCCCGTTCATGCGCCGCTACTCGCCCGACTACCTCGCTCGTCATCCGGAGAAGCGCGGGCGCGACCTGGTCATGGCCCGGCGCATGTGCCGCCGCTACCGCCGCGTGCCGGTGGCGGTGGCGATCTTTCTCGAAGGGACGCGCTTCACGCGCGAGAAACAGGAGAACCAGGAGTCGCCGTACCGCCACCTTCTTCGCCCCCGCGTCGGCGCGCTGGGCTTCGCCCTGGCGGCCCTCGGCGATCAGCTCGACGCGGTGCTCGACGTCACCCTCGCCTACCCCGGCGGCGAGACATCGATGTGGGACTTCATCAGCGGACGGCTGCGGCAGGTGCGCGTCATCGTGCGGCGGCTCGACGTGCCGCCGGAGCTCCTGACCGAATCGGCCGATCGCGAGACGCTGAAGGTCTGGATCGACGACGTGTGGCGCGAGAAGGACCGAATCCTCGCAACTCACCTGCAACCAACCGAAAACTCACACTCTCCGCATGGCGGAAACGCCGTCGCCGCCGCATCGTCCGGCGCATGATCCCGATCCTTCTCGCCCTCGCCCTCGCTCAGCCGCCGCGCCTCGTTGCCGAGGCGCCGCGCGCCGTGCACGACCAGATCGGCGGCGGCAGCAAGCCGTTCACCATTCACTCCGCAATCCTAGGCCAGACGCGCAAGCTCCTCGTCCATCTGCCGCCGTCGTTCGCCAAGAGCGGACCGTCGCGGCGCTATCCGACGACGATCGTGTTCGACGGCGAGTGGATGCTGCGCTACGTCGTGACGGCGAGCGAGCTCCTGGCCGAGGAAGGGCAGGTGCCGGAGTCGATCATCGTGTCGATCGAGAACACCGACGACTACGAGGGCCGCGTGCACGATCTGACGCCGCCCGGACTTTCGGTCAGCGGCAGCGGCACGAACGAAGGCGGCGACCGCTTCCTCGACTTCATCGAGAAGGAGCTCCTCCCGGCGCTCGACGCGCAGTTCCGCGCCGGCGCGCCGCGGACGCTCATCGGCACGTCCTCCGGCGCGATTCTCGCGACGTACGCGGCGGCGACGCGCGACACGTTCCGCTTCACGCTCGCGCTCGACGGACCGACGCACCTCGGCAACGGCTGGCTCGCCAACAAGCTCATACAACGCGCGGGCGCGAGCCAGTCGCCCCTTCGTTATGCATCGATGGAGTCGCGCTTCGGCTGGAGCGACGACGCCTGGAAGCGTCTCACCGCGGCCGGGCCGGCGTCGTGGCTGCTGTTCCGGCAGAAGCTCCCGCACGAGTCGCACACGTCGATGCAGTTCATCGGTACATACCTCGGTCTGCGCGAGCTCTTCCACGACTATTCGTTCCTCGAGAAAAAAAATCTGCCGACGACGAGCATCCTGCCTGCGTACGAGAAACTGGCGTACGGCGCCCCGGTCGTACCCCCCGAGGCCGTGCTGCACCAGATCGCCGAGGACCTGCTGATGGAGGGGCGCGGCGCGGCCGCGCACAAAGCGCTCGATCTGCTGACGGCGTCGTACGGCGCGCCGCGCGATGCGGCGAAGCTGCGCGAACAAATCGCCGAGGCCGAGCGGCAGCCGCCGCCGTCCGAGACCGTCGAGGGCCTGCTGGCCACGCCGTTCCCGTCGCCCGACGAGATCCGCGACTACCTCGGCGAATGGGAAGGCGAGCAGTGGATCAATCCGGACGGGAAGGACCGCTTCGCGCTGCGCCTCCGCGCGAAGAACGGCAGAGTCGAGGGGGAGATCGTCAACTGGCCGGCGCCGGACGTGGAGCTCGTGCGCCCGTTGCAGTACTTGAAGGTGACGCCGCAGGGACTCGAGTTCGGAGACATGAACGGCATGCGCCCGCGCGGCCTGCTGCTGCACGAAGGGACGCGCAGCGGCGACGTGCTGACCGGAACGGTGCGCTTCGGCGGGATCCGCTTCACGCCGCCCGAGGGGATGCCGCGGCACGAGCACCGGTTCGAATTGCGGAAACGGTGATGGGCGCACGCCGTGCGCCCCTACCGGTGGGCGCGCGACGGCGGCAGCTTCTGCCGCCGCTTCGGCAGTCCCGCGCCGGGCCCTTCGATGCGGTAGCGGATGATCTCGGCCATGCGCTGGGCCATCTCGCTCTGCGCGTCGACCCAGTCGCCCGGCGCGCCGGCGAAGATGTCGGACCAGCGCACCGAGCCGTCGCGCGTGTCGCGCAGGAGCATCGTCACGCGGTACTGCTCGGCGCTGCGGTCGACGCGGCCCTCGACGCGCCAGCGCGTCTTCGCCGGCGACTGCGCGAGGTCGATCACCGGCGTACGCGACGCCAAAGAGAGGCGGCTGACGATCTGCGCGTGCAGCGCGGCGGCCCATTCGCGCTCGGCGGGCGGCGCGG
This sequence comes from Thermoanaerobaculia bacterium, assembly GCA_036522835.1. GTDB lineage: Bacteria > Acidobacteriota > Thermoanaerobaculia > Gp7-AA8 > Gp7-AA8 > DATDFB01. Next base: position 2,991 of record DATDFB010000124.1, on the reverse strand, counting down.
TGAGCGGCGCGACGCCGATGGCATCGCGCGTATGTTGCGCGAGCGCGTAGCGCGCGCCGGCGAAGGCGGCGATGACGATGGCCACGGCCGCCGCGGCGAGCCAGAGCGGGCGGAGCGATCGCGCCGGCGTCACCGGCGCTTCGGCGAGGCGGCCGATGAAGCGGTAGCCGCGGCCGCGCAAGGTCTCGAGATAGCGGGGCGCGTCGGCCGTGTCGCCGAGCGCGTCGCGGATCTGCTTGACGCAGTAGTTGAGGCCGCGGTCGAAGTCGACGAACGTGTCGTCGCCCCAGATCGTGGCCCGCAGCGTTTCGCGGGAGACGAGGTCGCCGGCGTGCTCCGTCAGGATCGCCAGCACGCGCGCCGGCTGCTGCTGGAGCTTCACCGGCTCGCCCGCCTTGCGCAGCTCGAGCGTGTGGCGGTCGAGCTCGAAGTCGTCGAAGCGAATGGTGCGATTGTGGTACATTGGTACCATGGTAACAATTGAGCGCGCCCAAACCGGCGTCCGCATCGAGAAAAGGATACTGAAGGTCCTGAAGGGATTGGCCGAGTTCCACGACCTCACCGTCGGCGACCTCCTCGAAGGCGTGCTCCTGCACGTCTTCGAAGGGAAGACGCCGTTCGGGGGGCGTTCGTTACGCAAGATCGCGGAGCTCAGGAAAGTCTACGAGCTCGACCTCGACGCCTCGCACAGCCACACCCTGGTCGAAGAGGCGCCGCCGAAGAAACGAAAGGGAAAACGATGAGCGACGCGGAGATCATCGAGCGCTTCGAGCGCGCCGACGTCGAGGAGTTCCATCACCGCGACCATGTCCGCACCGCCTTCGCGTACTTGCGGACGATGCCGCTCCTCGAGGCCATCGGCCGCTTCACCTCGGCGCTGCGGCGATTCGCCGCGGCGCAGGGAAAGCCCGAGCTGTACCACGAGACCATCACCTGGGCGTTCCTCTTCATCATGCACGAGCGGATGCAGCGCGCCCCCTCGGCGTGGGAGGCGTTCATCGCCGAGAACGGCGACCTGCTGCGCTGGAAACCGTCGGTGCTCGACGCGTATTACCCGCCCGAGCTGCTGCGGTCGGAGCTGGCGCGTCGGGTGTTCGTGTTGCCGCATGCGTAGGACAATCGGGTCATGCTGACTAACCGCTCCATGCCGGACTGCACCGTCATTCCCGAGCTCGCCTATCCGGACGTCGCGGCCGCCGTCGAATGGTTGTGCAAGGCGTTCGGCTTCACGCTGCGGATCCGCATCGGCGGTCACCGCGCGCAGTTGAACGTTGGCGATGGCGCGATCGTCGTCCGGGAGGGCACCACGGGCGGCGATCGCGTCATGGTTCGCGTCGACGACGCCGGCCGCCACTGCGCAACCGCGGAGACGAACGGCGCGCGCATCATCCTCCGCCCCACCACCCACCCGTTCGGCGAGCGGCAATACACAGCGGAGGATTTCGCGGGAAGAGAGTGGGTCTTCTCCGAGAGCGTGGCCGACGTGGCGCCGGAGGAATGGGGCGGCACGCGGTCGTAACTACGAACGCCTTCGTTGACATTACGAAGTCCTTCGTATATCTTCGGCTCATGACCGAACGCGTTCCTCCCCGCCCCACCGACGCAGAGCTGAGCATCCTCCGCGTCCTTTGGCGCCGCGGCCCCTCCACGGTCCGCGATGTCCACGAGGAGCTCAGCCAGGAAAACCCCACCGGCTACACCACCGTACTGAAGCTCTTGCAGATCATGACGGAGAAAGGGCTCGTCGTCCGCGACGAGGCGCAGCGCGCGCACGTCTACGACGCCCGGCACAGCGAGCAGAAGACGCAACGCCAGCTCCTGGCTGACCTGGCCAACCGCGCCTTCGACGGCTCGGCGGCGAAGCTCGTGATGCAGGCCCTCTCCGGGCGCAAGGCCTCGGCCGCCGAGCTGACGGCCATCCGTGAGCTGCTCGACAAGATCGAAGGAGAGACGAAATGAGCGCAATCGAAATGATGCTCGGCAGTCCGTTGGCGCAGGCGATCGGCTGGGCCCTCGTGCACCTCGTGTGGCAGGGCGTCATCGTCGCCGGCATTCTCGCGGCCGTTCTGGCTCTGTTGCAGAAAAAATCGGCCCACCTCCGCTACCTCGTCGCCTGCGCGGCCATGCTCGTCCTCCTCGCGCTGGCCACCGCCACGGCCATTCGCGCGTATGACGGCGGCAGCGCCGGCGCGCTCGTGCCCGCAACGGCGCAGGCGGCGACCGTCGCCGCACCCGACGCGGCGCCATCGACCGACGCGCCGACGTTCCTCGGTTGGACGCGCACGCATCTGCCGAAGATCGTCCTCTTCTGGATCGTCGGCGTGGCCGCGCTCTCCATCCGCCTCACCGGCGGCTGGATGCGCGCGCAGCGGTTGGCGAAGCGCAACGCCATTGCCGCCACGCCCGACTGGCAGCGCGCCGTGGCGCGGCTCTCTTCCGCGATCGGGCTGCGGCGCACAGTGCGCCTCCTCCATTCCGCGGCGGTCGAAGTGCCGACGGTCCTCGGCTGGCTGCGGCCGGTGATCCTTTTGCCGATGACGCTCTCCGGCCTCTCGCCGGAGCAGATCGAGATGATCCTGGCGCACGAGCTGGCGCACATCCGCCGGCACGACTTCCTCGTCAACCTGATGCAGTCGGTGGTCGAGACGCTGCTCTTCTATCACCCGGCGGTGTGGTGGATCTCGGCGCGCATCCGCATCGAGCGCGAGCACTGCTGCGACGACGCGGCGGTCGCGGTCGGCGGCAATGCGCTGCAGTACGCCCGGGCGTTGACGCGCCTCGAGGAGCTGCGCGGCGATCCCACGCAGCTCGCCCTCGGCGCGAACGGCGGCTCGCTCCTCACGCGCATTCGCCGCGTCGCCGGAATCCCGGGTGAAGGACCGTCGCGCTGGGTCGCCGGCGCGGCGCTCTTGACGGTTGTTGCGGTGCTGCTCGCCGCGCCGTCGCTGCTCGCGCGCAATCAGGCTCCTCCCGCGCCCCCTGCCCCACCCG
>DATDFB010000123.1:0-64854 GCA_036522835.1 Thermoanaerobaculia bacterium | reverse complement strand
GAGCGACCGCACGATCTCGCCGGCCGCGGTGCGCCACTCCTTCGCCATCAGCCGCCAGAAGCCGGGATACGCCAGCGTCTCGGCGAGGTCGCGTAGATTCACGTCGCGCCAGCGGTAGCCCTCCCGCGCCAGCGCCAGCACCGCGTTCGGGCCGGCTTCGAGGCCGCCGTCGATGGTGCGGGTGAAGTGCACACCGAGGAAGGGAAAGCGCGGGTCGGGCACCGGATACAAGAGGCCGCGGACGAGATCCGTGCGCTTCACGGAGTAGTACTCGCCGCGGAACGGCACGATCTTCATCGCCGAGGTGCGCGCCAGGCGGTCCGCGTGCAGCCCGGCGCAGACGACCACGCGATCGAATGTGGAGTGCGCCGGCCATGCCGGCGCTGTCAGAGCGGCGGCATGGCCGCCGCACTCCACACCGAGGCGAATCTTTCCGCCGGCAGCTTCGATCCCCCGCGCCAACGCCGCCGCCACCGCGCGGTAGTCGACGATCGCCGCCGTCGGCACGTGCAGCGCGCGAATCCCCGCCGCATTCGGCTCGATGTCGTCGAAACGGTCGAGGATCGCTAACCGAGTAACGCCGTTCGCCACGCCGCGCCGATACAACTCCTCCAACACCGGCACTTCATCGCGAGAGCGCGCCACGATCAGCTTCCCGCACTCACGCCACGGCACGCCGTTCTCGTCGCAGAAGCGCCGCAGCATCGCCCCGCCGCGCACGCACAGCCGCGCCTTCGCGCTGCCCGGTTTGTAATAGACGCCGGAGTGAATGACGCCGCTGTTGTGCCCCGTCTGGTGGAACGCCAGCGTCGATTCCTTCTCGAACAGCGTGACGGCGGCGCCGCGGCGGGTGAGCTCGTGGGCCGTGGCGAGGCCGACGATGCCTCCACCGACGACCGCCACCTTCATTCGTACCGCAGCGCCTCGATCGGGTGCAGTTGCGCGGCCTTCCAGGCCGGGAACCAGCCGAAGCTGATGCCGATCAGGGAGCAGACGACGAGGCCCGTCACCGTCCAGAACCACGGGAACACCATCGGGATCGAGAGCCACAGGGCGATGCCGTTGCCGCCCAGGACGCCGCCGAGGATGCCGGCCAGGCCGCCCATCTCCGACAAGACGATGGCCTCGAGGAGGAACTGCCGCACGATGTCCTTCTTGCGCGCGCCGATGGCCTTGCGCAGCCCGATCTCGCGCGTCCGCTCGGTCACGCTCACCAGCATGATGTTCATGATCCCGATGCCGGCGGCGAGCAGCGCGATCGCGCTCACCACCAACGCGCCGGCGCTGATCACGTCCGCAACCTGGTGGAAGGCGCCGACCAGCGTGTCGTTCGAGTAAATCTCGAAGTCGTTGTCCTGGCCGAGCTTCAGCCCCCGAGCCACGCGCATGGCGGTGATGGCCTTGTCGAAGGTCTGGTTGTACGTCTGCTGCGACGTGGCCTGGATGGCGATGTTGACCGTGCGGTTCGTCCAGCCGAAGTCCGCGAAGTACTTCGTGATCGGCACAAGCATGTTGCGGTCGTCGCTTTGGCCGAAGGCCTGCCCCTTCGACTCCAGCACGCCGACGATCTGGTACGGCTTGTCGTTGATCTTGATGGTCTTGCCGATCGGCGTCTGATTCGGGAAGAGCTTCTTCTCGACGTCCTTCCCCACCACGACCACGGAGCGCGCCAGATCGACGTCCTCGGCCGACAGATTCCGCCCGTACGCGATGGTGAAGGAGTTCGCGATCAGGAAGTTCTCGTTCGTGCCGATGAGCGTCAGCCCCTGGAGCTTCTTCCGGTCGTACGCCGCCGGTTTGCCGCCGTCGAAGACCTTGAAGCAGATGGCGTTGGCCTGGCCTTCCATCAGCCGCTTGAACTCGTTCGCCTCGGCCAGCGAGATGTTGCGCCGGTTGGCGTACTTCTCGTTGTCGTTGCCGTTGCTCATGACCGGATACTTCGCGAACTGGAAGAGATTGCTGCCGAGGAAACTGAGGCCGCTCTCGATGGAGACCTGAATCACGCTCAGCGCCGTCATCACCCCGATCACGGAGAAGACGCCGATGGCCACGCCGAGCATCGTCAGCAGCGACCGCAGCTTGTTCGTGCGGAGCGCTCGCATGGCCATGCGGACGATCTCGCCGCCGCCCATCACTCGTACCTCAATGCTTCGATCGGATCGAGGCGCGACGCGCTCACCGCCGGGGCCAGGCCGGAGAAGATGCCCGTGACCGTCGAGACGATCAGCCCGACCACGATCAGGGTGATGGAGAACTGCATCGGGAACTTCGGCATCGCCGCCGCGACGGCCGCGGAGATCGCCCAGCAGAGCGCGATGCCGGCCAGACCGCCGATGAGGCAGATCGACACGGCCTCGATCAGGAACTGCAGCAGGATCGTGCGCCGCCGCGCGCCGAGCGCTTTGCGCGTGCCGATCTCGCGGGTGCGCTCCTTCACGCTCACGTAGGTGATGTTCATGATCCCGATGGCGCCGACGAAGAGCGCCAGGCCGGTCACGAAGAGGCCGGCCACGGCGATGCCGCGCTTGATCGGATCGAGCGTCGTGCGCACCGCGTCCTGGGCATTGACCGAGAAGTCGTCCATCTGCTCGGGCGCGAGGCCGCGGACGCGGCGCATGTCCCCGATCACTTCGCCGCGCGCCGCCTCCATGCGGTTCTTGTCCTTCATCTTCACGCGGATCGACGTGTCGAGGCGCGAGCTGAAAACCTTCTGGAACGCCGCCAGCGGCACGACCGCGTACGTATCGAAACTGAAAAGCCCCAGAAACGTCCCCTGCTTCGCGTAGACGCCAACGACGCGGAACGGGTTGCCGTCGATGCGCACGGTCTTGCCGAGGGCCGACTCGTGCGGGAACAAGACCTCGGCCACGTCATAGCCGAGCACGCACACGTTCGCGCCGCCGCGCGACTCCGTCTCCGTGAAGAAGCGCCCTTCCGTGAACGAAGCGGTGGAAGTCTCCAGGAACTCCGCGGTCGTCCCCTGCGTGAAGACGCCCCGGACGTCGTTGTCGCCATAGCGGATGTTGCGGACGGTGTTCAGCGTCGGCACAGCGGTGATGAGCTCCGAGTTCGGCCGCGCCGCGATGAGCCGCTTCAGCTCGTCCGCGTAGCGCGCGTCCATGCGCCGGCGGTTGCGGTAGTTCCACCAGTCGTCGACGTGGTGCCACGGCCACTTCTCGACGTAGAAAACGTCATCGCCGATGACGGCCAGGCTGCGTTCGAAGCCGATTTCGATCCCCGAGATCGCCGAGCCCATGAGCGTGACGGCCACGATGCCGATGATCACGCCAAGCGCCGTCAAGACCGAGCGCATCTTGTGCGCGCGGATGACTTGAAAGGCGATGCGGAAGGACTCGGAAATTTCGTAAATCATTTGTCGGCAGGTTCTTAGGTTCTTACGTTCTTAGGTTCTTAGGTTTTTAAGAACTTAAGAACCTAAGAACCTAAGAACCAAGAACCACAACGTATCATCTCCCGCAATGCGAATCCGATTCCGATTCCTCCCGCTCCTCCTCCTCGCGGTCTCCGCGGCCGCGCAGCTCCCGACCGGCAAGACCCTCGATCCGGTCGCGCCGTCGCACGCCGTCGGCAACTTCCCGACCGCCGCCGTGCTCTCGCCCGAGGGGGATCGCGTGGTGGTGCTGCTGTGCGGGTGGCGGCAGCCGGGGGAGGGGATTCAGGTCGTCGACCGCGCCACCGGCACCGTCGAGCAGACCCTCCCGCTCAACGCCGCGTTCCTCGGCATCGCGTTCGCGCCCGACGGCAAGACCCTCTACGCCAGCGGCGGCAACGACGACGTCGTGCACGTCTTCCGCTGGAGCGGCCGCCGCGCCACCGCCGACGGCATGATCGCGCTCGCGCCGCCGAAGCGCGATCCGAAGCAGCCCGGTCGCGCCTATCCCGCCGGCCTGGCGCTCTCGCCCGACGGCAAGCGTCTCTATGCCGTCGAAAACCTGGGCGATGCGGTCGACGTCATCGACACGGCCACGCGCCGCATCGTGCAGCGCCTGCAGACGGAGCGCTATCCGTACGGCGTCGCCGTCGCGGCGAACGGCGACGTCTACGTCTCCTGCTGGGGCGACCGCACGCTCGACGTCTTCCGCCCGTCGAAAGGATTCCTGACGCGGCGCGCGCGCATCGACGTGGGGCGGCATCCCTCGGCGCTGGTGATTCACGGCAAGCGCCTCTTCGCGGCGTGCGCGACGACGGACACGATCGCTGTCGTCGACACGGCCACGAACAAAGTGATCAAGACGTTGAGCGACGCCGCGCCGGGCGGGCCAAAAGAGGGGAGCACGCCGAACGCGCTGGCCATCGCGCACGACCGTGTTTTCGTGGCCGAGGCGGACAACAACGCGGTCGCGGTGTTCGATGCCAAAACGTACGCGCTCCTCGGCCGCGTGCCGGTGGAGTGGTACCCGTCGGCGCTCGTCGCCGCCGGCAGCGACGTCGTCGTCGTCAATGCCAAGGGCCGCGGCACCGCGCCGAATCCGGACGGCCCGCAGCCCGATCGGCGGCTGTTGCCCGACTCGGCCGGCTACGCGCTCGGACAGCTCAACGGCACCGTGCTCTCGTTCTCTGCGACGCTGCCGCGCGCGGAGCTGGCCTCGCTGTCGAAGCGCGTGGAGAAGGCCAACGGCTGGAAGGCGCGCCAGGGGACGGCGAAGTACCCGCCGTTCAAACACGTCGTCTACGTCGTCAAGGAGAACCGCACGTACGATCAGGTTCTTGGCGACGTGAAGGAGGGCGACGGCGACGCGTCGTTGCAATTCTTCGGCGCCGACTCCGCGCCGAACCACCGCGCCCTGGCGGCACGCTTCGGCCTCTTCGATCGCTTCTTCGTCAACGCCGAGGTCAGCGCACAGGGGCACAACTGGTCGACGGCGGCGTACACGAGCGACTACACGGAGAAAGCCGTGCCGCCGCAGTACGGCCGGCGCGGGCGGACGTACGACTACGAGGGGACGAACCGCGACGAGGTCGTCGACGATGACGACGACGTGGCCTCGCCGTCGACCGGATATCTGTGGGACCTGGCCGTGCGCAAAGGCATCTCGCTGCGCAACTACGGCGAGTTCGTGGTGCAGGACAAGGATGCCTACGCCGGCACGCGGCGCGCGCTCGCCGCGACGTCGGTGCCGGACTTCCCCGGCTTCGACATGAGGATTCCGGACCAGACGCGCGCCGACGTCTGGATCCGCGAGCTCCACGACTTCGTGAAGCGCGGGTCGATGCCGGCGCTGGAGATCGTGCGCCTGCCGAACGACCACACCAGCGGCACGGCGCCGGACATGCCCACGCCGCGCGCCTACATGGCCGACAACGATCTCGCCCTCGGACGGATGATCGAGGCCCTCTCGGCAACGCCGTTCTGGCGCGACACCGCGGTGTTCGTGCTCGAGGACGACGCGCAGGCCGGCCCCGACCACGTCGACTCGCACCGCTCCATCCTCTATGTGATCTCCGCGTACAACCGTCCCGGCACGGTCCACCGCTTCGTCAACACGACGGACGTGATCGCCACGATGGAGGAGATCCTCGGCCTCGGCTCTCTGTCGCAGTTCGACCACTTCGGCCGGCCGCTCCGCGGGATCTTCGCCGCGCAGCCCGACCTGACGGAGTACAAGGCGCTGCGTCCGGCGGTGGACCTCGGCGAGAAGAATCCGAAGCCGCCGGCGCAACCGGCGCCCGCGCCGGAGCACGCGCAGCTCGACTTCAGCCGCGCCGACGCGATCGACGACGACGTGTTCAACCGGATGCTGTGGAAGGCGATCAAGGGCGACGTGCCGTACCCCGCGCCGGCACGTTACGTGGGGCACTAGTCGCAGCCGGCGAGGACGCCGGCTGCGACTACGCGAATCCCCTCGGACGCTGATTCAAACCGGCGGCGAGCTCCAGGAGGGCGGCGGTGTAGATGGCGTCGTCGGCGCGGACGACGATCGGCTTCTTCGTGACGGTGTTGTCGATCGTCAGCGCGTTGTCGTCGGCGTCGACGTCGATGTCGTTGAGCTGCGGGAGCGGCACCTCCACGGGCTTTCGCCCGCCGAGGACGATGAGGCGCTTGTTCGTGATCACGAGGCCGTTGCTTTGATGGATGGCGCGCTCCTGAAAGCGCAGCGGCACGGGCGGCTGCTCGATCTGCGGAAGGTTCTTCGCCGTGACGCCGCGGAGGCGGCGGAATTGCTCGGCGGCCGGCTCGTCGCCGCCGTAGCCGAGCGTTTGGGCGAGCTCGGAGAGGCGCGCCTCCTGCGCCTCGCCCAGGCGGTCGTCGGCCAGGAGGTGCCAGAGGAAGGTGCGGTAGATGTCGGCCTTGATCGCGGCGATGTCGTCGTCGGTGAGACCCGCCGCGCGCGCGACGCCGTCGATGTTCGAGAAATCCTCAAAACCGACGAGCAGCGCCGTCCGCCGCGCGGCCGGCACCCAGATCTCGTCCGGCAGCGTCAGCGCCGCGCGTTCGCGCGCCAGCGCTTCCAACGCCTCCGGCGAGCGCTCGCGCCGCACGCGCTCGAGCGCGCCCGTGTAGGCGGCGAGGAGCTCGCGGTTGCGCGTCTCTTCCGCTTCGCGCTCCGCGCGCTCGCGCTCCTCTTTTTCGCGAAGGACTTTGCGCTCCTGCGCGGTTAAGGCGATGGGCGTGGCGATCATGGCCAGTCCGAGAATGACCTCGACCCAGCCCGCCGCGCCCTTGCGCGCCACGACGGCGAGGCCGAGGAGCACGAAGACTGCACCGACGGCGATGAGCGGCAGGTGCCACCACTCCTTTCGCAGCGACGACAGGAACGGCGTCGACGACACCGACTTCGCGACCGGCAGCGACGGCGCGTCGAAGCGCGTGGTGTCACCGAAGAAGAAGCCTTGCGCGTTGCGGTTGCGGCGCACGAATTCCCCGCCCGGCCCGGTGCTCAGCTCCGGATCGTCGTCGATGGCATCCACGAGCCGCCGCGGCGTGACGCCGAATCGAATGGGCCCGAGAGCGAGGCGCTTGCGGACGAAAAAGGTCATGACTTCCCCGGCGCACGTTGCGGAGAGCGTGCCCAACAGGGGGGTCACAGGTGACAGGTGACGGGTGACAGGTGGTTGACGTCGCGAGGACACCACCTGTGACCCGTCACCCGTGACCCGTGACCTACCGCACCACCACCCCCCACGGCCCATCCCCAACCTTGATCGTCGCGACGACGCGCGCCGCGGCGAGGTCGACGACCGAGACGTCGTTCGACAGACCGTTCGCGGTGTAGAGCCGGCCGTTGGCGATGGCGATCCCCCACGGCCGCTGGCCGACGGCGATGAAGCGCTCGATGCGATTCGTGGCGGTGTCGATCACGGCGACGCTGTTGCCGCGGCCGGTGGCGACGTAGAGCCGCCTTTCGTCGGGCGAGAGCACTAAGCCGACCGGATGGTGCGGGCCGCCGAGTTTGATGTGCGCGACGACGCGGTGCAGACGCGCGTCGAGCACGTTCACGCTGCCGGCCACTTCGCTCGTGACGTAGGCGCGGGCGCTGTCGCGCGTGAAGAGCACGCCGCGCGGCCGGGCGTCGACGAAGACGTTGGCGACGACTTTCGCCGCCTTCGCGTCGATGACGCTGATGGTGTTGCTGGTCTCGCCCGTGACGTAGATCCATCGCCCGTCCGGGCTCGCCGCCACCCCCTCGGGCTCGGTGCCGACGACGAGCGCCGCGACGGTGCGCCCGCTTTTGGTGTCGACGATCGACGCGGTGCCGGCGTCCTCGTTCGAAACAGCGAAGCGACCGCCGTCCGGCGACAGCGCGATGCCTTCGGGATCGGTGCCGGCTTTGTAATGCCGCGCGATTTTCAGCGTCGCCACGTCGATGGCCACGACTTCGTCGGGCCCGCGCCACGGCCGGTCCTTGAAGTGGCTGACGGCGACGTAGAGCCGCTTGCCGTCGGGCGCGGCCACGATGCCCCGCGTGCGCGTGCCGACGACGTTGCGCGTCACGACGCGATTCGTGGCCGTGTCGATGCTCACCACGGAGCCCTCGCGCTCGTTCGTCACGTAGAGGAGGGCGGCCAGGAGCAGCGCGGTCTTCACTTCAGCGAATGGAGGTACGCGGCCATGTCGCGCGCGTCGTCTGGCGTCACGCCGAGGTTCGGCATGGCGTTTTTCGGATCATAGACCTGTGGATTCTGCAGCCACTGCGCCATCGTCTGCGGCGTGTTCTGGAGCTTGCCGGCCAGGTAGGTGCGCGTGGCGATGTGATCGAGCGACGGACCGACCATCCCTTTGGGGCCCTTGACGCCGGGAATCACGTGACAGGCCGTGCAGCCGTACTGGGAGATCAGTTGTTTGCCGCGATCGGCGTTGCCGGCCACGGTCTCGCGCTTCGTGCAGGCGGCGAGGAGGACGATGAAGATGACGATCCGTCTCACGGTTTTTCTTTCAGGGTCACGCGGCGCTCGGCCTCGCGCAACCATCCCACCATCAAGCCCACCGCCGCAATGGTCAAGAGCACGCCCGCCGGAATCCACATGATCAGCCCGGCGAGCTGCTGGTCGTCGAGCGCGCCGTAGATCGGGTAGATCACGTTCGGGGCGAACGTGATGAGCGCGCCGAGCGCGCCGCTGTGCGCCGCGGTGACGAAGACGTAGCCGACGGCGACGCCGTATCCGAGCCGGCCCCAGCGGCCGTGGATCAGCGCCCACCAGAAGAGCGTGGCGCTGAAGAGGAACGACGAGTGCTGCACGGCGTGGATGGCGTCGCTCTTCAGCGTGGCCTGGTAGAGCGAGGGGAGGTGCCACGTCCAGAGGGCGACGGCGTGGACGATCGTGGCGACCGCCGGGTTCGTGATGGCGCGCCAGCTCGCGGCCACGGGCGCGCGCTGCGTCCACGACGCCAGCGGCAAGCGCCAACGCGCCGGCATGGCCCAGAGGAATGCCAGGAGCGGGCGGCCGAGGACGAGCAGCGGCGCGGCCACGACCATCAGCACCTCGTGCTGGGCCATGTGCGCGGAGAAGAGGACCTCGCTGAGGTGGTCGAGCGGGGAGACGAGGGCGATCACGAGGGCGAGCCAGCCGGCGTAGAAGGAGATGATGTGGAGTGCGCCGGCCATGCCGGCGCTGTGAGAGCGGCGGCGTGGCCGCCGCACTCCAAATGTGTAGAGCACGAACGTGATCGCGAGCAGCGCCACCACCAGCGGGTCCCACGACCACTCCGTAGCCTCGATGTGCGCGACGACGGGGATCATTGGCAGGGCCTCAGAAAGAGATCCGGCACCATCAGCGCGACGATGAAGACGGCGAAGGCGATCGACAGCGCCAGGCCGCCGAGGGACATGAATCGGGCGCGGTCAGGGCGCACGCCGTGCGCCCCTACCCACGCTTCGAACACTCCATACGCGCAGATCAAGAGGCCGAGGGCGAAGAAGATCCAGAAGAGCCACTGCGCGCGGTTGCGGCAGACGTAGTCGACGAGCGCGTACTTCAGCTCGAACACGAGCGCGAAGGCGATCGGGCCTGCGAAAATGCCGCTCAGTAGCCTTTTCTCGTCAGCCATGGCTCGATGAAGACGATGAAGTAGAACGGCAGCCACATCGCGATGACGAAGTACCAGTAGACGGCGGTGCAGCGGAAGTCGAGGAGCTGCTTCTTTACGATCGGCCGCACCAGCGCGTAGATGAAGAGGAGCGCCGTCTCGCCGGCCGCGGCGACGACGTGGAGCATGTGATAGCCGATGCTCGTCCAGACGATGGAGCCGTAGGCGTGGTCGCTCCACTTGTAGCCGAGGTTCGAAAGGACAAACGACTGGATGATCAGAAACGCCGCGCCGGCGACGATGAGCGCGGCCAGCGCCAGGCGGCAGAGCGGCACGTTGTCGTGCAGCGCGGCGCGGTCGAGGATCAGCGCCGGGATGAAGGTCAGTAGCAGGATGCCGAGGTTGATCGACGGCCAGACCAGATCGGGTTTCGGCACCGTCGCCGGCGGCCAGTCGAGATTGACCATGCGCAGGTAGAGGTACGTCGCGATCAGCATGGCGAAGATGGCGCCCTCGATGGCCATCATGCCGAGGTTGCCCCACCAGAGGAGAGAGCGGCTGTCGGCCGTTTCCTCTTCGAGCGCCGAGACGTCGAGCACGCGCTGCGTCATCGCGCGCCTCGGGGGCGCACGGCGTGCGCCCTCTCCGCGCTTCGGCCAGAACCAGTAGACGAGGACTGCGGCGCTCACGATCATGCCGACGGTGAACCACCAGCCGTAGAAGATCGAGCCGATCAGGCCGACCGTCGACGTCACGGCCAGAAGGAACGGCGCGAGCGAGTGGCCGGGGAGCTCGTGCTTGTGGTCCGGCTCCGCGTCGAGCGTCTTCGTCACCAGCACTTCGCGTTTGTCGAAGCGCATGCCGGTGACGTAGGGCTGGTCGGGGGCGGCGTCCCAGACGGCGTTCGGCCCGGCCACGGTCGGCAGATGGAGGAAGTTGTAGACCGGCGGCGGCGAGGGCACGCTCCACTCCAGCGTGTCGGCGTTCCACGGATTCGGTCCCGCCGCGGCCCCTCGGCGGCGATGCATGACAAAGTTGATCAGCATCGTCAATATGGACAAGGCGATCAACACCGCTCCCATGCTGGCGAGGGCGTTGAGGCGCCCCCAACCCGTCTCCGCGCCGTAGGTGTAGACGCGCCGGGGCATGCCGTGCAAGCCGAGGATGTGCATCGGGAAGAAGGTGACGTTGAAGCCGACCAGGAGCAGCCAGAACGAGAGCTGCCCGAGCCCTTCGCCGTACATCCGCCCCGTCCACTTCGGAAACCAGAAGTGGAACGCGCCGAAGAGCGGGAAGACGGCGCCGCCGATCAGGACGTAGTGGAGGTGGGCGACGACGAAGAAGGTGTCGTGCACCTGCCAGTCGATCGGCACGGAGCCGAGCTGCACGCCCGTCAGCCCGCCGACGATGAAGGTGATGAAGAAGCCGAAGGCGTAGAGCATCGGCGTGGCGATGCGCAGCCGGCCGGTCCAGATCGTGGCGATCCAGCAGAAGACCTGCACGCCGGTGGGGACGGTGATCATCAGGCTGGCCGCGGTGAAGAAGCTCGAGCCGAGCTGCGGGATGCCGGTGGCGAACATGTGGTGGACCCACACGCTGAAGCCCATGAACGCCGTCGTCACGAGCGTGCAGACGATGGCGGTGTAGCCGAAGATCTTCCGCTGCGCGAAGGCGGCGATGATCGACGACATGAAGCCGAGGCCGGGGATGAAGATGATGTAGACCTCGGGGTGCCCGAAGAACCAGAACATGTGCTGCCAGAAGATCGGATCGCCCCCCTCGGGGCGGTTGAAGAAGTGCATGGAGAAGGTGCGGTCGAAGATGAGGTAGGTGCTGTCGAGCATGACCGCCGGCATGGCGAACATGATCATGAAGCTGACCATGACCATCGACCAGACGAAGAGGGGGATGCGGTTGAGCGACATGCCGGGCGCGCGCTGCTTGAACACGCAGACGACGATCTCCACGGCCACGATGAGCGCGGAGAACTCGGTGAAGGTGATCATCTGCGCCCAGGTGTCGGCGCGCTTGCCGGGGTCGAACGCCGGCCCCGACAGCGGCACGTAGGAGAACCATCCGGCGTCCGGCCCCGCGCCGAGGAAGAACATCGCGTAGAGAAAGATGCCGCCGACGACGTAGACGAAGTAGCCGTAGGCGTTGAGCTTCGGGAAGGGGACGTTGCGCGTCCCCACCATGAGCGGGACGAGGTAGATGCCCATGCCGAGCATCATCGGCACGGCGAAGAGGAACATCATGGTGGTGCCGTGGATGGTGAAGATCTGGTTGTAGAGATCGGGATTGAGGAAGTGGTTGTCGGGCCGCGAGAGCTGCAGCCGCATGAGCGCCGCCTCGAGCCCGCCGAGGCCGAAGAAGACGAAGGCGGTGACGATGTAGCGCATGCCGATGGGCTTGTGGCCGGTTTCGGAGAGCCAGCCAAGCAGACCCGGGCGTTTTGCCCAAGTCGTCTCCAGCATCGCGCGTTCCCGGCGAAAATCGGGTTGCTCGATCGATAGCTCGGTCATTGCCCGACTCCTCGGAAACTTAGAACGCAGAATGCGAATGCAGAATGAAGAGAGGTCCGACGGTTTCTCGATTCTGCATTCGCATTCTGCGTTCTGAATTTCCGTGGCCTCATCGCAGCGTCTCCAAATACGCCAGAAGATCCTGCAGCTCCCCCGCGCTCATCACATTCGGCGGCATCAGCACTCCCGGCTTGAGCGCCGGCGCATTGCTGATCCAACCGGCCAGATTCCCTCGGTTGTTGATCAGCGTCCCGGCGCCGAGGGTCTTGCGGGAGGCAATGTGGGTGAGGTCGGGACCGATCGAGCCGTAGGCATCGACGCCCACCAGGTTGTGGCACTTGGCGCAGGGCGCGCCGAGGAAGACCTGCTGGCCGCGGATGGCGGCGGGCGTCGCCGGCGTGGCCGCCCCCTGCGCCGCGGCCGCCTTCCACTGCGCGAACTCCTCCGGTTTCTGCGCGAAGACGACGAGGGCCATGTGCGCGTGCTGGAGGCCGCAGAACTCGGCGCACTGCGCGCGGAAGACGCCGGGACGGTCGGCCTCGATCCAGAGTTTGTTGACGCGCCCGGGGATCAGATCGCGCTTGCCGTGGAGGTTCGGGATCCAGAGCGAGTGAATGACGTCGGCGGTCTGGATGCGCAGGAGGACTTTCGTGTGGATCGGGATGTGGATCTCGTTCGCATCGGTGACCATCGCCGACGGATTGAGCGCGTCGGGGTACTTCACTTCCCACCACCACTGATGTCCCGTCACGGCCACTTCGAGCTGGCGCGGATCGTTCTCGCCAAACGTGCCGATGGCGCTGCCGGTGGCGACGCTGGCGACGAGCAGAGCGAAGAGAACGGCGACGGTGACGCCGGCGGCCACGCTGACGCCGATGCCGAGGGTGTGCTCCTTGGTCAGGTCCGGCTCGGCGTTGCGGCGGCCTTTGATCGTGGCCACGAAAACGAAGAGCAGCGTGACGACGTAGACGCCGGCGCAGATCCAGGTGAAGATCCAGAAGAGGTGGGCGATCTGCCCCGCCTGCGGCCCCGCAGGGTCGAGCGCGGACTGGATCCTCACTTCGGCTCCTCCGCGCGCCTGGCCTGCATCCCCTCGGCGCGCGACGCCGTGGCCACTTTGCCTTCGAAGCCGCCGACGGAGCGGACGTACGTGACGAGCTGCCAGATCTGATAGTCCGGGATGTGCCCGCCCCACGACGGCATCCCGTTCGGCCGCCCCTCGGCGATGGAGATGTAGATCTGCGCCGGCGAGCTGCCGTAGATCCACTCCTCATCCATCAGCGGCGGACCGATGCCCCCGCCGCCGTGAAAGTGACAACCGGAGCAGTTGTATTTGTCGAAGAGCTGCTGCCCCTGCGAGATCGCGTAGGCGTTGCCTTCGTAGGGGTTGTTGAGCGCGGTGGAGGAGCCGAGCTGTTTTGGACCCGGTTGGAGGCCGCTGACGCGGACCGGGAGCATTC
Organism: Thermoanaerobaculia bacterium; assembly: GCA_036522835.1. Lineage (GTDB taxonomy): Bacteria > Acidobacteriota > Thermoanaerobaculia > Gp7-AA8 > Gp7-AA8 > DATDFB01. Next base: position 51,385 of record DATDFB010000123.1, on the reverse strand, counting down.
TCGATGCGTCCTGCGCGGTGGGCTGGATGTGGCGGATCTCGCGGTGGCAGGCGAAGGCGAGGAGCGCGAGCAACGCGACGCGTTTACACACGAGGAACTCCGTACTGGTCGAGGATCCGTTCGATATCCATGCGCCGCTTCTCGATGACCCGATCGAGCTCGTCGCGCAAGCCGTTGTCGCCGCGCCGCACGCCCATGGAGATGTCGAAGACGAAGGGGAGGAACGGCAAGTCGATCTGCGGCGTGACCGGGGTGATGTCGAGCGGGACGCGCTCCTGCCGTGCGAACCAGCCGGCCTGCGGGCCCCAGACGATGGCGACGTCGACGTCGCCGCGCGCGACGGCGTCGACGATGGCGCGCGGGTCGTAGACCATGTAGCCGCGCACGTTGGCGACGGCGCCGCGGTTGGCGAGGGCGTGGGCGGGAGGGGAGTTGACGTGGTCGTTGCCGATCATCTGCACGCCGACGCGCCAGGTCCGTAGGCGCGGGTCGTCGAGCGACGTCACGCCGAGGCGGCGGTCGCGGCGCGAAAGGAAGACGTAGGTCGAGCGGTAGTACGGCTGCGTTCCGAGAGTCAGCTCATAGTTCGCGGGCACGCCGATGATGCAGTCGCAGACGCCGGCCTTCAGCGTGTTGCGCACGAAGCCGCGACGCTGCGGGAACCAGGTGTAGTCGACGCGGGCGTGCAGATCGGCGGCGACGAGCGAGGCGATCTTGTTTTCGAAGCCTTGCTGTTGCTGGTTGGAGTAGGGGAGGTTGTTGGGGTCGGCGCAGACGCGGAGAACGCGACGGGAGTCCTGGGTCCTGAGTCCTGGGTCCTGAGTGCAGGCGCAAAACACGGCCAACGACAAACTCAGGACCCAGGACCCAGGACACAGGACTTTGTTCTTCATGGCAGTCCGAACGTGTACAGCATCCCGCCCCGCGTCGTGTACTTGCCGAGGTCCGACATGGCGTTGTTGAAACCGAGGGCGCCGGTGCCGTCGCGGGGGTCGAGCTGGCCGGAGACGATCGCGCCCGCCCATCCGCCCACCCCGCTCAAGACCGACACGTACTGCTTGCCGTCGGGACCGCGGTAGGTGATCGGCTGGCCGATGATTCCGGAGCCGGTCTTGAACTGCCACAGGAGCTGTCCCGTGCGCGCGTCGACGGCGCGGAACCACCCCTCCATCGAGCCGTAGAACACCACGTTGCCGGCCGTCGCCAGCGCGCCGCTCCAGACCGGGAAGCGCTCCTTGATCGACCAGACTTTCCGCGCGTTCACCGGATCCCAGGCGTCGAACTCGCCGCGGTGGCCGCCCGGCCCCGCGTACATCTTCACGTTCGCGCCGACGTACGGCGTGCCGGCGATGTAATTCGCCTGGACGCCCTCTTCGTCCTGACAGAGATTCGCGTGCGGGATGTAGACGAGGCCCGTGACCGGCGAATAGGCCGACGGCTCCCAATCCTTCGCGCCGGGCGCAGGGGGGCAGATCATCCGCACCACGCGGCCGACGCCGGGCGCCTTCTCTTCGTTCGGGATCAGGCGCCCGCTCTTCAGATCGACCCCCTTGCTCGTGGTGATGTAGGCGAACGGCGTGGCCGACAGCACCTCGCCGGTCGTGCGGTCCAGCACGTAGACGTAGCCGTTGCGCTCGGGGCGCACCAGCACTTTGCGCTGCTGCCCGCGGATCGGCAGCGTCAGGAGGATCTGTTCGTTGATGCCGTCGTGGTCGTAGAGATCGTGCGGGCTCCACTGATAGAACCAGATGGCCTCGCCGCTGTCCGGCTTGCGCGCCCAGATTCCGCACGTCCACTTGTTGTCGCCGGGGCGCTGCTCGGCGTTCCAGGGGCCGGGGTTGGCGGTGCCGTAGTAAATGAGGTCGAGCTCGGGATCGTAGGAGATCCAGCCCCACACCGTGCCGCCGCCGATCTTCCAGAGGTCGGGCGGCCACGTCTTCACGCCGAGGTCCTGGCCCTGGTCGGATTTGTAGAAGGGATGGAAATTCGCGCCGATCAGGCAGTCGGCGTCTGGGCCGGTGTTGTACGCCTTCCAGAGCTGCTTGCCGCTCTCGGTGTCGAGCGCCGTGAGCGAGCCGCGGACGCCGAACTCGCCGCCGCTGTCGCCGACGAGCACCTTGTTCTTCACCACCAGCGGCGCCATCGTCAGCGATTCGCCGCGGCTGATGTCGGTCACCTGCGAGACCCACACTTCGTCGCCCGTCTCCGCGTTGACCGCGCAGGTGCGGCCGTCGAGCGTGTTGAAGAAAATCTTGCCGTTCGCGTACGCGCAGCCGCGGTTGACCCAGTCGCAGCAGGCGATGCCCTTGGCGGCGTTGTTGAGATTCTTCGGCCGGTACTGCCATTTCGCCGGCGCGCCGGGCTGGGTGAGGTCGAGCGCGTAGAGGATGTTGGGGAAGGGCGTGACGACGTACATCGTGTTGTTGACCACGAGCGGCGCCGCCTCTTCGCCGCGGTCGTGGCCGGTGGAAAAGGTCCACGCGACCCTGAGATTCTTCACGGTCTCGGTGTTGATCTGATTGAGAGCGGAAAAGCGGGTGGAGGCGTAGTCCTTGGCCGGCATGATCCACTGCCCGTCATCCTGTTGGAGTTGGACGAGGTTCGTCTTCACCGATGGAGCGGATGAGAGTCGTTCGAGGAAGGGGAAGGAGCGGGCCGGCGACTCCTTGGTTCGGCATGCCGTGGCGAAGAGTGCGATCGCGGCGATCAGTTGGAGTCCCAATCGTCGTTTCACGGCAGCGGGGTCATGCATCGGATCTGCCAACCTGTTGCGCGCCGTGCAACGCAGCACGCGGGACTCGGCGCACAGCACTCGTCCGCCGGTTGGGCCCGGCACCCGATTTGCAGCGAGACGCGCATGCCTCCCGCGAAAGGGCGTGTGCTTGTTGTCGACGACGAGCCGGCCATTCGTGCGCTCGTGGCCAAGATCGTCGAGCGTGCCGGCTTCGGCGTCGACGTCGCGGCCGACGGCGCCGAGGCCATCGAGAAGATCAAGCAGACCGATTACGCGGTCATCGTCCTCGACCTGATGATGCCCGCGGTCAGCGGCTACGAGTTCGTGGACATGCTGCAGCAGCGCGGCGGCAAGCGGCCGAGCGTCATCGTCATCACCGCGGCGGCCGAGGCGTCGCTGACGCGGCAGCTCGACCCGGCCATCGTCCACTCCATCGTGCGCAAGCCGTTCGATATCAACGTGCTGGCCGACCTGGTGACGGCCGCGGCGAGCGCCTCGACGAACGTCGGCGAAGACACGAACGTCCTGCAGTTCCGGCGATGAGCGCGCAAAAACCGGCCGTACGCGCGCGCTAACCGACGAAGCGCGCGTGCAAACCGGCGGTGCGCGCGTGCAAACCGGCCCGAACACGCGCGCACACCGGAGGTTTTCGCGCGCACACCGTCGGTTCGCGCGTGCACACCGCCGGTTCGCGCGTGCACACCATCGGTTCGCGCGCGCACACCGCCGGTTCGCGCGCGCACACCGGAGGTTTTCGCGGACACACCGTCGGTTCGCGCGCGCACACCGCCGGTTTGCGCGTGCACACCGTCGGTTCGCGCGTGCACACCGTCGGTTTGCGCGTGCACACCGCCGGTTCGCGCGTGCACACCGCCGGTTCGCGCGTGCACACCGCCGGTTTGCGCGTGCACACCGCCGGTTCTTACACGTCCACGCCGCCGTCGCTCCCCGCCACCACCTGGGCGTGGTTGATCGCCGCCACGAGCGCCACGCCGCCGATGCAGTTGCCGAGGAGCGCCGGGACGATGAAGCGCGTCACGCAGTCGATTCCCGACATGTATCCGCCCAACATCAGGAACATCGCCTCGGTCGAGCCGACGATGATGTGGCTGAAGCCGGCCAGCCCGACGACATAGGTGATGATCACGATCACCCACACGCGCGCCGCCTCGGCGAACGGCAGGAGCCAGACCATGAGCGCGATCAGCCAGCCGGCGAAGACGCCGCGCAGCAGGATGGTGGCGAAGCCCCCCGCCATCGACCCCTCGGCGATCTTGACCACGGCCTGATGCACGCCGTCGTCGATGGCCGCGGTGCGCGCCATCGCCAGCGCGAAGAGCAGACCGCCGGCGAGGTTGGCCAGGAGCACGGTCGCCCAGAGCCGCAGGACATTGCGCAACGTCTTCCCGTCGCGGCGCTGCAGGAGCGGCAGGATGACGGTCAGCGTGTTCTCGGTGAAGAGCTGCTGGCGCCCGAGGATGACGATGAGAAAGCCGACGCTGTAGCCGAAGCTGACGACGAGCGGGCGCCACGAGGTGTCGGCGAGGCCGGCGTGCAGCAGCGCCTGGGCGAGGACGGAGAAGCCCATCGACAGCCCCGCCGCGAGCCCCGACCAGGCCAGCGCCGAGGTCGAGCGCTGCAGCTCGTCGTCGCCTTCCTTGTGAATGGCGCGGTAGACGATCTCGCCTCTCGGCGAGCTTCGCTGCTCGACCTCGTCCTGCGTCTTCTTGTCGGCCACGGTTTCGCGGAGTGCAAGTTCTGGCCCGCCGATTGCTGCGTTATGGCTGAGGCTAGAGCGGTTCATTTTTGTCAGAGAGGGGGTTGGCGTGCAATACACCATCGAATCTCGCCCGCTGACGAGCGACACGTCGAGCTCGAAGCAGATGCGCATCGAGGCGGCCAATCCTGAGAGCGCGATCTCCGAGTACGTCCGCCGGAGCGATGTGGAGCTGGTCAGCGTGACGAAGCCGCTCACCGGCCGCGAGTCGATCGCCACGGTGAGGAAAGACGACGCCGTGTACCTCGTGCGTATTTACAGCGATTGATTTTTGTTTGCACAGGGTGCAAACTATCGCCAATCACGCGAGTCGACGGTCATGTCGCGCAGCGATCCCCCGGCCGGTGTACCCAATGTCCTTGTCGTCGATGACGACCAAGCGTTACGAGGACTGTTCACCACGCTCTTGACGAGGAAGGGCTTCGCCGTCGACACGGCCACGGACGGCCGCGTCGCCTACGACCGGCTCCAGCGCCACACCTACTCGGTCATCCTCCTCGACCTGATGATGCCGGACGTCAACGGCTTCGAGCTCCTGGAGCGGCTCCGCCGCGACTGCCCGGCGCTGCTCGACCGGGTGATCGTCATGACCGGCGCGAGCCAGCGCTCGGTCGAGGCGCTCGACACCTCGCACATCTGGGGCCTGATCCGCAAGCCGTTCGACATCGATCAGCTCGTCAACTCCGCGCTGGCCTGCTCCCAAGGGCGGCGCAATCGCGGCATCGCTTGAGGGTATAATCGCGGCCACTCGTTCAAGGAGGAGACACCCATGAAGAAGTGTTTGGCGGCGGTAGCAGTGTTGCTTTGCGCTGGTGTGCTGACGGCGGCGGAAAAGCCGTCGATCGGCGTGGCTGATTTCAAGAATGACACGTCCGCGGCGTGGTGGTACGGCGGCGCCGGACACGATCTTGCCGGGATGCTGAGCAACGAGCTGTCGGCGACCGAGAAGTTCCGCATGGTGGAGCGCGCGAAGCTCGGACCGGTGCTCGAGGAGCAGGACCTGGCCTCGTCCGGCCGCGTGAGCAAGAGCAGCGCGGCGAAGGTCGGCAAGCTGACCGGCGCGAAGTACCTGGTGATGGGCACGGTCTCGGCGTACGAAGAGAAGACCTCCGGCGGCGGCGGGGGCCTGAGCTTCGGCGGGATTTCCGTCGGCGGCAAGAAGAGCGACGCGTACATCGCCGTCGACATCCGCGTGGTGGACACGACGACGGGCGAGATCGCCTACACGCGCTCGATCGAAGCGCGCTCCGGCAGCTACGGCGTCGGCGTCGGCCTCTATCGCGGCGGCTTGGGCGGCAATCTCAGCAAGTACGAGAACACGCCCGCCGGCAAGGCCATCCGCGCCTGCCTGGTCGAGGCCAGCGAGTACCTGAGCTGCGTCATGGTCGACCAGGACAACTGCCAGGCCGAGTACAAGGCCAAGGACCAGCAGCGCCGCGACAAGACGAAGAAGGCCATCAAACTCGAGTAGTGCGAGTGGCGCCCCTCACCCTGGCGCTTCGCGCCTGTCCCTCTCCCCGCTCGCGGGGAGAGGGTGCTGCGAAGCAGCGGGTGAGGGGCGCAAGCTTCCCTGATTGATGAGCGCCGTCTGGGCCCTCTCCGCGTTCCTGATGACCCTCGCCGGCGGCGCGTTCGCGTTCCGCTACCGGCGCTACCTCCTCTACATCATGGCTGCGTCGTCCGGTCTGTTGATCGGCGTGGCCTTCCTCGATCTTCTCCCCGAGGTCGTCGAGCTCGGCCGCGCGAACGGCATCGCCACGCGCTCGTTGATGATCACCGTCATCCTCGGTTTCGTGGCCATCTTCCTCCTCGAAAAGCTGACCATCATCCACAGCGAGAAGCAGCACGACGCGCCGGGGCATCATCACAACGTCGGCCTCGTCGGCGCGCTCGGGCTCTCGTTTCATAGCTTCCTCGACGGGCTGGCCATCGGCGTCGGCTTCGAGGCGGGGACGAAGGTGGGACTCATCGTGCTCGTCGCCGTCGTGGCGCACGACTTCGCCGACGGGCTCAACACCGTCACGTTCATGCTGGCCACGCGCAACAGCCGCTGGCGGACGCTGGCGCTTCTCGTCGTCGACGCGCTGGCGCCGGTCGCCGGCGCGCTCTGCGCGAGCCTGTTTCACCTCACGCCCTACACGCTCGCCTTCCAGCTCGCGTTCTTCGCCGGCTTTCTCCTCTACCTCGGCGCGAGCGATCTCTTGCCGCAGGTGCACGAGCGGCCGCGCTTCGCGCTCTTGGCGTCGACGATCGCGGGGCTGGCGACGGCGGCCCTCGTCATTTACGCCCTACAATCGCGCGCATGAAGCGATTGCTCGTCATCGCCCTCGTCCTCTTCGCCGCCATCGCCACCGCCCGCAACATCACCGAGAAAGACCTCTTCAAGTTCGTCTGGGTCGCCGATCCGCAGCTCTCGCCCGACGGCTCGCAGATCGCCTTCGTGCGCGTGACGGTGAACGAGAAGAAGGACCGCTACGACACGGAGCTGTGGCTGATGCCGGCGGCGCCCGGCGCCATCGCGCGGCGGCTCACGAACGGGCCGGGCGACGCGAGCCCGCGCTGGTCGCGCGACGGGAAGATGCTGGCGTTCCTGCGCACGCCGTCCGAGGGGAAGACGCAGATCTATCTGCTGCGCAGCGACGGCGGAGAGCCGCAGGCGCTGACGTCGTTCGCGCGGCCGGTCTCGTCGATCGAGTGGTCGCCGGCCGACAACACGATCGCCTTCACCGCGTCGACCAAGCCGGAAGACCTGGAGAAGAAGAAGGACGGCGACGACGAGCACGTCAGCGACGTCCGCATCATCAATCAGGCGCTGTACCGGATGAACGGGCCGGGCTATCGCGATCCGTCGCGGCACGCGCACATCTGGACCGTCGCGGCATCCGAGGAGGCGAAGCCGAAGCAGCTCACCAGCGGCGAGTTCGACGAGGGCGACGTCGAGTGGGCGCCGGACGGGTCGCGCATCTACTTCACCTCCACGCGCGTCCGCGAGCCGTACTACGACGAGCGCGCCAACGCGCTCTACTCCGTGCCGGCGGCGGGCGGCGAGATGGCCAAGGTCGTCGACGCGGACATCAACGTCAACTCCTATGCGCCGAGCCCCGATGGGAAGTGGATCGCCTTCTCCGGCACGGCGTCGAAGCCGATTCTGTCGCACTCGCAGTCGGACTTGTACGTCGTGTCGACGGCGCCCGGCGCCGCGCCGAAGAACCTCACCGCGGCGTTCGACAACGACGTGATGAGCGGCGTCGGCGGCGATCAGCGCGCGCCGCGCGGCGGCCGCGGATCGCGCCCGGCGTGGAGCGGCAACGCGGTGATCGTCACGGTCGCGGAGGAGGGCCGCGTCAATCTGAAGCGTGTCGACGCCGCGACCGGCCGCGTGGAGGCGTGGACGAACGGGAAGCAGGACATCGAGTCGTTCGACATGGCCGGCGGCAGGACGGTGGCGCTCCTCTCCACGCCGACGATGATCGGCGATCTCTTCCTCGTCGGCGCGGACGGCGCGTTCACGCGCCTGACGAACGTCAACGAGAAGCTCTGGAGCGAGGTGACGCTGACGGAGCCCGACGAGCTGTGGCTGACGAGCTTCGACGGCAAGAGAATCGAGACGTGGGTGCAGAAGCCGCCCGACTTCGATCCCGCCAAGAAGTATCCGCTGATTCTCAACATTCACGGCGGGCCGCACGCGGCGTACGGCTACACGTTCGATCACGAGTTCCAGTGGATGGCGGCGAAGGGCTACGTCGTGGTCTATCCGAACCCGCGCGGCTCGACGTCGTACGGGCAGGAGTTCGCGAACGTGATCCAGTACCACTACCCCGGCGACGACTACAAAGACCTGATGGCGTCGGTCGACGCCGTGATCGCGAAGGGCTACGTCGACCCGAAGAAGCTCTGCGTGACCGGCGGCAGCGGCGGAGGCCTGCTGACGAACTGGGTGATCACGCAGACGGACCGCTTCGCCGCGGCGGTGTCGCAGCGCGACATCGCCGACTGGGCGGCGCTGTGGTACACGTCCGACTTCACGCTCTTCCAGCCGACGTGGTTCCACAAGGCGCCGTTCGAGGATCCGGAGGAGTTCAAGGCCCGCTCGCCGCTGACGTACATCGACCGCGTGAAGACGCCGCTGATGCTGATTCTGGGCGAGGCCGACTTCCGCACGCCGCCGGCGGCGGGTGGCGAGATGATGTTCCGCGCGCTCAAGTACCGCCACGTGCCGGCGGTGATGGTGCGCTTCCCCGACGAGTCGCACGAGCTCTCGCGCAGCGGCAAGCCGTGGCACCGCGTCGAGCGCCTGCAGCACATCGTGGGGTGGTTCGACTATTGGGCGATGGGGAAGCCGAGCCCGCAGTACGAGCTGGGGCTACGAGCGAGCCGTTGACGCGCGGCGCTCGAGCGCCGCGACGAGCGCGGCCTCGACCCACGCGGTCGTGGTCGTTCCCTCCGCGTCAGCGACTTCGTCGACGCGAACGAGGAGATTGACGGGCAGCCGCCACGTTACGGCGACGCGTGGTGCCGTGCGGACGGGACGGCCGGGCTTTCGCTTTGGTGTGTTCATGGTTCGGCTTGGCCACGAATCCTTGATTGATTCCGAGCTGTAGCCACATGTCTTTGAGGGCGAGGTAGAGCGGATCGCTCAGAACATCCGAGCGGCTCTTCGCGCTGCGGAACAGCGGGGATGTGTAGGAAAAGATCAACTGCTCGAATTCGAACCAGTTGGTGTTGGCGCGGAATCGCTCGTGCGCGGTCTCGAAGAGGCGGCGCTTCTCGTGATCGAGAGCACCGAGGTCGACGTCGACGCCGGATTCTTTGTTGTGGTAGCGCATTAAATGAGCTCGAAGTGGATCGGGACTGCCTCGAAGTACATGACCTGCTGATCGAATTTCTCGCGTGCTTCTCGAAGGAAGGCCTGGACATCGTTACACAGCGGTGGTATTCGAGCTGGCCTTCCCACGATCCGCGCGTGAAGAACTCGTGGTAGGCGCCGATGCCGATGGCGAGGATGCTATCGAGCCACCAGTTCCACGTTTGCACCGGGAAAGGTGAGCCATCGTTCGCGAAGACGGGGAAGAGCATCGTCACTTTCAGGGCGTTGAGCTCGATCATGAGGTGGTCCTTTAATCAATTTGATCTTTCGCGAACCGGACATTCACCACCTCCTAGCGGAACGTTCGAAATCTAAGTCGCCCCAACTATTTTGTCAATACAAAAATGGACCGGGCGGCGAGACGCCGCCGGCCATGCCGGCGCTCTCCGACAGCGGCGGCGTGGCCGCCGCACTCCACATCACCCCTTGGCGTCCGGGAACGTATTGATCTTCTTCTTCACCGGCGGGAGAGTCTTGAGGTAGTCATAGATCGCGCCGAGGTCTTCGTCCGTCATGCCGGAGAAGGCCAGCCAGGGCATGACCGTGTTGCGTCCCGGCGGTGCTGCCGGCGCGTTCGCGGCGTTGATGCTGGCGAAGGCGTGGAAACGGCCGATGAACTCCGCCTTCGTGGCGTGGCCCATGTAGTTCTCGGGATCGGGCGTCAGGTTCGCGGTGATGTTGCGGCCCCAGGGGCCGGCCATCTCCCATCCGCCGCTGAACCCCTGCGCCTCGATCATGGTGTTGTGCTCGTCGTGCGGCGTGTGGCACTCGTAGCAGCCGCCGATGCGCGAGAGGTACTTGCCGTACGCCACGGTGTCCTTGCGGTCGGGCCCGACCACCGGGCCGTCGAGCGGCTTGGGGAGGAACTTCACGATGTAGTTGACGGGGAAGTCGAGCTTCTTGTCGGGCACGTGATTCGGCAGCGGCTTGAGCGTGCGGAGGTAGACGACGATCGACTTCGCGTCCTCGTCGCTCAAATTCCGCAGGTGCTGCCACGGCATCATCGGGAAGATGGCGTCGCCGTTGCGGTCGACGCCTTCGCGCAGCGCGCGGAGGATCTCGCCGTCGGTCCAGTTGCCGAGGCCGTCCGTCGGATGCTGCGTGATGTTCTGCGCGGCGACGACGCCGGGGAAGCCGATCTTCTTGTCGAAGATGTACCCGCCCGTCCCCTCCGTTCCGGGCTTGACCGGGAAGCCGTACGTGGTGAGGTGGTCGGAGTGACAGCCGACGCAGTCGGCGACGTGCTCGCCGAGGTAGCGGCCGCGCGCCAGGCGCTCCGGCGTCGCTTCGATCTTCTCCGCCGAGGGCGGCCGCTGCGCCGGCTTCTTGAGCGAAACCCACGCGAGCGCGCCGGCGGCGAGCGCGACGACAACCAGCAGAGCGATGCCCAGCACCTTGAAGAATGTTTTCACTGTAGGGGATCTCCTATTGGAGACGATTTTACCGCGAGGCGCGCCGGCGCGGAACGGCCACGGTGACCTCGACGCTGAACGACGACCCGATCGCGATCTTCGCCGTACCGGACGCGAGCGCGTGGATGTCGAGCGTGGCGCTGCCGCCCGCCGGAATGGTCAGCGACTCCGGCACGGACGCGACTTCCGGATGCGTGCTCGAAAGCGCAAGCATCTGCTCCGTCGGCTTGGGCGGCTGCATCGAGATCCTCACCGTGCCGTGCGCGCCGGGGAGGAGGACGAGCGACGGCGGCTCGGCGACCAGGATTCGGGCGGCGTCGTCGTCGACGATCGTGACCGTGGCCGTGTCGCCGAGGAAGAGCGGTCCGTCCCCCGCGACTTTGACCGTGAACGTCTCGTCGGACTCGGCGTCGTCGTCGTCGACGATTCCGACGTGCAGAACGCAATTGGTTTCCCCCGGCTGCATCTCGCAGAACGGCGTCGTCGCGAGGTAATCGTCGCCCGCCTTCGCTGTCCCATCCGCCAGCTGGGCGTGGAAAAGAACAGGAAAGCCCAACGGCGCCGAGACGCGCACGACGACATCAGCGGTTCCACCACCCTCGGTGACACGCGCGTCCTCGACGGTGGCGGTCGGCTGCGGGCTCGTCTCGGTCAGCGTGTACGAAAAGCTGGCGGTGTGAAAGAGCGTTCCGTCAGTGGCGGTGGCGACGACGAAACCGGTGACGGAGCCGGTGTAGGCGTGATCGTCGAAGACCTTCATGGTGACGCTCTTCGTCGTCTCGCCGGGTGCGAAGACGACGTCGCGCTCGATCCCTTCGCCTTGATTCCGCGGCGGATGCCAGGTGTGCACCGTCGCCGTCGTCGTCAGATTTCCGCTGCGCTCGAGCGTGAAGGTGATGCTCCCGGCCGTCTCCGGCGTGGTGACGGCGGCCGGGGAGAAGTCGACGTAGGCCGGCGGGTCGGAGGTGACGGTGACGGCGCCATAACGGATCACCTGGCCGAGCGCATTCGAGATCGTGACCGCCGGCTGATACGTGCCCGGCGCCGCGTAGGTGTGATCCATCAGCGCCTCCTCATCGTTCAGCCTCGTGCCCGTCACGGGGGGCGTGCCGTCGCCGAAGTCCCAGGTCAGTACGTCGCATGACTGCAACCCATAAACGTCGTCGCAGGGGAGTGGGCCGCATGGTTGAGGAGCGGGAGGAAGGGACATCGCGAGGCGGAGCGTGCCGGCGGAGCCCGCCGCGAACGTGAAGGGCCCATGCATGAACATCCACGGCGATGGCGCCTTGACCGGACAGGCCGCGTGCGCGCGCAGCGCCGCCGCGCTGAACAGGAAAACGGCGATCGTGGCGCGTCGCATGGGCTTGATACGGAGTGTACGCTAGCAACGTTGATGGACCTCGCCGACTTCCTCGATCGCTCGCGGCGCCTGGTCGTCCTGACCGGCGCGGGCTGCAGCACGGAGTCGGGCATTCCCGACTATCGCAGCCCCGGCGGCGCATGGACGCGGCACAAGCCGATCTACTACAGCGCCTTCGTGCGCAGCGAAGAGGTGCGGCGCTTCTACTGGGCGCGGAGCTTCCGCGGCTGGCCTCGCTTCGCCGCGGCGCGGCCGAACGACGCGCATCGCGCGCTCGCAGAGCTCGAGGGCCAGGGGCGCGTGCGCTTTCTGATCACGCAGAACGTCGACGATCTGCACGCCGAGGCGGGGAGCCGGCGCGTGGTGCAGTTGCACGGGCGGAACCGCGTCGTGGTCTGCCTCGACTGCGGCTGCGAGTTCCTGCGCGCGGACGTGCAGGAGCGGCTCGGCGCCATGAACGCGGCGTGGCTCGCGCAGGCGCGGTGGGCGCATCTGCGCGCGGACGAAGCCGACTTCGCGCCCGACGGCGACGCCGACGTGGCCCGCGGCGCGGTGGGCGGCTTCACCGTGCCGCCGTGCGAGCGCTGCGGCGGCGTGCTCAAGCCCGGCGTCGTCTTCTTCGGCGAGAGCGTGCCGCCGGGCAAAGTGGCCGTGGCCATGCAGCGCGTCGACGAAGCGGACGCGCTCCTCGTGGCCGGCTCGTCGCTCACGGTCTGGTCGGGCTTCCGCTTCGTCAAGCGCGCCGCGGAGCGCGGCATCCCCATCGCCATCGTCAACGTCGGCCCCACGCGCGGCGACGCGCTGGCGTCGCTGAAGATCGAGGCCAAGTGCGGGCCGACGCTCCGTCACCTCGTCAGCACGTACAGCGCCGAGGCGCCGTAGTCGTCGACGCGCCGGACCGTGAACGCGCGCGCGTCGATGTGCACGAGCTCCAACGTCCGCGGCAGCGTCATGTCCGAGGTGCGGTTCGTGACGACGAAGATGCGCCGCGCGTGCGCGACGTCGGGATGGAGGACGTCGATCGGCACGCCGCGCAGATAGAACGCCAGGGGGAGGTCGGAGGCGACGCCGGCGACGATCTGGTCGCCGGGACGGACGCGCATGCGCAGCGTGCGGGCGATGGTGAGGACGTTCGGGAGCTCGCCGGTCTCGCGCGGGCGCACGGTCGCGGCGGCGGCGAGGCCTAGGGCGACGGCGGCGGCGACGGCGACGAGCGCTTCGAAGCGCGGCCAACGCCACCCGCACGCCGCGGCGATGAAGAGCAGCGGCAGGAACGGCAGCCAGAGACGCGGGAAGGGGAGGACGCGCTGCACGAGGACGACGGCGGCGACGGCGAGCGCGCCCGCGCCGGTGGCGAGGGTGAGCCTGCGCCCGGCCACGACGCCAATGACGATCAGCAGCTGCACGACAAGTGGGATGCCGGCCATCGAGCGCGTCCAACCGCTCACGATGACGTGCGGCAGCGCGGCGAAGAATACCGATGGCGGGATCGGGCGGACGAAGTGATTGGCGATGATCGCCTTGACGCCGCTGACGGCGATGACCGGCGCGTAGAGCGCGGCGGTGAGGAGGAGCGCGGCGGCGAGCGCGGCCAGTAGGGGCGCACGGCGTGCGCCCCTCTTCACGAGCGCCGCGACGGCGATGAAGACGAACGGATAGAGCATCACCGGCACGGTGTAAAACCCGAGCGCCGCGGCGGCGGCGAAGACGATCGCGGCGCGGCGCGCCCCGTGGCGGACGACGCCGGCCATCGCCGCGGCGGCCACGAGCGTGCAGGCGCAGAGGAGCGTGTAGCCGCGCGCATCGTTCGAGTAGTCGACGAGCGCCGGCGCGCCGGCCACGAGACCCGCGGCAATGAGCGCGCCGTTGCAGCCGAGACGCCGCGCCGTCCACCATGCCAGCGGAATCAGCGCGGTGCCGGCGAGGAATGCCGGAAGGCGCAGCCCCCACTCGGCGTCGCCGAACATCCGCACGGCGACGTGCGCGAGGATCGTGTGCAGCAGATGGTTGTTCGGCGAGCCGTAAATCGTCAGGACGATGGCCAGCGGCTTCGACGCGTAGTAGAGAAAGGTGCCGGCTTCGTCGGTGCCGAGCGGCCGCGTCATCGCCGGCAGGCGCGCGGCGGCGCCCAGAAGCGTGAGAAGCGCGACGACGATGCGGTCGCGCGTCGCGGCGCGCTCGTGCGGCACGGCCACGCGCTGCGTGCCGCGCACCAGCACGGCCGCGGCGATCGCCGCCAGCGCCACCCCCGCCGCCACGCCGCCCCACAGCAGCGGAGCAATCGCGGCTTCGAGCTCATCCACGCGGCGATTGTAAGCAGAGCGCGCGTACTCCGCCCACACGCCCGGGGGAGACGACCGGGAGCGCCTCCGGCGGGCCGCCACGGGCGGCAGCGCTGGTTGCCTTCGGCCGACTCACGCCATCCGCTTTAGGCGCGCCTCTCGCGACTGCACGTGCTTCGACAAGCGCTGCCGGCCGTGCCGGCCCGCCGGAGGCGCCTTCGTCGTTCCTCGGGCGTGTGGGCGGAATGCGCGCAGTTCGACGATGACGATCTCCGGCGTGATGCCGAGGCGCCACGGCAGGAGCCAGTAGCCGGCGCCGGTGTGGACGTAGAGCTGCGACGCGCCGCGTTGATAGAGACCGATGTGGTAGGGGATGAAGAGGCCGGCGAGCGTCCAGCGCAGCGGGCGGATCCCGCATTGCCCGCCGTGCGAGTGCGCGCAGAGCGTGAGCGGGACGGCGCGCATGGCGTCGGTGCGCACGCGCAGCCACGGCAGGAAGAGCCACATCAGATTGCCGGCGGCGAGGAGCGCGACGACGATCCGCTTCCGCCGCGGATGGAGGCGGAAGAGCTGCCGCGCGGTCAGCCAGTTGAAGCCGCCGAAGAGGAGGACGACGAGGATGAAGATGATGAGCGCGCGCACGTTCGCGCGCGATGCTAACGCGTCACTGTTTGCAGGCGTCCGGAATCGTGACCTGCAGCATCGTGCAGAGCTGCTTCTGCAGCGTCTTGCGCGCGGCGGGGAAGCCCTGATTCGGAAATCCCTGCGCGGTGCTGAAGGCGCGCTGGAACTGCTGATACATCCAGTCGCTCTGCACGATCGGTTGCTGGTAGAAGCTTGCTGAGGCGGGGCTGAGGCGGCGCGGCGGCTTGCCGGGCGCATCCTGACTGAAGCAGATATAGATCCGCGTGGCCGGGCTATCGAGGAACTGCGCGAACGTCTTCACGTCGGCGGCGCATTGAGCCGGACACGACGCGGCGTTCACGACCAGGCCGTCGGTGAAGGCGAGCGGGCGGTTTTGTCCGCGTGCCAGTTGCATCGGCGTGACGACGCTCGGCTGCGTCCCGCCGTTCGCGAAGATGTAGTAGGACGATTCGGAGAAGCCGGTGGTGGACTCGTACGTGCCCTTGACGTACTCGATCTGCGGCAATCCCGGCGCCGGCGAATTGGCAAACGTGCCGTTGAGGCAGTCGTTCGCCCCGGCCAGCGTGCAGGTCGACATGGTCGTGGCCATGTCCGCCACCACCGCGGGATCGGGCGGGCTGGTCATCACTCTGTCGAGCGGTTGGTAGCCGTACTTGTCGGTGTAGGCGACGAGGTAATACGACGGCAGCATCCACGAGCCGCTCCAGGCGCCGCTCATCGTGCGGCTGGAGAGCGTTCCGTAGAAGAACGTCATGCACACCCACGTCGGAATGGCGTACTGCGTTCCGCCGATGCGGCTGGCCGGCGCGGCGAAGGGAAAGACCGGCTCCTGCCAGTCGAGCGGCGCGATGTAGCCTCTGGCCACGAGATCGCCGAGCGTCAGCGTGTCGACTTCGACGGCATTCGGTCCGCTCGCGCCGAACAGCGCCGGCCACGTCGACGAGTCGTACGGATCGCCCGACATCGCGATCGTGACCTGGATGTCGGGATGCTGGCTCTGGAATCTGGACGTCAACCCGGCGATGAGCGCCTTGAAATTGTCGTTTCCGGCGTCAGGGATGTAGGGAAACAGAGCCACCGTCAGCGGCCGCGGCGCCTGCGGAGCGGCGACCGGTGCCGTGGTCGCGCAGCCGAGCGCGACGAGGATCGGGACGGCAACGATGAGTCGCTTCATGGCACTCCTCCCTGATTGAGGAGTGTCTCGAAGGCCCGGAATCACACCCCGATTACGCCTCGGCCGCCTTGGCGACCTTCTTCCGCGCCACTTCGCGCGCGGAGTGGTCGAGGATCTTCTTGCGGATGCGGATCGACTCCGGCGTCACCTCGACGAGCTCGTCGTCCTCGATCCACTCCAGGCACTGCTCGAGCGTCAGGAGGCGCGGCGGGGCGAGCTGCACGGCCATGTCCGAGGTCGAGGCGCGCATGTTCGTCAGGTGCTTCTTCCGGCAGACCTGCACGACCATGTCGACGTCGCGCGAGTTCTCGCCGACGATCTGTCCGCCGTACACCTTCACGCCGGGATTGACGAAGAGCGTCGAGCGCTCCTGCAGCGGCTCGATGGCGTACGCCGTCGTGTCGCCGCCTTCCTTCGCCACGAGCGCGCCGCGTCCGCGGCTGGCGATCTCGCCGCGGTACGGACCGTACTCGAGGAACGTGTGGTACAGGAGGCCCGTGCCGCGCGTCTCGGAGAGGAACTCCGTGCGGATGCCGAAGAGGCCGCGCGTGGGGATCTTGAACTCGATGCGCACGCGCCCGCTGCCGGGGTTGACCATGTCGGTCATCTCCGCGCGCCGCGCCTGCAGCTTCTCCATGATCGTGCCGACGTGGGCCTCGTCGATGTCGACGACGAGGGCCTCGTACGGCTCCATGGTCTTGCCGCCGATCTCTTTGAGGATGACCTGCGGCCGCGACAGCGCGAACTCGTAACCCTCGCGGCGCATGTTCTCGGCGAGGATCGACAGGTGCAGCTCGCCGCGCCCGCTGACTTCGAAACGGTCGGCCTGCTCGGTCTCGCGCACGCGCAGGGCCACGTCCTTGCGCGTCTCGCGGTCGAGGCGCTCCTTGAGATTGCGCGAGGTGACGAACTTCCCTTCCGTGCCGGCGAACGGGGAGTCGTTGACGAGCCAGAACATCGATACGGTCGGCTCGTCGATGGCGATCGGCTCGAGGCGCTCCGGCTCGACGGCGTCGGCGAAGGTCTCGCCGATCTCGACGTCGGCGAAGCCGGCGATGGCCACGATCTCGCCCGCCGTCGCCTCGTCGACTTCCTCGCGCCGCAGCCCTTCGAAGGCCGTCACTTTCGAGACGCGCCCTTTTTTGTGCGTGCCGTCGCGGAGGATGAGGATGACGTCCTCGCCCTGCCGCACTTTGCCGCGCTGGATGCGGCCGATGCCCAGGCGGCCGACGTAGTCGTTGTAGTCGATGGCGGAGACGAGAAGCTGCAGCGGGCCGCCGGCGTTGCCGGGCGGCGGCGGGATGCGCTTGAGCACCGCGTCGAAGAGCGGGCGGCAGTCGTCGTTGGCGTCGGCGAGCTCGTTGCGCACGATGCCCTGCCGTCCGATCGCATAAAGAATCGGGAAGTCGAGCTGCTCGTCCGAGGCGCCGAGCTCGATCATGAGGTCGAACACTTCGTTGACGACTTCGGTCGGCCGCGCGTCATGGCGGTCGATTTTGTTGATGACGACGATGGGCAGGAGGCCAAGTCCCAACGCCTTCCGCAGGACGAAGCGCGTCTGCGGCATCGGCCCCTCGGCCGCGTCGACAAGGAGGATGACGCCGTCGACCATGGAGAGGACGCGCTCGACTTCGCCGCCGAAGTCCGCGTGGCCGGGGGTGTCGACGATGTTGATCTTCACTTCGCGCGGGTGAACGAAGACGGCCGGGAGGTCGTGTCCCGAGGCGGTGTGCGTGGCTTCGTGGTGGGCGGCGTGGCCGAGGGCGTCGGGATCGTCGACGAGGTAGCGGACGGAGGTGTTCTTGGCGAGGATGGTGATCCCGCGCTCTTTCTCGAGGTCGTTCGAGTCCATGACGCGCTCGTCGACCTGCTGGTTCGCGCGGATCGCGCCGGCCTGCTTGAGAAGCGCGTCGACGAGCGTGGTCTTGCCATGGTCGACGTGGGCGATGATCGCGACGTTGCGGATGTCGTAACGGAACTGCTGCATGCGCGGGGCGTTAACGCGACCGCGCGGGGCGAATTCCTGGGAGCCGGCCGTTCCGGCGGGTGATCGCGTGGGTGCTGGGGTCGACCACGAAGAGTGACTCGAAAAGCAGCGTTCCGAGGATCGGCTTCGTTCCCTCGGCGCCAAAGATCACGCGGCCAACCGTGACGACGCCAAGAAGTTCGATTTGTGCAAAACCATAGTTCTCGTTCGGCCTCCGTTCGATTCCGGCGCGAATGAGGTCGGATGCCGGCGCGACGACGTCGATGGTCGGCGAATCAACGAGAAACTCGGCTTCGTAGCCGGGGTGCGTGGCACCGTATCGCCTGATCGCGGCACGTACGCGCAGCGGGTCCATCCCGCAAGTCTAGTACCCGACGTGATAGTCGTACAGGAACGGCGACCGCTTCCCGTGCCGCACGATCGGGACGAAGCGCGCGCGCCGCAGCGCGGCCACGTTCATCGCCTCCAGGCTGCGCGATCCCGTCGTGTTCCGCTCCACCTTCACGTCGATCACGTCGCCGTCCGTGTTCACGCTGGCCACGAGGTCGATCTCGCCGCGCGCGCCGGGCTGGGTCACCGGCGCCGGCGCGACGCGGAAGCGCGGCTTGACGTTGTCGGCCTGCGCCTTCGACTCCGCGGCCGAGGCCAGCTCCTGCCCGCGCGCCCAGCCGCTCCCCGTCGCCGTCCGCACCTCGGACCACTCTCCCTTGCGCGCCAGCACCGACACCGCCTCGCCGCTGCCGTAGCGCGCGACGACCGGCGCCGCCTCGCTCGGCGAGGCGTGAATGGCCAGCGAGTCGCCGCGCACGTACTCGACCGCGACCGGCGTGCGCGGCGGCGGCTCCCGCGGCGGCTCCTTCGCGCACGCAACGGTCAGCGCGAGGGCGACGACGACGACGACTCTCATCCGAACACGTCCCGCCGGATGAACATCGCGTAACTGATCGCGATCGCGCCGATGGCCCACACCGCGAGCAGCGCGATGCAGAACATCATCGACATCCCGTCGTACGGCGGCGGATTGCCGGTGTAGTAATCGGACAGCGGCAGCGCGCTGACGAAGAGGTACTTCCCCATCGTCCAATCGGGACTGATGCGGGTGAGGATCGTGCCGCCGATGAGCGAGGCCAGCATCGTCCCGATCGCGGCGGCGCTCGACTTGAACAGGACCGACAGCAGCAGCGCGATCGCAGCAACGCAGAGCAGCGCGAACCACTCCAGGCCGAAGGCGATGAGCGTGTCCTTCCACAGCGGCAGTTGGCGGATCGCGTCCGTCTGCAAGCCGGTATCGGTGAGCTGGAATCCGCTGAACGTCGGCGCCGTCCAGCCGCGCGCCGGCAGGAGAGCCGACGGAATGACGAAGGCGAGCACGCCGCCGCAGGCGAGCGTGAGCGTCGCGAACATCCAGAGCGTCACAAGCTTCGACGTCAGGATCTTCCATCGCCGCACCGGCCGCGTGAGCAGCAACTTGTCCGTCCCTTCGGCGTTCTCCGCGGAGACGATGTCGCTGCCGAGGACGCCGACGAGCAAGGGCAGCAGCAGAAACCCGGCCACGTTGACGAAGCGGCGCACGAACAGCGGCGCGGTCGGCCGCTCCGGATCGATGTCGTGATCGATGTAGAACTGCACGCGATTGACTTCGGCGCGCAGCGAGCGCACCCACGCCGAGTCGTTGCGCCCGACGCGGCGCAACTGGTTCTGCATGGAGGCGACGCGCTGCTGCAGTTGCACGCGCCATTCGCGCCGGGCGTTGCGCTGCAGGATGCGGTGCTGCGAGTAGGTGACGACGCCGATGATGGCGATGAGGATGCCCATCACCACGGCGAAGCGCTTCCGCCGGAGCAGCTTCAACGTCTCGTTGCGAATCAGCCCGATCAGCATCAGCCGACCGTCTCCCCGCCGGTCGTTTCGAGGAACAGCTCCTCGAGGGTGTGCACTTTCCGCTGCGCGTGAAAGACGGCGATGTTGTTGCGCACGAGCTCCGCGACGAGCGGCGGCGTGTCGCTCTCGTCGATGGCGGCGTCGATCACGCCGTCGTGGATGGTGTGGACGACGTTCTTCTCCCCGAGAACGAGCGCGGCTTTGTCGATGTCGTCGACGCGCAGCTCCATCTCCCGGCGGCTGGAGATGAGCTCGCGCACGTCGCCCTCGATCAGGATTCGTCCCTTGTGAATGATGGCCACGCGGTCGCACATCAGCTCGACCTCGGCCAAAAGATGGCTCGATACGAAGACGGCCATGCCGCGCTCCTCGGCCAGGCGGCGCAGCAGCGTCCGGATCTCGCGGATGCCGGCGGGGTCGAGGCCGTTGGCCGGCTCGTCGAGAATCAGAAGTTGCGGATCGCCGAGGAGCGCCTGCGCGATTCCCAAACGTTGGCGCATGCCGAGGGAGTAAGTGCCGACGCGCTGGTCGAGACGGTGCTCGAGCGCGACGAGCTCCGCCACGCGCGGAATCTCGCTGTGCGGCACGCGCAGCATGCGCGCGAAGTGCTCGAGGTTCTCGCGCCCGGTCATGAAGCGGTAGAGGTCGGGGTTCTCGACGATGCAGCCGACGCAGCGCATGGCCTTCTCGAAGTCGCGGCGGAGGTCGTGGCCGCAGATCGTGACGCGGCCCGCGGTGGGGCGGATGAGACCGACCAGCATGCGGATCGTGGTCGTCTTGCCGGCGCCGTTCGGGCCGAGAAATCCGAAGACTTCTCCGTGACGAAGCTCGAACGAAGCGTTGTCGACGATGGTGCGCTGGCCGATGACTTTGGTCAGCCCCGCGGCCACGAGCGCAGGTGACACGGCTTCGATCGGGTTTGCTTGCGTCATTGTTTCCGGGCGAAAACGGGGCTCATGGTACCGTGACCCGCCGATGCGGCGCGTCCTTTACTGGTTCGTTCCGGTGACAGCAGCAGCAATCGCGGTGGTGACGTTCGCCGCCGGTTTCATCTCCTACTTGCGCGGCGACTTGGGCGAGCCGGTGACGGCGGCGCCGCGCGCGGTCTCCTCGACGCCGCCGCGGGGCATCCTCTCGCCGCTGATCCTAGGGGACTCGCTGGGGCGCGGCGCCGGCGACGAGAGCGGCCGCGGCATCGGCGGGCATCTGCTCGACGAGCTGCACCACCGCCAGATCCTGACGCGCACGGTGGCGAATATCGCCATCAACGGCGCGCGCACGGGCGACGTGCTGCAGCAGTTGGAGAGCCACAACGTGCGCGAGGTGGTGGCGCAGGCGAACGTGATCGTCCTCTCGATCGGCGGCAACGATCTCTGGACGGATTACAACTGGCGCGCCGGCACGCCGCGCGATCCGGAAAGGGTGATGAAGACGGTGCTCGACCGCGTGGACAAGATCGTGCGCGAGCTGCGCGGCCTCAGCCCGAAGGCGCGCATCTTCGTGATCGGCCTCTACAACCCGTACGCGAAAGGCCCCCTCGGCCCGATCCTGACGATGTTCGTGAACCGCTGGAACGCGATGCTCGCGCAACGCTTCGCCAACGACCCGAACGTGATCGTGGTGGAGACGTACGACATCTTCGCCTTCCGGGACCGCTTGTCGATCGACCGGTTCCATCCGAAGGGCGAAGGGTACGCGGCGATCGCGCGGCGGATCGCGGACGCGCTGTAGCGTCTACCAAATCGTCGTGACGACATTCGCGTCGCGAATGCGTCGGTCCTTTGTCACAAGAGGAGCACCCAGCTCTAATGCGGTAGCGACGATCTGCTGGTCGGCGGGATCGCGAAGCTGCTGAAGCTCGGCCGCGTGCATAGCAGCTTCAAATGACAGCGGAATGACGTCAATACCCGTTCGATCGAGCGTGTCGATCATCCAGGTCAGCGGATCTGCCTCGAGATCCAGCCGGCGTTTCGCGACGAGCATGCCGATCTCCCAAGCCGTCACGGCCGAGATGGCGATCCGGTCAGCCGTCATGAGGGCGTCATGCGCGGGCGACGAAAGCAATTCAGGGGCGCCGCTCCACCAAAGAAAGGTGTGAGTATCGACGACGATCACTTCATCGCGTCCCAGTCTTCCGGATCTGTAACCGGGCTGACGACGTCACCCATGTATCGAATGGTGCCGCGCATCGGTCCGGGCTCGCGAGTCCGCACGAGCTTCGCGACGACGTGTCCATCCTTCTCGACGAGCACTTCATCGCCGTCGTTCGCGACCGCATCGATCAGCGCCGCGCAATTCTTTTCGAATTCTGCGGCAGGGACTTTCTTCATCATGGCAACATCGTAGAACCGGCAGCCGCGCGATTCAATTGCGGTACTTATCCCCGCCGGTGTTGAACACCACCACCGTCTCATCGCGCGAGATCGCGCCATCGGCCAACAACTGCTCCAGCGCCAGAAACGCCGCGCCGCCCTCCGGCCCCACGTCCACCCCCTCCGCCAGCCGCGCGGCGGCGGCGGCGGGCTCGATGGCGGCTTCCTCTACCGCAACCGCGCCGCCGCGGGAGTCGCGCAAGGCGCGGAGCATCAGCCGGTCGCCGATGGCGCGGGGGACGCGCAGGCCCCACGCGGAGGTTTGCGGCGATTCCCACTCGGGCGCGGTCTCGAGATCCTGCGAGAGCGCTCGCACGATCGGCGCGCAGCCGCTCGACTGCACTGTGTACATGCGCGGGCGCTCCTCGCCGATCCACCCGAGGCGCTGCATCTCGTCGAACGCCTTCCACATCCCGATGAGACCCGTGCCGCCGCCGGTGGGGTAGAGGATGACGTCGGGCAGGCGCTCGAGATCGGCGAGGAGCTCGTAGCCCATGGTCTTCTTGCCTTCGACGCGATACGGCTCCTTGAGCGTCGAGAGATCGAAGCCGCCATGTTCGGCGATGTGCTGCTGCACGCGCTTCGCGGCGTCGGTGATGACGCCGGCGACGAGCTCGACTTCCGCGCCGTAGCTCTCGCATTCGTCGATGATCGACTGCGGCGTGTCGCGCGGCATGGCCACGAACACCGGCATGCCCGCGCGTGCGCCGTACGCGGAGAGCGCCGCGCCCGCGTTGCCCGCGGTCGGCGCCGCGAGCCGCGTCGCGCCGAGCTTCTTGGCCATCGTCACGGCCGCGGCCATGCCGCGGCTTTTGAACGAGCGCGTCGGATTCTTCGACTCGTCCTTGATGAAGACGTTCGCGCGCTCGCGCGACGGCAGGAGCGGCGTGAGCCCTTCGCCGAGGGTGACGATCTCGCGCTCGTCGTCGGCGGGAAGGACGTCGAGGTAGCGCCACATGTCGTTGCGCGCGCGCAGCCGCACCGGCGCGTCGAATTCGTAGTGCACAAGAACCGGTGCACTACAGTTCGGGCAGAGGTTGATGAGCGCTGCGATCGGAGCGCGCCAATCGCAGCGCGAACAGGTGAGAGATTTCATAGTTGCTGAGTTGCTAGGTTACTAGGTTGCTGCAGCAACTCAGCAACCCAAATCACTGCTTCTTCGCCTCGTCCAGCCTTTTCTCGAGATCCTGCATGCCCTTCTGCACGTCGCCCGGCTTGTCTTCGTACTTTTCCATCTCGTGGGCGAAGGCGGAGAGCGCGCTCTCGTACTTCGTCAGCAGCTGGCGGTTGTAGGAGACGGCCGGGTCCTGCTCGACCTTCTGCTGCAACTCGTTCTTCGACTTGTCATAGCCGGCCAGGACGTCCGCGTACAGCTTCTTGGTCTGCTCGTCCTTCGCTTCGTCGTAGGCCTTCTTCGCGTCGGTGTAGGCCTTGTCGAAGTTCGCCTTCATCGCGTCGTTGAACTTCTCGGCCATCGCGGTCGTGCTGACGGCGAGGATCTGCTGCTTGACCCAGAGGTACTCCTGCGTGTTGTAGCCGAGGTCCTTCGCGGCGCGGAGATCGGCGGTCACGAAATCGGCGGCCGAGCCGAGGGCCTTCATGCCCTGGATCATGCCGGCCAGCGAATTTTTCGACTTGTCCGCGCTCGCGGCGTGCTGCTTCATCTCGTCCTTGGCCACCTGCGCGATCTGCTTCTCGTGCTCGCGCACCTTCAGATACATCTGGATCTGCGAGTCCTTGAGGCGGCCGTCGGCGGGCGGATCGTAGGAGTCCTTCGCGATCTGCTGCATCAGATCGGTCGTGCCGCGCTTCTGCAGGTCCTTCGAGATCGAAGCCTTGTCGGCGAGCTCCTTCGCTTTGCATCCGGCGAGAGCGAGGGTCAGACAAAACATGAGGGAAAGGGAACGACGCATGGACAGTTTTCCTCCGGTTTAACCTTCTAATTGCGCGCTGACGCGCGCACGCAAATCATCGAGCTCACGAAGAATCGTTTCCAACGCGGTTTGCCTGGCCAGCAATTTCTCTCTGAGCGAGCTGACCTGCGCTTCGAGCTCGGCGACACGGTCATCGGCAAGTACGACGGGCTCGGGCGTTTCTTCGAGCACGGCCACGGCGACGGACTCTTCGGCTGGCAACAGCTCGTCATGACCAAGCTCTTCGATTTCATCGATCGGCAACGGCACGTTGCCGGAGATCGTCGCCGGCCGCTCGCGGCCTTCGGCGAGGAGCTGTTCGAGCGAGACTTCTTCCGCCTTGTCGTAGTCGGCCGTTTCCGCGAACGGCATCGAGTCGGCGAACGGATTCGGCGCTTCCGCGACCGGCTCCGGTTCGGGCTCGGGCTCGGGAGCCTTCGCTTCCACCTTCGGGATCGCCGGCATCGACGCCGATTTGCGCGGCGCCGGCGCCTCGCCTTTGGTCTTCAACTTCGCGAAGAGATGCTTGGCGGTGATTTTCGAGACGAGCTTGAACGTCTCCATCACGCCTTCTCCCTGCAGCGCCGAGGCCTCGGTGTACGGATAGCCGTCGAAGCCGAGCGTCTCCTGCAGCGTCTCCACCGGCAGCACGCCCGGCAGATCGCGCTTGTTGTACTGAATCACGATCGGCGTGTCGTTCGGATCGATCTGATTCTGCTCGAGGTTCTCCATCAGGTTGGCGAAGCTCTCGCGATTCGCCTCCACCACCGCCGGCTGCGAGTCGCAGACGAACACCACGGCGTCGGCACCCTTGAGCACCAGCTTGCGGGTCTCGTTGTAGAAGACCTGGCCGGGGACGGTGTAGAGCTGGATCTTGAGATTGAACGGGCCGACTTTGCCGATGTCGACGGGGAGGAGGTCGAAGAAGAGCGTGCGGTCGGTCTTCGTCGCCAGCGAAAGCATCTTCCCCTTCGACGCCGGATCGAGCTTGTCGAAGATGACCATCAGGTTGGTGGTCTTCCCGCACAGACCGGGACCGTAGTACACGATCTTGGCCGTCATCTCGCGCGTGGCGTGATTGAAGAGAACCATGGACTTTGGAAGTATCGCATATGGATGGCAGATGGCAGATGACAGATGGCGGAAACGAGGAAGGGTGTCTTCCTGCCATCTGCAATCTGCCATCTGCCATCTACAATGCGCCTCCGTGGAAGACGAGCCGGTCGCCATTCCGATCACCGACACGCTCGATCTCCATCCGTTTCAACCATCGGAGATCAAGGATGTTGCAGGCGAGTATCTGCGCGAGGCGCATGCGCGCGGGCTCCGGCAGGTGCGGCTGATTCACGGCCGCGGAATCGGCGTGCAGCGCGAACGAATTCGGGCGCTCCTCCAAACGTTGGACTTCGTCGAGGCGTATCACGATGCCGACGGGTCGGGTGGGGGATGGGGGGCAACGATTGTGCTATTGAAGTGAATCGAGATGGCCACACTGTACGAAGAGCTCAGCCGCGTTTCGACCTACGACTACTCCGAAGAAGAGGTGCGCGAGTTCGAGGCGCTGCACGACGAGATCCGCAAGCTGAAGAAAGAGCGCAACGCGGTGATCGTCGCCCACAACTATTACCGTCCGGAGATTCTGAAGGTGGCGGACTTCGTCGGCGACTCGCTGGAGCTGGCGCTGATGGCGTCGAAGGTGAAGGACGCCGACGTAATCGAGTTCTGCGGCGTGAACTTTATGGCCGAGACGGCGAAGATCGTCAATCCGACGAAGACCGTGCTCCTGCCGAATCTGATGGCCGGCTGCCAGCTGGCCGACTCCGCGCCGGCGGAAGATCTCGCGGCGAAGATCGCGGAGCTGAAGCCGCAGTATCCCGATCTGGCGGTGGTGAGCTACGTGAACACGACCGCGGCGGTGAAGGCGCTCTCCGACATCATCGTGACCTCGGCGAACGCGGCGAAAGTAGTCCGTACGTTGACCAACAGGAACATCCTCTTCGTGCCCGACAAGAATCTGGCGCGCCACGTGGCCGAGCAGGTGCCGGAGAAGAACATCATCCCGTGGGAAGGCTTCTGCTACGTGCACCAGCAGATCACGCCGGAGGAAGTGTCGCGGATCCGCAAGGCCGATCCCGAGCTGGAGATCCTCGTCCATCCCGAATGCCGCCCCGACGTCGCCGCGCTCGCCGACGCCGTCCTCTCGACTTCCGGCATGGTGCGCTGGGCAAAGGAACGTCCCGCATCGCGCTTCCTCATCGTCACCGAATGCGGCCTCTCGGACCGGTTGGCGATGGAAGTGCCGGACAAGACGTTCCTCAAAGGCTGCAAGCTCTGCGCGTTCATGAAAGTGACGACGCTCGAGGACGTGCGCGACTCGCTGCTCTATCTGCGCTACGACATGGACGTGCCGGAAGACATCCGCGTCCCCGCCGAGCGCGCGCTGCAGCGGATGTTCGACGCGACGGGGTAGGGACCTTCCGTCGTCACTTGCACATCAACTGATACACGCCCACCACATCGTCACGCACGTCGTCCAGATCCGCTTTGATCCCGCCGAGGATGGTTTGGAATTCGGGGTCGGCCTGGAGCGACTGGAGCCAGGGGTGTTTGATGAGGGCGTACCAGGAGTGGTTGCCGAGGTCGGCGGCGCGGTGGAGCCAGTGCATGGCCTGGTCGCGGTCGCCGAGCTTGGCGTAGCAGAGCGCGGCGCGGAGGGCGGCCCAGTGATTGCGGTTCGCGTCTTTTTCGAACGAACGGATCGCGGCTTCGCTCGCGGCGCGGTCGCCGCGGCCGGCGGCGGCGAGCGCCTTCAGGCTTTTGCCGAGGTAGTGATTGGGGCTGATCGCGAGCGCGGCTTGCGCTTCCTTCTCCGCCGCCGCGGCGTCGTCGCGGAGGATGAAGGCCATCCCGCGAATGTCGTGTCCCGCGAGCGCGGTGTCGCGCGAGGAGAGCGCGATGTCGGCGTTCCGCAGTGCGCCTTCGGGATCGTTCGAGTTGATGTTCCAGTAGCCGCGCGTGATCGCCTCGTTCGAGTTCGGATCGATCTGCACGAGCCGGTCGCCGACGCATTTCGACTGCGCGAGGTCGCCCGTCGAGATGAAGTACGTGGTCATCGAATACAACGCCTGCGTGTCGGTCTGCTCCAGCCGCAGCGCGGCGAGCACTTCGCGCACCGACTCGCGGAAGCGCTTCGGATCGCGCACGAACACGCGCCCGAGCGCGAGATGCGCCTCCGGCAGATTCGGATCGATGCGCACGGCCTGGCGCGCGTACCACTCCGCCTTCGCCGCATCCTCGGGTGAGGCGAGGCTGCGGGCCATGCCCAGCGACGTCGTCGTCGCGAGATCGGCATAGGCGGCGGCGAAATTCGGATCGAGCGCGATCGCGCGTTTCAGCGCGGCGATCTGCGCCGCGTAATGCTCGGGAAGAAAACTGCCGTTCAGCGCGCGCGCCTTCAGGTACTCCTCGAACGCCTTCGGACTCACCGAGCGCGGTTGCGAGCGCGCGATCTTGTCCTCGTGCACGCCGATGTGCTCGTCGAGCCCTTTCACCGTGCGCGCGGAGACGTCGTCGATCAGCTTCAAGAGATTGTCGCGGCGCCCGTCGATCGTGTCGGACCAGACGGAGAAGCCCGTGCGCGAGTCGGTGAGCTGCAGCGTCACGCGCACCAGATCGCCGGCGGCGAGAAAGTTTCCCTCAAGGATTCCTTCGACCTTCAGTTTCTCGCTGGCCGTCTTCGCGTCCACTTTATCGCCGCGAAAATCGAGGATCGCGGACGTCGGCCGCACTTGCAGATCGGGAATCTGCTGCAGCTTGGTCACGAGCGCATCGGCGAGGCCGACGGAGAGGAAGTCATCCTTGGTGTTGTTGGCGATGTTCCGCAGCGGCAGCACGGCCATGGAGCGGATCGGAGGCGGCGGCGTGGTGTCGGAGACTTTCGGCTCGTTGCCGAGACCTTCGCGCTGCACGACGAAGATCGTGATGGCGACGATCACCGCCGCGGCGATCATGATCACCCAACGCGTCCAGCGCGGGCGGCGAACCGTGCGGCCGAGGCTCGTCTTCGACGTCGGCGTGAGCGTCATGCGGATCGTCGGCGTGTCGATGTCTTCGAGATCTGCGAGGAGATCGCGCGCCGACTGATAGCGATCGTCGGGACTCTTCTGCAGCAGTCGCGAAATGATCTTCGACGCCGCGGGCGGAAACGCGGGATCGAGCGGCACGAACGGCTCCGGCTCACCCTCGCGGATTTTGTCGAGCACCATCAGCGGCGCGTCGGCGTTGAACGGCAAATGCCCCGAGGCCATGTGGTATAGCACCACGCCCGCGGAGAAAAGATCGCTGCGCGCATCCGCGGCGCCGCCGCGCGCCTGTTCGGGCGAGATGAAATGCAGCGTGCCGAAGAAATGATTCGCGGTCGACTCCATGCTCGGGCCGCTGCCGTTGCCGAGCGCGCTCGGAAGCGATTTCGCGAGTCCGAAGTCGAGGATCTTCACGAGGCCATTCGGCTCGAGGATGATGTTCGCGCTCTTGATGTCGCGGTGGATGATGCCCTGCTCGTGCGCGGCGGCGAGGCCTGAGGCGATCTGCCGTGCGATCGAGAGGAACTCGGCGGCGTCGAGCGGCCGGCGCCGGATCCGCTGCGAGAGCGTCTCCCCCTCGCAGTACTCCATGACGATGAACGGCTGGCCATCCTCCGTCTCATCGACTTCGTAGATCGTGGCGACGTTCGGATGCCGCACCGCCGCTGCCGAGCGGGCCTCGCGCATGAAGCGGCCGCGGCGGTCATCGTAGGCTAAGTCGCTTGCATTCAGTACTTTGAGTGCTACGTAACGGCCGAGTCGGAGGTCGCGGGCCAGATAGACCGTCCCCATCCCCCCCTTGCCGAGGATGCGGACGGTCTCAAAGCCTTCGAAGCTCTTCTCAGGAGTAGACATAGCGCCGCGCCGCGAACCGGCGCATTCTACATGACCCAGCTATGGTCAAATTTCTGACCCGGCATAAAACAAATGTGGGTTATATTCTCACCCGTACAAACATGGACGCCACGACCGTTGTGCCGGAAATCCCGCTTCCGCCGCGGTATCAAATCCGCGCGACTTTGAAGAAGACGCCCGAGACCTCCGTCTACCGCGTCTTCGACGTCGCGGACCGCCGCGAAGAAGCCATCAAGATTCTGTGTCACGAGATCACTGATCCGCGGCAGCTGCTCCGATTTCAAACCGAGTTCTCCACGCTGGCATCGCTCGAACACGGCAGCGTAATCAAGGTCTACGACTTCGGTGTCCTGAATGATCGCTATCCGTACTTCACGATGGAGTGGATCGCCGGAAAGAAGATCACCGATTTCTTCGACGGCCAGAACTGGGATGCGCTCTACGACGTGATCATGCAGATCGCCGCCGGCCTGCATCACATCCATCACCTCGGCATCATTCATCTCGATCTGAAGCCGTCGAACATTCTCATCAGCGACGAAGGCAAGGCCAAGATCATGGACTTCGGCCTGGCCATCGAGAGCCGCCAGGTGTTCGACCGCAAGATTCGCGGTACCTTGCAATACATGGCTCCCGAGGTGTTGAAGCAGGACCGCGTCGACTCGCGCGCCGATCTCTACGCCCTCGGCATGACGTTGTACGAGACCGTGACGGGCGCGCTGCCGGGCTATGGCAAAGCGCCGATCGACGTCATCCGGATGCATCTCAACGAAGAGATCCGTCCGCCGTCGGCCATCAATCCACGCGTGCCGGAGCCGCTCGAGAAGATCATCGTCAAGCTGCTGGAGAAGGACCCGCGTCATCGATTTCCATCCGCTGCGGCATTGCTGCAGGCGCTCGCGGAAGCGGCGGGAGCGAAGGCGCCGCCGGCGGAGCTCCTGGTCGGACGCGGGGAGTTGTATGCGGCGCCGCTGATCGGGCGCAAACAGGAAGTGAATCAATTGATGTCGCTCGTCGGCGAGGCGCGCGAAGGACGCGGCAACGGCGTCATCGTCGCCGGCGCGGAAGGGATGGGGAAGAGCCGCATCGTCCGCGACGTCACGCTGCGCGCGCAGCTCGACGGCGCGCGCGTGTTCTGGGGCCGCTGCCCGATCAACCGCAAGACCATCTACGCGCCGTTCTTCGAGATTTTCGAGCAGATGGTGCTGGCGGTGAATCCGCAGGCGGACGTCGGCGAAGAAATCCGTTTGATCCTGCGGCCGGTCGTGGCGTCGGCAGGACCGGACACGAATCCGCCGAAGCATGGGCAGAAGTACCGCCTCTACAACCGCATCGTGCAATCGATGCAGGACATGTACGGCTTCCTCTCGGTCGGCAGCGAGACCGGCGGCTCGCCGCTGATCCTGGTCATCGACGACTTGCAGTGGGCCGATCCGTCGACGGCGGAGCTGTTCCAATTCCTGGTGGGCGAAGCGAAACAGAATCGGCTCCTGGTCATCGGCACGCTCACGCTGGAAACGCACGGCGAAGCGGCGATCGAGTCGCCGTCGCCGAGCTTCTCGTTCTGGGAGCAGCGCGCGAAAGAGGCGAGCTTCCCGATGATCCGCGTCGAG
Organism: Thermoanaerobaculia bacterium; assembly: GCA_036522835.1. Classification (GTDB taxonomy): domain Bacteria; phylum Acidobacteriota; class Thermoanaerobaculia; order Gp7-AA8; family Gp7-AA8; genus DATDFB01. Next base: position 20,431 of record DATDFB010000123.1, on the reverse strand, counting down.
TCGCTGACCGAGCCGCTGGTGCGCGAGCACGTGCAGTCGCTGCTGGGCGACGCGAATGTGTCCGACGAGCTGGTGCGCTGGATGTTGTGGGAGTCGGCCGGCTCGCCGCTGAACATCCGCCGCATCATCGACTACCTCATCGCCCACGACTTTCTGCAGTGGCGCCCCGAGGGCTGGATCGCGGACATGCAGCGCATCGGCGCGCTGCGCATTCCGGGCGGCGTGTCGTCGATTCTCATGGAGAAAGTCGAGTCGCTGGCGGCGCTTCCGCGCGCGATCTTCGAGACCGCGTCCGTGATGGGCGAGACGATGGACATCGAGCTGCTGACGCAGGTCTCGGATCTCACGCCCGAGGAAACGTACGCGGCGGCGCGCGAGCTGATGCGCCATGGCCTCGTCGACGAGTCGAACGACGGCAAGACCATCACCTTCCCGCAGATCCACCTGCGCGACGCGGTCTACAGCGCGATGCCGGAGCGGCGGCGGATGGAGCTGCATCATCGCGTGGCCATCGCGCTGGAGCCGCGGGCCGCCAGCGGATCGTTCGCCGTGATTGGTCAAGTTGCGTACCATTTTTCGCGCGCCAACGACATGGAGCGCGGCACGCGCTACTCGATCGAGGCCGGCGACCTGGCCACGCGCACGCTTGCCCACGAAGAGGCCACGGAGTTCTATCGCGTGGCGCTGGAGATGATGGACCTCGGCGGGGTCGACGAGCCGCGCAAGGCCGAGGTGCGGGAGAAGCTGGCGGACGCGTACTACCGGCGCGACGACTATCGCAGCGCCATCCACGCGTATCAGTTCCTCTTGAAGAGCATTCAGAGCCGCAACCCGGACGACGAGGCGAACGTCGATGCGGCGCGGGTGATGAAGAAGATCGGCAAAGTGCTGGCGCGGCGCGGCGATCAGGACGCGGCCATGACGTATTACCAGGGCGCGCTGGCGATTTACGAGCGCCTCCGGCACACGGCCGACGTCGCGGAGATGCTCAACCGCATCGCCTGGCTGCATCGCATGCGCGACGATCTCGAGACCGCGCGCGAGACCGCCGAGCGCGCGCGGCTGATGCTCGAGACGATCGAGCCGACCGTGGTCTACGGCTACGTCAAGAACATCCTGGGCATGATCGAGCATGCCGGCGGCAACTGGCAGCGCTCGCGCGAATATCTCGTCGAAGCGGTGGCCATCGGCGAGCGCCTCAAGAGCGAGCACCTCTGCAAAGTGGCGTCGACCAATCTCGCCAATACGCTCTGGAAGCTCGGCGACTGGGATACCGCGCTGCGCTACTTCCGCAAGAACCTCGAGATCTCCGAGACCGAGGGCGATCTGTGGGACCTCGTCACCGCGTACAACAACGTCGGCGTCGTCGAATACGGCCGCGGCAACTTCCACGCCGCGGCGGAGTACTTCGAGAAATCGGTGCGCATCGACGAGAAGATCGGCGCGGTCGAGCACGAGGCGCTGGCGCGGGAGAATCTCGCCGACGCGCTGGAGATGCTCGGCCGGTGGAACGAGGCCTACGCGCAGTATCAGAAGTGCCTGAGCCTCGAAGGATTCGATGAGACGCGCGCGTCGCGGCTGTCGGTGTACGTGCCGTTGGCGCGCTTGACGAAGAAGCGCGGCGACATCGCCCGCGCGCTCGAGTGCGGACAGAAAGCGCTGGCCGCGGGCGAACGCGCGCGCGACGAAGACTTGATCGCGGAAGCGGCGTACGTGCTCGCGGCGATCGAGGATGAGCGCGGGAACCACGACGAGTCGGCGAAGTGGCTCGACCGGGCCATGTCGATTTTCGAGACCAACAAAACGCTGCACGGATTGGCGCGCGCGCACACCGCGGCGGCGTGTCTCGTGCTCGCGAAAGGCGATTCCGACGCGGCGGTGCAGCACGCCAACCTCTCCGATCAGTACGGGCGCCAGCTCGGCGACCGCTTCTCGCTGGCGAAGAACGATTGGGCGTGGGGCAAGATCCTCAGCGCGCGCGGCGACCGCGACGCGGCCGCGGCGAAGTTCGAAGCGGCGCGGGTGGCCTTCGAGGAGCTCGACACGCCGTACGAGCTGGCGCGGTTGCTGTTCGAAGTGGGCGCGCTGCGCGACGAGCCCGAAGAGGCGACGCAGATGATCCGCAGCGCGATCCGCATCTTCGAGCGCCTCGACGCCTCGCTCGACCTCGAGCGCGCGCGCGGCGCCCTGTTCCGCATCCGGCCGGCCGGCCGAGCGCCCGACCAGGGCGTGGTCGGTTTGTACGAGATCGTCAAAATCATCAACTCCACGCTCGATCTCTCCGAAGTGCTCAACCGCGTGCTCGACGTCTGCATCCGCCGCCTGCGCGCGGAGCGGGGCATGCTCATCCTCCTCGATCCGCTCACCGGCGCGCTGCGCACGCGCGTGGCCCGCAACATCAAGGAGTCGGAAGGGGAGAAGGGGCGCTCGCCGCAGTCGGTGGTCAAGGAAGTGATTCAGACCGGACAGTCGGTGATGTCGGCCGACGCGCGCGCCGATCACCGCTTCGTCGAGTCGGAGTCGGTCATCGCCGACAACATCCTCTCGATTCTCTGCGTGCCGCTGATCATCAAGGAGCGCATCGCCGGCGCGATGTACGTCGATCACCGCCAGGCCCGCCATCTCTTCTCGCAGAAAGACCTCAGCTTCCTGGAGGCCTTCGCCGATCAGGCCGCGATCGCGATCGAGAACGCGCGTCTCTACGAGGAGCTCGAGGAAGCGCGCACGCGGCTCTCGCTGGAGAACGAGACGCTGCGCCGCGAAGTGCTCGTCGAGAAACACCTCGACTCGATCGTCGGCCAGTCGGAGGCGGTGGGGAAGATCCAGTTCGCGATCCGCAAGGCGTCGGCGGGACACTCGACCGTGCTGCTGCGCGGCGAGTCGGGCACGGGCAAGGGATTGATCGCGCGGATCATCCACAACATCGGTCCGCGGCGGCAGGGACCGTTCATCAAGTTCAACTGCGCCGCACTGCCGGAGACGCTCGCCGAGTCGGAGCTGTTCGGCCACGAGAAGGGCGCGTTCACCGGCGCGGACCGCCGCAAGCTGGGACGCTTCGAGCTCGCCAACGGCGGCTCGATCTTCCTCGACGAGATCGGGAAGATGTCGCTGGCCATGCAGGCCAAGTTGCTGCGGGTCGTCGAGGAGAAAGAGTTCGAGCGCGTCGGCGGTACGGTGACGCTCAAGTCGGACGTGAAGATCATCGCCGCGACGAATCTCGATCTCGAGAAAGCAATCGAAGAGGGGACGTTCCGCGAGGATCTCTTCTATCGCCTCAACATCATCCCGATCATGCTGCCGGCGCTGCGCGAGCGGAAGGACGACATCCCGCTCCTGGCCGAGCATTTCATCCGCAAGATCTGCAAGGACCTCGGCATCGACAACAAGCGCCTGGAGCCGGGCGTGCTCGATCTCTTCATGCGCTACGACTGGCCGGGCAACGTGCGCGAGCTCGAGGCCACGCTGCATCGCGCCATCGTGATGTCGAACGGGCAGACGGTGACGAAGAACGAGTTCTATAACCTCTACTCCGACAGCACGCCCGCGCTCGTGGCCGCGCCCGTTCCCGGCGCGCTCCTGACGCCGGCCGTCGGCAAGCTGGAGATCACCAGCGACGTCTACGACGAGGTGATGTCGAGCGTCGACAAGCAGCTCATCCTCCGCGCGCTGGAGACTTCCGGCGGCCGCATTCGCGAAGCGGCGCGGCGGTTAGGCCTGGCGCGCAATACGCTGAAGTCGAAGATTCAGAAGTATTCGATCGCGGCGAAGGAGTGACGGCTATCTGCAGACGGTGCCATCGACGTCGCGCTGCAGATAGCTCGCTTCACCCGACACCGGATTGGTGATCGCCATCGACAGCACGTGCCGCTGCGGCTGCACGCGGAGCGTCATGGCGTGGGCGATGCGCTCCGACTCGAACGGCAGCTTCACCCGGTGCACTTCCGACTCGTCGTTGCGCTCGTTCAGCATCACGAACGCCACTTCGACCGCGTCCGGCGCGAGCTGCTGCGGCTTGGCCATGGCCAGCTTCACGTTGACGAGGCACTGTCCGTCGATCTTCATGGCCGGCTCGAGCTCGACGTTCGCGTTGAGGGGATTCTCGGTCGTGCGCGTGTACAGATGCGTGCGCACGCTCTGCTCGATCTCTTCGTCGCGCGTCCGCGGCGCGCGCCTCCGCGCGGCGATCACGCGCAGCTCGGGACGCCCCTTCACGTTCACTTCGATGTCGCCTTTGCGCGGATGCACGCCGATCGAGTACCAGGTCGTGAACTGCTCCGACATCAGCGCCAGTACTTTGTCGACGTCGTTCTCGTTCGCGATGTAGCGTCCGCCCGTCTCCTGGGCCACGAACTGCAGTCCGCCGCGCTGATTGGCCTGCGCCAGCGTTGCATTCATCCGCCCCTGCATGGTCTGGTTCTCGGCGCTCAGCCCCTCGTAGCCGCGCACGCCGCCGGCATCGAAGGAGTAGATCGCCACGCGCGCCTTCGAAGCCGTGTTCGCGACGCGCTGGAACTGCTGCGTGCGATCGAGCCGCATGACCTGCGACGAGTCGAGATGCACCAACTCGTTCCGCCAGAGCTGCTGGTTGGATTTGCGATAGGCGTCATCCCAATACTCGAACAACTCCGCGGCCGGCTGCTGCGGCAATCCCTCCGAGACGTACAGCAGCACCTTGCGTCCGGCGAAGCCGGAGATCAGATCGATGGCATTCTCGAGCGCGCCGAGGGTGCGGTCGACTTCGGTGGCGCGCTTCTCGCCGTACTTCACCAGGCGATAGAAAATCGTGTCCGGACTCTCGCCGGCCACCATTCCGCTCGTGGGAGAGGCTTCCTTCAAGCCGCTGAAGAGGATGGCGTCGATCTCCTGGATCATCGTCTCGCGCTCGCGGTCTTTCTCCGCGCCGGCGAACGTCTCGCGCTCCAGCTTGTCGAGCTCGGCGAGGATGTAGCCCGGCTTCTCGGTCGGCCGCGTGCGGACGTCGAGCTGGTTGTTGTAGCGGATCAGCGTGGCCGTGGTCATCGGGCCGACGTTGGCCGCGACGTAGCGCTCGAGCGCCTCGAGCGCGCGGTGGCGGCTGCCGTGGCGCAGCGTGGTCTCGTCGATGAAGATCACCAGCGTCGTCGGAATCGAAGTCTGCGCGGCCCCGAGCTCGCGTGTCGTGGACGAGGCTCGCTCCTCGTCGAGGATCGCGCCGTTGCGGACGGCGAAGAAGTTCGTGACCGGCACCGCCTTCCCGCCGATGCGCACCTCGAAGTCGCCGCGCTGCAGGCCGTCGACTGCACGGCCGGAATGATCGAGGACCGTCACTTCCAACTCCGTCACGCGCACGTCGATCGTTTCGCGCGTCTGCGCGAGCAGGAGCAGCAACAGTAGTGATCGCATGTGCATACGGTAGCGAGCGGACCGTTACGACGGAGTGAACGGCCGTTACGATGGAGTGAAACGTGCGGCTATGATGCGCGCCGATGGTGCACTGCCTCGTCGCCTGGTCGAACCCGCGCGACCGTCTCTTCGACATCACGCTTCGCTTCAACGCGCCCGCCGATGCGCCGCGCCTGCTTTTGCCGGTGTGGCGGCCGGGGCGCTATCTCGTGCAGAACTACGCGGCGAACATGCGGGAGTGGGGCGGGTCGCATCGGGTGTGGAAAGAGGCGAAGAGCGCGTGGCGCGTCGACGCGCGGGCGGGGGAAGCGGTGACGGTGACGTATCGCTATTACGCCGGCGTGCTCGATGGGGGATCGAGTTTTCTCGACGACGACGAGGCCTACATCAACGGCACGAATCTGTTCATGCTCGTCGAAGGTTTGCGCGCGGAAGAACATCAACTGACGATTGCGGCGCCGGCGGAGTGGCGGATCGAGACGCAGCTGCCGGATCTCGTCGCGCGTGATTACGACCAGCTCATCGACTCGCCGATCATCGCCGCGGCGACGATGACGCGGCATTCGTTCGAGGAAGCGGGCGCGCGCTTTCACCTGATCTTCCGCGGTGACGACGGCATCGACACCGGGCAGTACGTCGAGCCGACGCGCGTCATCGCCCGCACGCAGGCGGCGCTCTTCGGCGGACTGCCGTTCTCCGAGTACCGCTTCCTCTATCACTTCGGCGAGAAGTGGCATGGGGTGGAGCACGAGGATTCGTGCTCGATCCTCATCAAGCGCAGCGCGATGCATTCGCCCGAAGGCGACGAGCATCTGCTGGAGATCAACTCCCACGAGCTCTTTCACGCCTGGAACGTGAAGCGGATGCTGCCGGCGAAGTTCCATCCATACGACTACTGGACCGAAACGCCGACGCGCCTGTTGTGGGCGATGGAAGGACTGACGTCGTACTACGGCGCGCTCACGCTCGTCCGCGGCAAGCTGTGGACGGAGGCGCGTTACCTCGAGCATCTGCGCAAGGAAATCGAGACGCTCGAAGGACTGCCGGCGCGGCTGCATCTGCCGCTCTCGCAGGCGAGCTTCGACGGCTGGCTGAGCGATCCCGCGCAGATGCACGATCACGCCAACGCCTGGTACTCGTTCTACAACAAGGGCGAGCTGGTCTCGGCGATGCTCGACCTGACGATCCGCCGCGCCACGAACGGCGGAAAGTCGCTCGACGACGTGCTGCGTCTCTTGTGGGAAGAGCGCATTCTTCCCGAAGACGCGGTCGAGCGCGCGGTGGCGCGCGTCGCGGATGTGGGAGGTTTCTTCGCGCGCTACGTCGACGGCGTGGAGCCGCTGCCGTACGCGGAATTGTTCGCCGCGGCCGGTGTTGCATTCGCTTCAGCCCGCCGCGAGGGCGCGTCCCTCGCCGCGAAGGTGAAGCTGGTCGACGGATTGCTGATGATCGAGAACGTGCTGCGCGGCGGAGCGGGAATGGACGCGGGCCTCTTGCCCAACGACGAGTTGCTGTCGCTCGACGGCACGCGCACGAGCAGCGAGGCGGCGCTCGCGACCGCGCTGCGCGGCATGCGCGAATCGGCGGAGCTGCTCGTCTCACGCGCCGGCGTCATCAAGCGGCTGACGCTCGAGGCGCGGCCAGATCCGCGGCCGCAGATCACGCTGCAGATCGCCGGGGAGAGCGGGCTGCGAAGGCAGTGGCTATGGAACTGACGGAAGACCAGGTGCCGCTCGACGGCATCGACGAGTCGGTGCGCGAGCTCGTCGATCTGTACGGCGGCTCGATGACGGCCTCGCGCGAACGGGCGCGCGACTTCACGCTCCCGCTACGCCGCGGCGTCGCCAGCAGCGGCTCCGTGGAGTGCACACTCTCCTGGGCAGATCAAACGATCACGCTCGCCACCAACCGCGACGTCGACGCCCCCAAGTACCAGCGCGTCCTGCTCCTCGGCGCAGGCGTGATCGGATCATTGCTCTTTCTGCTCTGGCCGTTCTATCCCGGCCAGCGCGAGTACGGCACGCTGGCCTGGCTCGGCGGCGCCGTCGCGATCGCGGTCTACATCATCTCCCTGCGCCGCACCAGCGGCGGCATCGCCGCCGATTTCCTCCAGCGCCTCGCGCGCCGCCAGCGCGAGCGGCACGAGGAATCATGATCTTTCTCGTGCTCGAAGCCTTCGTGCATCTCGCCATCGCGCGCCTGATGGTCTTGCTGCTTCCGTTTCGTGTTCTCCCACGCCTCCTCGGTTCGTCGCCTCACTCCCATCCCCCTGACCCCAATCCCCTGATCCCCATCAAACGCGCGCTCCTCGCCGCCGCCCGCCGCGCCCCCTGGCGCTGCCAATGCCTCGAGCAATCGATCGCCGGGAAGATGATGCTCCGCCTGCGCGGCATCCCCGCCACGCTCTACCTCGGCGTCGAAAAACGCGACGACACGATCCACGCGCACGCGTGGCTCCGCTGCGGCGACACGTTCATCGCCGGCGGCGACGGCAGCACGCGCTACTCGATCGTCTCCGTTCTCGGGTGAAGCTCCACGGTCGCGCGTCCGGCGACGCCGATCGTGTCCAATCCGAGGAGCCGCACGTCGAGCAGCAACTCACCGGCGTTCGCGACGGGGACATCGAGCACGAGCTCATTCGCGCCGCGCTCGAGTTGGCGGACGCCTTCGCCCCACGCCAACGCCGTCCCGTTCGAAGCGACGATCACATCGAAGCGATACGCGCCCGGAATCACGACGTCGGTCGACGCTTTCACGCGCACCGCGCCGTTGACGCGCGAAGCGTGAATCGCTCCGAGCCGCGCCGCTCCTCGCTCCGCGACGAACTCGCTCGTGCCGTTGCGCGCGAAGCGAACGCCGTCGCGCGTCTCGCCGTCGGCTTCGAAGCGCACTTGCTGCAAGCCGATGCCCGTGAAATCGGGAAGCGTCGCGCTGTAGATCCCATCCTTTTCCGTCAGCTCGATCGCGTTGCCGCCGGCGCGCGCCGTCACGCGCGCATTGCCGATCTCGCCGGTGAGCTTCGCGAACAGCGTCACCGGCTCGCCCGGCTGGCGCGACAGCGGAGTGATCCACGTCTCGAGCGCAATCGGACTGTCCGGCTCCGCGGCCACGACCAGTGCCGGTGCATCGACGTCGAGCCGATAGTTGCCCGGCTCCGTGCGCTCGATGTGGATCACATCGCTCTTTGCATCGACGTGAAACCGCCGCACTCCGCGGTCGAGCGAGCCGTTCTCCCGAGGACGCAGCACGTCGCCGGTCGGCGTCGTGAGCCGCGCGCCGGCTGTCGTCGTGATCAGCATTCCGCTACCGCCGGTCGCTGGAAGATCGACCGAGGTTTTCGCAGTACGCACGAACATGCGCGAGACATTCGCCGGCGCGTGCTCGGCAGGAGCTTCGTATGTTTCGCCGGGCGCGAACACGCCGGTGAGGTCCTGCGCGAACAGCGAGGAAGTGAAGAGCAGCGCGAAGAGAAGGCGTTTCATCGTGTCACCTCGCCTCAGAAGTCGGTCGCCAGCGAGTCGCCGATCGGGCGATAGTCGTTGCGGCGGTTGTGATGGTGATTGGCAAGCGTGGTGAACCAGACCACGCCCACCGCCTGCGCGCTGTACTGCGAGACCATGCCGTCGTCTTCGCCCGGCATCCCGGCGATGCCGGACAGCGTCGCCAGGCCATAGTCTTCCGAATGAGCGAAGTCGTTCCACAACCCGGTGCCGGCGATGTTGTAGATCGTCTTCGGCAGCGCCGGCCGTCCCGACGTGCCCTTGAGGTAGTACTGGTTGTAGTAGCTCATCGACGTGGTCGTGCAATTGCGCGTCGAGTCGTTGCTCTGCCCGACGAGATCGATCATCCATCCGGTGAGCCACGATCCCGAGAGCGTCCCCGCCAGGTTCGCCGCCTCGGAGCCTTTGTTCGGCGGCGCGATCGAGTTCACCCAGCGGATGCGGTTGATGATCGGCTGGTAGCGCGAGTCGTACGTCGGATTGGAGAGGATCCAGCGGATCACCACGCCGCCGAACGAATGCGTCTCGACCACGATGTCGTCGATCGCGTTCGCATTCATCCAGTTGTAGATCTGCCCCGCCACCACCCCTCCCGCCACCCACATGTATTGCGTTCCGTCGTACGAGCAGACGAGGTAGGGGATGGTGAAGCCCTTCGTCGTGGCGCGGATCATGTCCTCGCCCCAATACGCGCGGGCCACGCTCGGATTGGCGAGGTCGGTGCCGCCCTTGCCGTGGATGAACACCACGCCCGTCTTCGCCTGCGCCGCAACGCCGCAAAGAAGGAACGCCAGAAGGAAGAGAACCGGTCGTTTCATGCGCTGCCTCCGGCCGGCAGCACACTTCAACGGAAATGCCGAACGTATTTTCAGCAACTTACGCTGAATGAGGGTTCATTCTTGATCCGAAATCGATCCGGACGGCGGGTCAAAAATGATGTGCAGGGTGCGAAGTTGATCACTACTCCAGCTTCCGCACGGCGATCACCGGGTGCGTTGCTTTCCGCGCATCGCAGCGTGACGACGCGTTTCTCGATCTCCATCGTGATCGCCCCGCGAGAAGCGGCGCGATGTTGTTGACCAGCCAACGGTTCGCATCGGCGACCGTGTGCGGCTCGTGCCCGTCGCGCTCGAGGGCACCCGCCAGCGGGTGCCGAGTAGGTTGCCGAGATGCCGGCGCTCCAGCCTGATGCGATGGTCGGTGAGGGCGTCCACAGTGCTTCCACTGATCATTGCGATGTAGTCTGGCTGACTGGGATGCGCGACGCCGAAGTATCTCGTGAAAACCGTCCCGACGGCCGCACAGTCCTGCATGAACGGCTGCTGCGCCGCCAGCGCCGGTGCACCGTTTGCGGCGCTCACGGATAGTTCGAGTCCGAGCACCCCGAGCTGAACGTTTGCCGTGGCGAGGGGGGCACTTGCGGAACTTGCGGGGCCGATGGATAGGTCTGCGCCAGGATGTAATGCAGGAGGAAGTGGCTCGCGGGATGCTCGACTGGCCCCACTTCTTCCATCGGGTCGAGGTTGGTGATCGAGATCGTGGCCGGCACGCGGAGCCGCAGGGGGCTCGGAACGGCAGGGGACAGCGGATCGCCGGCGCCGGGAAACGGCGACACGTTCAAGAGGATGTGAGTGGGCTCGATCGGAGAGATGACTTCGGTCGCATCCATCTCCAGCTTCGCTCCGACCGCGCCGTCGTCTGCGAGAGTCGGCGTGAAGGTGCCCTGATTCGTATCGAAGTTCGCCGCGATGGCGGGCCAGGAGGGGTCGAAGACGAATAGCGACGGCGGACCGAGAGTCTCGATGGCGCCGGCGAGGTTGGTGAGGTTCGGCATCACGTTGTCGAAGTCGTCGGCGTACTGCACGGCTTGCGGCTCCGCGCCGATTTGAAGCAGCGCGCCCTGCAGGAGAAACGTCGACGTCTCCTCCGGGTTTTGAAAGATGGTGGCGGAGATGGTCAGCTTCGCGAAATGAGGCGGGATGCGAATGCCGTCGATGACGTTCATGCCGCTCGCGTTCAGCAGTACCACGCGATGCGCCACGGGCAGCGCCGCGTTGGCGCCCTGCGGGAAGTGCGTGCAGATCCCGCGGAAATTGACGGTGACGTTGGACATGGCTGCTTCTCCTTCACGATGAACGAATGCGCGTGGTCAGTACGGCCACGGATCTCCAGGCCGTGCGGTTCGGATCGCTCATCGATTCGATCTGTGTGCGGCGCACGGCTTCGGCCGCCCCGGCGCCGGCGGCGAGGTAGCGATGGACGCCGAGAAAGAAGCGGCGCGCCTCCTGATCGGGCACGGGCCGGAGCGTACCGATCACGTCGGCGGCGCCGGCGGCCAGAAACGCGCCGCCGAGGCTGAGCGCGCGCGTCCAGCGGGCCTGCGGTGCGCGCAGCGTGTTGCATGCTGCGAGCACGACGACGGGCGCGCGGTGGAGCGACGAGGCGGAAAGACGCCGCCACGAAATCCGCTCGCGGTTTCCCGCCGGTCCGAGCAACAGCACGGTGTCGGCGGGCGATTCGTTCTCGCTGTGGCCCGACAGATGGATGACATCCGCGTCGCGGGCGCGATTCAGAAACGACGCGAGCGTGGTCTGCTCTCCCGCGAGCTCGGCGCCGCTGGCGTAGAGCCGCCGGATTTGCGACAGCTCTTCGTCGCTGCCGGGAAGCGCCACGTCGTCCGACGCCACTCCGACGGCGAGCAGCGACCGCGAAACATTTCGCTGCACGTCCGTGCGCAACGCGCTCGCCGAGGGCGCGATCGCGAGCGACACTTGCTCGATCAGCGTGCGGCCGGTCGCGGAGTCGGTGAGTGCCGCGAACGGAACGCGCGCGAGGCGCGTATCGGGAACGAGAATGACTTCGGTGACGCCCGCGAGCATCGGCGCGGCCGGACGGATGAAGAGATCGTAGAGCGCCCGCCACGCCTTCCCATCTCCGTTTTCGGCTGCCTCTGCATCCGCGGCGATGGTCTCTTCCGGAACCGGATGCTGCTGCACGTCGACCCGATCCGCGGTGATGCAGAACGCGACGACTTCCCGCGACAACACGACGAGCTCCAACAAAGCCTGACCGCTTCCGCGAAGGCGCCGGCGGATGCCGTCGAGCGTCGCGGACGGCGCTGCGAAGCCGATCTGCGCCAGCGAACGGTCGCTATAGACAAATGCCGCGTTCCGATCGCCGCGCGCGAGGGCGAGCTCGATCGCTTCGCGATAGAGCGCCGAGCCGGCGTCGAGCACTCCCGTTCCCACGACGCCGTCCTCGAGTTGGATCGGGCGCCGCTCGTACGCGGCGATACCGGCATCGAAATCCTGTTGTGCGCCGGTGCGGTCGCCCAGGCGAAGCCGTGCCCGCGCGCGAAGAAGATGGCATTCCGCGATGAACGGCGACGCTTCGAGCGACTGATATCCATCGATCGCTTTGCCGAGAAGCTCGGCGGCGCGGCGGGGATTGTTCTCCAGCGCGACGGCGCCGGCGGCGAAATCGAGATCGGTGAGCGCGCGCGCGTGCAATCCGGCGTCGGCGATCTTCGCGGCATTCGCCGCTGCTTCCTGCACGGCGGCGAGGGCGGCGGCGTGGTCGCCAAGCTGCGCGTCGAGCACGGCCTGGCGCACCAGCGCGTTGGTGACCATGATGTCGTTGGCGAAGCCGCGCTGGGCCTCGCGCTCGAGTTGCGCGAGCGAGCGCGCGATGGCTGGACGTCCGCTGCGCAGCTCCACCTCCACCGTGCCGCCGAGGCTGACCGGCAGCCGGTCTCCGCGGCCGCTCGCGCTCAGCATCGCGAAGGAACGGATGCGCGACGCCCAGGCTTCGTCCGGCCGTCCGAGCGCGGTGAGGGCGTCGGCTTGCAACGTCTCGACGAATCCGCAGTTGCTCGTCTCGCCGAGGCGGCAGAACGCCTCCGCGGCGTCGCGCAGCAGCGGCAGCGCACCGCTCCAGTCATCATCGTTCATCAGACACAGCGCGAGCTCCCAGCGCACGTGCGCCGCGAGCGCGGTGAATCGACTCTCGCCGAGGAGCGTCTCCAGCTCGCTCCGCGCACCGGCGATGTCGTTGCGATCGAAACGCGTATTGGCCGCGTAATAGCGCGCCAGGAGCGCCATCGGATCGCCGGCGAACCGCTCCGCCGCGCGGCGCAGCTCGCGCTCCGCATCGGCGGGTGCATGACGGCTGTACGCGATCCGCCCGCTGCGGTAGGCAGCGTGTCCCTCCGCGATCGCGCGGCGCCGCTCGGGCGATGCGCTGTCGATGGCGCGCACGGCTTCGTGCAACAGCGACTCGCCGGACGCGCGCGCGAGCGCGTCGCCGATGGCGCGGGCCACGGTCAACTGCCGCGCTGCTTCGATGCCGTCTTCGCGAAGCGCTGCCTCGCCCCAGCGGCCGAGGTACTCGCCTTCGCCGAAGGCGCGGCTTTGCTGGCGGAAGCGGGAGACGATCGCAGCGACGGTCGCGGCGTCGCCGGCGATCGCGGCGCGCTCGAGCCGCGGCAGTTCGGATCGGAATTGCGACTCGCTCGTGGTCGCCGGCAGGCGCGCCAGATGTTCGCGCGCTTCCTCGGCCCACTTCGACGACGGATCGATTTCGAGATAGCGCTGCCACGCATCGCGCGCCGCCTGCGCGAGCCCCATCCGCTCGAGGATCAGCGCGCGATTGAAGAGCGCCTCGGCCAGGCGCGCGTCGATGCGCAGCGCGGCGTCGGCGTCGGCGAGAGCGGCGGGAATCAGCGACGCGGCCCGCGTCCGCTCCGCCGCGGCCAGCTCCGCTGCGGCCAGATCGTTGCGGATCTTTGCGTCGTCCGGTAGCGATTCCGCGGCGGCACGAAGCTTGGACACCGCCTCGTCCGGCCGGCCGGCGAACGTCAGCGCCACGCCGGCGATGTGCGCCGCCGCCGGCGACGGATCCGCCGCGACCTCGTCGAGAATCTCGCCTGCGGCTCCGATGAGCTTCATCTGCTTCGCGTCCACTCCGGCGTCGGGCGCGCGCATCGGTCCGCGATATGGCGTCCAGGCGAAGCCGCCGGACAGCCGCGGCTCGATCGCGCGCGACGTCGTCGCGGACAGCACCGCCAGCCGCGCCAACGGCGCGCGTTTGCGGCTGCGGTACTGCATGATCGCGAACGCGGCCACGAACACGAACAGCACCGCCGCCGCCGCGGCGAGCGCACGCATCGGCAACCGCTGCATGCCCCGCGGGCGCAGCGCTTCGACATCCTCCATGCAGTCCGGGCAATCCCGGAGATGCGCGAGGACGGGGGCGATCTCCTGGCGACTCAAGGCTCCCTCGGCAAAGGCGGCGAGCGTTTCGGCGTCCAGACAAGAGGTACGATCGCGACTCATCGACCCTCCTCGGCTGCCGCCTGCTCTGGTTCGTCCGACCGCTCGAGCCCGGCGTTTTTCCCATCTTCGAATCCGAAATCCATTTCCTGCGATGCCGTTCCGATCACGCCGGCGAGCGCCGCGGCATCGAGTCCTGCGCCGATGAGCGTCTTGCGCAGCTTCCCGAGCAGTGCCTCGATGCGGCGATAGAGCGGCCGCTGCGGAACGCGGAGCATGCGCGAGATGTCGGCGATGGTCATCGAGGAGCCGAAACGGAATCGAAGGATGAGCACATCTTCATCCGGCCAGGCCGCCATCGTGCGGCGCACGACCTCGCTCGCCTGCCGCGACAGACGGCGGACTTCGCCCGACAACGCAAGGCTGTCCGCGCGCTCGCCGCTCGTCAGCCATTGTTCGGACGTCTCGTCGAGGGCCACGGGACGCGGACGTCCGGCGCGCGCGGGAAGTTGCGCGGCCATCGCCGCGACGGCTTCGCGCGTCAGCGATGGATCGCGCGCGCAGACGAGGGGCAGCGCCTCCTCGAGAGCGCGTCCGTCGCGGCTGAGGAGCTTTTCGAGCAGTACGCCGCTGTCGCCCATGCGCACCGCATCGACGGAGGGATACCAGCGGCCGAGGTCGCGATCGCGGCGGTCGGCGAGGAGGCGGCGGATGACGATGTTGAGATAGCCGGCCAGCGTTGCCCGCCCTTGCCAGCGCCGCAGGATCTCGTAGTCATTCTCGATGAGCGCCAGCCGGACGGCGGAGGCGAAGTCCTCGACCTCGGCGGGCGGCAGCCGCCCGCGGCGGCACACCTCGCCGATGACGCGGTCGATGACTGCCAGATTCGCCCTGAACAGAGCCTCTGCGTCCATTTGCTGAAGTAGGAACGACCCGTAAAAAAGTATACCCGCAGTTCAGGAGTGACCGATTTTCCATTCATATGGAAAACAGGGGAGGGACCGCGGTCGACACGATTGTCGCGACGACAAAAAAACAATTCAAGAGAGAGGAAAGACCATCATGACCACAACCCCTAATTGGCAATCCGGCCAGCTCATTCAGAATTTCGGAGCGGGCAACACCTACACCTGCACGGCCCTCGTCAGCGGAGAGATCTACGGCGTGTTTTTCTACAACAACGGCTCCAACCCCGTGACCGTGCAAGTGGTCACGGCCAACTCCAGCCTGCCGGCCCAGATCCAGGTTCCGGGCGCGAGCGATGGCCAGGGACTGGCGAGCGTCGCGCTGGTCTCCGGCAACGACACCACCTCCGTCTCGGTGTCGATCAGCAGCAATCAGTCGGGGGCCAGTCTCTCGACGTGGATCTGCAGCGTCGGCTTGCCGACCACCATCGTCGCGCCGATGACCAACGCGCAGTTGCCGGACAACGGCACCACCAACAACTTCTCCAACTACAACCGGTACTACTCCACGCCGCCGAGCGACTGGCAGGAGGTCACGATCGAATCGCAGATCGATCAGTTCATCTCGCTGCAGTTCACGGAGGGATCGGCGACGGTCAACATCGTGAATCCCGTTCCGAACGCCACGGCGTCGATCTATCCGCTGGGCACGGTCGCCATCGGCGGGCCGTCGGGCGCGAGCTACTCCCTGAACCTCGCGCCGTCCACCTCGCCGCAGACGATTCAGTACGACTTCGCCGGCAACGGGCAGCAGACCGTCTGGATGAACGCGGACAGTCCGCAGGACTCGTCGGGCGCCACGATCTCCCTGCAGCCGCTGGAGCAGGCGCGGAAGCGCAGGGGGCGGAGGTAAATCGCCCTTCATTCGTGCCGGCTGGTCCGCATGACGGCCGGCACGACGTCACAGCCGGTCGGTGAGGATCGTCTTGGCGATCGTGGCCAGCTGCATGTTGCTCGTGCCCTCGTAGATCTGTCCGACCTTCGAGTCGCGCCAGAACTTCTCCACCGGATACTCCTTCGTGTATCCGTTGCCGCCGTAAAGCTGCACGGCGAGCGAGGTCACTTTCTCGGCGACCTGCGAGGAGAACAGCTTCGCCATCGCCGCCTCGCGGACGAACGGCTTGCCGGCGTCTTTGAGGCGCGCGGCGTTGTAGACCATCAGCCGCGCGGCCTCGAGATCGGTCGCGGCCTGGGCGATCTGGAACTGCACGCCCTGGAAGTCTGCGATGCGCGTGTTGAACTGCCGCCGTTCCTTCGTGTACGCGATCGCGTACTCGAGCGCGCCGCGGGCCACGCCGATCATCTGCGCGCCGATGCCGATCCGCCCTTCGTTCAGCGTCTCGATGGCGATCTTGTATCCCTTGCCGACCTCGCCGAGGACGTTCTCTTTGGGGACGCGGCAATCCTCGAGGATCAGCTCGCAGGTGGACGACGCGCGGATGCCGAGCTTGTCCTCCTTCTTGCCGACCTGGAACCCCGGGAAATCGCGCTCGATCAGAAACGCGGTGATGCCTTTGTATCCCGCATCGGGATTGGCGTTGGCGAAGACGATGAAGATCTCCGCCTCGGCGGCGTTCGTGATCCACAGCTTCTGCCCGTTGAGCACCCAGTGATCGCCCTCGTCCGCCGCGCGCGTGGCCAGCGCGAATGCGTCCGAGCCCGATCCCGCCTCGGAGAGCGCATACGCGCCGACCTTTTCCGCCGCGAGGAGGGAGAGGTACTTCGATTTCTGATCCTCGTTGCCCCAGCGGAGGATGGCGTTGTTGACCAGCGTGTTCTGCACGTCGACGAGCACGCCGCAGGAGGCGTCGACGTGCGAGAGCTCTTCGACCACCAGCACGGCGTTGAAGAACGACGAGCCGGCGCCGCCCCACTGGTCCGGCACTTCGATGCCCATGATCCCGAGCTCGAAGAAGTTCTTGATCAGATCCTTCGACATCGCCGCCGCGTGATCCATCTGCGTCACCAGCGGACGGATCTTCTCGATCGCGAAGTCGCGGACGCTCTCCTGGAACATCTGTTCTTCTTCGGAAAGGATCGTCAGCGGCGCGGCGGCGGAGGACTCCAAGGTGTCGGTGGTCATGGCGGGCCGAATGATATCCGAACGGCGGCGGTTATCATTTGGCGGATAGGGGATTGGGGTTAGGGGTTGGAGTGACCAGCTGGCTCCCAACCCCTAACTCCGATCCCCTCAACCCCAAACATTGCCCCGGTGGCGGAATGGCAGACGCTGCGGACTTAAAATCCGCTGCCCCGAAGGGGGCGTGCCGGTTCGAGTCCGGCCCGGGGCACCACGTTGAAGATGTGCACACGTTCCGTTACAGTGTCGATTTACGGATCTCCGTGCGCGTTTGCGAAAGTGCGTGGGAGTGACGCGCTTTTGTCTGCCGCGCGCTCATTGCGTTGATTAACGGCTTGGGAGGGGAGGATGGGCACCTGCTCGTATTGTGGCTCGCCGTTTCCGCGGACGCGGAAGACGCGCAAGTACTGCACGAACCGTTGTAAGACGAACGCCTGTTTGAACAAGAAGCCGCGCCTCCGCGCGGCGGAAGTGGAAGCGCTGCACGATCTGCTGGAGACGGAGTTCCCGTCGGTGGAGGCGCTGCGCGAGCAGCTCCGCGCGATTCTCGCGCCGCACCTCCCACCGATTCCCGTGATCGCCGTCCCGCGGCTGGATTAGGGCTTGCGCAGCGGCATCGTCTCGCGCGTCGGGCCGTAGAGCGAGGCCGGGTGGCCGCCGGCCTGCCGGCACATCATCGACAGCTGTCCGCGATGATGAATGTTGTGCAGCAGCATGAACTCCCACAGGATGTCGCGGATGGCCATCGGATCGCCGGTGAAGAACGCGAGCGTGCGGTCGAGATCGTCGGCGCCGACGTTTTTCACGCGGGCCACGGCGTCGCGATGAACCCGCTCGAAGGCCGGCTTCAGCTCGGCGATCGTCCGCGGGCGCTCGATGCCCGGCGGCCGCTTGTCGCGCGCGAAGCCGCCTTGTTCGATCCCGAACGATCCGTACGCCTCCGCCTCCGCGAGATGCCACGCCATCTCACCGATGGAACGCCCTTCCGGATCAGGACGAAAGTCGTACGCATCCTGGGGCAGGCTCTCCAGCAACGCTACCGTCTTCGCCGCCTCGCGCTCCCATACCTCGATGTACCGGTCTACTTCGTTTTTCATCGTCTCGCTCCATTACCATCTGCCCATGAGTACTGCAGACCTCATCATAGGCTTTCATGGAGTTCGATATCAGGTCCGCGACGTGAGCCGGGCCGCCGCGTTCTATCGCGACCATCTGGGATTCACGGTCGAGCATCAGCAGCTGCCGGCGTTCGCCGCCGTCTCGCTGGGAGCTCTGACCGTCCTCCTCAGCGGCCCCGGCGCCTCCGGCTCCCGCCCGATGCCCGACGGCCAAGAGCAACAGCCCGGCGGCTGGAACCGCATCGTCCTCCGCGTCCGCGATCTCGAGGCGGCCATCGAGACGCTCGAGCACGCCGGCCTTCAGTTTCGCAACGAGATGCTGTCCGGCCCGGGAGGAAAGCAGATTCAGTTGCTCGATCCGGACGGCAATCCGATCGAGTTGTTCGAGCCGGCGCGGTGAGTCCCCAAAAACAAAAAGGGCGCCGTTTTACGGGCGCCCTTCCGGGGTGGGTATGCTACGAGCTCGTAGCCCCCTCAGGTGTATTGGAACTATCCATGCGAATTTCTGTACCTCCTCCCCCACGAATTTCCGGCGGTCCCGCAACAAGCGCCACGCCACATGCCGTGACCCACCACGCCGACGTTGCGGACCGGATCGACCGCTCCTACTCGCCCCGGGGTGGATGGGAGGAGCGGGAACTCGATTTCGGTTTCAAACTTCAATGATCATGCGGCCGTCTGCCGCACTCGCACGTAACTGCTTTGGGAAACAGCATCCGCCGGGGTTTCATTGCAACCCGCCGGCCGCCCTCGCTCTCCGTGCATGATTAATAGAATACGTTTTTTGATCGAAATGGCAACGAAAAATTCGCACAAATCCTTGTGCTACACTTTTCGGTCCCGGAGCCTTTCTCCTATGAAACGTTTCCTCGCCGTCATCGGTGTCTGTGTGCTGTTCTCCACCGGCCTCAGCGCTGCCGTCGTCAACGGCAAAGTCATGTTCCTGACCAAGCGCGGCCAGAACCCGGTCGTCAACGAGACGCTCGTCTGGCTCGAGCCGCTGGGCCGCGCGCCGAAGCGGCCCCCCGCTGCATTCACCATGACCACGCGCAGCAAGGCGTTCCTGCCGCACGTGCTCGCCGTGCCGGCAGGCTCGACGGTCGCGTTTCCGAACGAAGACCCGATCGCGCACAACCTTTTCTCCCTCACTCCCGGCAACACGTTCGACCTCGGCCTGTACCGCCGCGGCGCCGGCAAGGATCACAAGTTCGACGCTCCCGGCATCGTCAACGTCTACTGCAACGTCCATCCGAACATGTCCGCGGTCGTGCACGTCATGACCACGCCGTACTACGGCTTCACCGACATGAGCGGCAACTACTCCTTCGACGTCCCGCCCGGCAAATATCACGTGACCGCCTGGAACGAGCAGGGAGGCAGCGCGGCCTCCGACATCGAGATCAAGAACGACGGCGCCGTCGCCGGCGCGACCCTGCTCACGATCGACGGCCGGAACTTCCGCGCCGTCCAGCACACGAACAAATTCGGCCAGGCGTACCGGACGCCGAAGGAGTACTAGTGACGGCTCAGACTCTCGACCGCGTCACGCTCGCCGACTCGGGTCCGCAGAAAAAAGAGTACGCGGTCGAGAAGCCGCGCGTGCCGCTGGTCTGGAAGCTCTTCGGCCTCACCGCGCTCCTGATCGTGATCGTCGTCGGCGTCGCCGTCGGCATCACCATCGAGCGCGCCAACCGCATCGCCAACGAAACCGTGCGCACGTCGATCAACGGCGCGGCGAAGCTGTTCCGCTCTTTCGAAGAGCAACGCCTCGGCAGACTGGAAGGCGTCACCAGCGTTCTCGGCAGCGACTCGAATTTCTACGCCTACATTCAGACGGCGCTCAATCCCGCACCCGAAGCGGCGACGCCCTCCCAACCGTCGGAAGCACCGGCGCCGGCGGGCATCGACTACAGCAGCATCAACGACACGCTGCTCGAGCAACGCGATCGCTTGAAAACCGACGTGATGCTGCTCCTCGACGATCAGGGCGTGCTCGTCGCGCGCACCGACAAGCCGATGGTCGCCGGCGGGACGAAGGAAGACTTTTACGCGAAGTTCCCGCTGGTCAAGCACATCGTGGACGAAGAGTCGGTGCCGAATCCGTCCGGCGTGCTGA
>DATDFB010000122.1:0-7096 GCA_036522835.1 Thermoanaerobaculia bacterium | reverse complement strand
CGCCGCCGCGATGCGCGCGAGCTCGAGCAGCCCGGCCACGCCGCTGGCGTTGTCGTCCGCCCCCGGCAACGGCCGCGACGCGCAGAAGGCGTCGTAGTGCGCGCCGACGATGACCGGTAACCCGACGCCGTCGAACTGCGCGATGACATTCCGGTACGTCCGCCGCCGCGCAACGAACACCTGCTCGCTGACGCGCGCCCCTGTCTCCGCGAAGCGCCGCGCGATGTACGCCGCCGCACGAGGATCGTCACCGCAGCGATTGAACGAGGTGAGGGCGGCGACGTCGCGGCGAAGGACGCCGGGACTGGCGTGCACCGTCAGGCGATCATTCCGGTCGATCGTCGGCTGGCGAATGAACGCGACGGCCGCGACGATCGCGGCGGCGATGATCAGCGAAACGCGCGCGATCGAGCGCAGAGCCGACACGTTCTTGAGACGGAACTGCGACGGTACGCGTCACGCTGCCGTGCGCGAGCTACTGTTCCCGCGTGGAGATGTCGCTCGTCAGCATCTGTGTCGAGCCATGGTGGTTCGCCAAAATCGGATTTCTCGCGACGCTGTTGTTTTTGGGTGCCGGACTCCCGATCGCGATCCGCAAACGGCGGCTCGGCATTGCTCTCACGGCGTTTCCGCTGCTCGTGAACGGTGCCGTCGCCTATCTGGGAATGGTTCGGGTATGGCAGGTAGCAGCGTTCTCCACCGCGGCGCTTTCGGCCGGGATCAAAGAAGCAGAGAGATCGCTGCTCTTCGGCGCCTGCGCCGCGGGTTTTCGCCTCGCTCGTCGCGGCGATCTCGGCGTGGCGACGTCCGAACGCGGAGAAGCCGAATCGCGCGTGGCTCGCCATCGTCATGATCGCGGTCGCGATTGCCGCGATCGAGCCACCGTTCGCGTTGGTCTTCACCCGTTACGCGTCGCCCGCATTACTCATCGGCGCGTCCGCCTTCCTGCTCGCCGCGGCGCTCATCGGCTTGATCGCCTCGCGCGGCGCGTCCGCGAAACCGCTGCTCCTCGCCGCGGCATGCGAAGCAGTGATCGCCGCAGAGGCATGGCTCGTCATGCACCGCTTTGCGAACATCGCCATGCACGGCGTGCCCTAATCCGAGGAAACAGGCAAATTGCTCGAGGGTAAGTTTTCCAGTCCGCCGCAATCAGCCGCGCGAAGCGTCGGCTGCTTTCGGCGAGCAGCCGCGGCGCCGAAGGCGTCCGCGTGCTGCAAATGGTGGCTGAGACTGGAGTCGAACCAGTGACCTAGCGCTTATGAGACGCCCGCTCTAACCATCTGAGCTACTCAGCCGAGGAAAGGACCGCGGATTATACTCAACGCCTCGCGCTCACGAAAATTTCTCATGACGGAACGGCGCTGCATCGGTTGTGAAGCCGGCGAAGAGACGACCCGCCTGGAGCGTTGTATCGCCTGCGGCCGCGACTTCTGTCCCGACTGCGCCTACCGCGCCGCCGGCCGCCGCTACTGCTCGGCGCAGTGCGCGCGAAACTTTTTCTACGGAGACTCCGAAGATGACGACGAAAACGATGCCGACCCCGAGTGACCTTCTGACCTCGCGCGGCGCCGCAGGGCTGACCCGCCGCCCCCGCCGCCTCCGCCGCAGCGAGTCGATCCGCTCGCTCGTGCGCGAGACCGTCGTGACCGCCGAGGACCTCATCTACCCGCTCTTCGTCGTGCCGAACAGCCGGCCGCGCGTCGAGATCAAGTCGATGCCCGGCGTCCATCAGAACCGCGTCGCCGAGGCCGTCGAGGAGTGCAAGCGCGCCGCTGATGCCGGCGTGCGCGCGGTGCTCCTCTTCGGTCTTCCCGAATACAAGGACGCCATCGGCTCGTCGTCGTGGGACCCGACCGGGCCCGTGCAGTCGGCCATCGAAGCCATCAAGCGCGCCGTGCCGGAGATGACCGTCATGGCCGACGTCTGTCTCTGCGAGTACACCGACCACGGCCACTGCGGCGTCATCGTCGACCACGGCGGCATCAAGGACGTCGACAACGACCAGACCCTGGCCCTCTTGGCGAAGCAGGCCCTCTCCTTCGCCGCGGCCGGCGCCGACTTCGTCGCGCCGTCGGACATGATGGACGGCCGCATCGGCGCCATCCGCCGCGCTCTCGACGAGCGCAGCCTCTCCGACGTCGGCATCATGGCCTACTCCGCGAAGTACGCGTCCGGCTTCTACGGCCCGTTCCGCGAGGCCGCCGAGTCGGCGCCGCAGTTCGGCGACCGCCGCACGTACCAGATGGATCCGGGCAATGTGCGCGAGGCTTTGCGCGAGATCGAGCTCGACGTCGACGAAGGCGCCGACATGATCATGGTCAAGCCGGCGCTGTCGTACCTCGACGTCATCCGCGCCGCGCGCGAGGCCTTCGAGCTGCCGGTGGCGGCGTACAACGTCAGCGGCGAGTACGCGATGGTGAAGGCGGCGGCGGAGCGCGGCTGGATCGACGGCGCGCGCGTGACGGCGGAGATCCTGACGTCGATCAAGCGCGCCGGGGCGGACCTGATCATCACGTACCACGCCGTGGAGTTTCTCACCGCGCGGCGTTAGCGCGCCGCTCCAGCTCCTCCGCGCTCACGTCCTCGACGTGCGTGCTGATCCACCACTGATTGCCGGCCATGTCGCGGACGCCGCCGCTGCGGTCGCCGTAGAACTGATCGGCCGGCTCGCGGATCGAGACGGCGCCGGCCTCGATGGCGCGGCGATAGACGGCGTCGACGTTCTCGAGATAGAGGCTGAGGGCCGCGGGCATCGGCTTCATCTCCTCGTCCGCCTCGGAGAGCATGATCCGCGAGTCGCCGATCTGCAGCTCCGCGTGCCAGATCGTGCCGTTCGCGTGGCGGTGCATCATCAGCTCCTCCGCGCCGAACGCGTTTTTCATGAACTCGCAGACCGCGTCGGCGCCTTCGACCACGAGCGCCGGCGTGATCGTGTGATAGCCGTCGGGAATCGGTTTTACCGCCATGCCTTTCCTCCTCCTTCTACACTCTATTCTGCATGTTCGCCATCGCGCTCGCACTCGCACTCCTCGTACCCGGCAACCACCGCGTCGCCCTCGGCGAGCGCGCCTACATCGTGCACGTCCCGCCGGGCGCGGGCGCGCGGCCGCTGCCGCTCGTCATCAACTTGCATGGCGGCGGCGGCAATGCCGAGAACCAGCAGCGCTACTCGGGGATGGACCGCGTCGCCGACCGCGAGCGCTTCGTCGTCGTCTATCCGGACGGCACGGGGCGTCTGCGCCGGATGCTCGTCTGGAATGCGGGAACGTGCTGCGGCAACTCGACGGCGGACGACGTCGGCTTCATCCGCGCCGTCGTCGACGACGTCGCGAAGCGGGTGCCGATCGACCGCAGGCGCGTCTTCGCCACCGGCATGTCGAACGGGGCGATGATGTCGTACCGCCTCGCTGCCGAGGCGTCGGATCTCATTGCCGCGATCGCGCCGGTTGCGGGCGCGATGGCCGTCGAGCGCTTTCATCCGGCGAAGCCGGTCTCCATCCTCCATATCCACTCCGTCGACGATCCGCGTGCGCTCTACGACGGCGGCCTCGGGCCACCGTTCCCGATGACGAATCACCGCGAGATGCACGCCGCGGTCGAGCCGCAACTGGCGAAGTGGATCGCCTTCGACGGCTGCCGCAGCACGCCCACAGTCATCAAGCGTCTCGCCGGCGACGGCACGACGGCCACTAAGCTCGACTACGGACCCTGCACCACGGGCGCGCAGGTGATTCTCTGGAAGCTCACCGGCTCCGGCCACGTCTGGCCCGGCAGCGGCAAGCACCTCGAGCGCATCCTCGGCAAGCCGAACAATCTCTTCGACGCCAGCGAAGAGATCTGGGCGTTCTTCAGCCGCACCAAACCGCGGTGACGGCGTCGGGGTGATCGATCGCGTAGCCGTCTTCGTCGGCGTCGTAGGTGATCACCGCGCCGTCGAGACGGTCGGCGGCCATGGCATCGAGGGCCACGCGCACGCCGTCGACGTCGAGCACGCGGTCGTCGGCGATCGGCTCATCGGCAAACGCCAGGCGATAGCCGCTGCCGCCGCATCCGGTGGTGAAGGCGATGCGCAGCACGCGGCCGTCGAGATCGTGGTGCAGGTGCGCGGCGGCGTCGGTGGAGAGGGAGATCATCGCCCTCCGTGAACAATCCTCGACTCCGCATCTTCCCGCTTGAACCAGTCGGGGTCGTTGCGGATGAGCTCCAGCTCGCGCTCGAGCTCGACGATGTGGGCTCGCTTCGATGCGGCGAGATAGATCAGCAGGTTGCGGTCTGCGGGCGACCCGCTTTTCGCCCACTCGCTGAGCTTCTTCTCCATCGTCCGCTCGCGGGCGATGAGGAACTCCGCGGTCTCGCGGTACGACAGATCGCCTTCCAGGATGTCCTCGAAGAGCATGTCGGCGCCGAGGGTGACGCGCAGCGGCGCGCCGCCGCCGGCGGCGACGGACTTCATGTCGAGCAGATCGCGGCTGGCGCGCTCGTCGACGGCGAAGGCCTTGAACATCTGCGCCGCCAGCGGATTGGGCAGCTTCTCGGCGAGCTTCTCGAAGGTCTTGTAGGCCTCGACGGTGTATTGGAACAGGAGGCCGAGTTGCTGTTCGGTGAGGGTTGTTGGTGTGTCGATGACTGTCATTTGCGTTACCTCGGGGGGTTCTTAGGTTCTTAGGTTCTTAGGTTCTTAAGTTCAAACAAACCTAAGAACCTAAGAACTTAAGAACTTAAGAACTTAAGAACTACTCAACCGGCGCCACCTTCACAATCACATCCCCCTTCAACTTCGCCTGGCAGCTCAGCCGGTGCGGCGTTTCCAGCTCCTTGTACGTCTCGTCGGGTGTGGGCGGCGTCAGGTTGTCCCAGCCGTCGATCACCTCGACCCTGCAAGTCCCGCACGCACCGTCGCCGCCGCAGACGTGGCTGATGCGCAGTCCCATTTCGATGGCGCACGACAGGAGCGTTCTGCCCTCGGGGAACTCCGCCGCCTTTCCCTGGTCGACGAAGATCACGCGCGGCATGGACGGGCGGATTCTATCTCACCGCTCGAGGGCGCGATGGGCCATGTAGGAGCTGCGTACGAGCGGCGCCGACTCGACGTGATGGAAGCCCAACGCGCGCGCGCGCTCGCCGAGCGACGCAAACTCCTCGGGCGTCCAGTAGCGGCGCACCGGATGATGGTTTCCGGTCGGCGCGAGGTACTGTCCCATCGTGAAGATGTCGACGCCGGCCTCGCGCAGATCGCGGGCGACCGACACGATCTCTTCCTCGCTCTCGCCCAGGCCGAGCATCAGCGACGACTTCGTCATCGCGCCGGCGTCGTGGGCCCAGCGCAGCACGTCGAGCGAGCGGCGGTACTTCGCCACCGGGCGCACGGCCGAATAGAGCCGCGGCACGGTCTCGACGTTGTGCGCGAGCACCTCGGGTCTCGCGTCGAGCACGGTCTGCAGCGCGTCGCGGTCGCCTTCGAGATCGGAGATCAGCACCTCGACCGCGGCGCCCGTCCGCTCGCGCACCGCGAGCACAGTCTTCGCGACCTGTTCCGCGCCGCCGTCGTGCAAATCGTCGCGATTCACCATGGTGATCACGACGTGGCGGACGCCCATCGACTCCACGGCCGCGGCGACGCGGCGCGGCTCGTCGCCGTCAGGCGCGAGCGGCTTCCCCTTGCCGACCGCGCAGAACGTGCAGCGGCGCGTGCAGATCTCGCCCAAGATCATGAACGTGGCCGTGCCGGCGGACCAGCACTCGAAAATGTTCGGGCATCGCGCCTCCTGACAGACGGTATTCAGGGCCAGGTCGTTCATCAGCCGCGAGACGGGAAGCCGATCGAGATCGCCCGGGATCCGGATCTTGAGCCACTCGGGACGATGCCCGGCGCGGCGGTTCAGCGGCGCGCTCATACGATCGATTCCAATTTCTCCAAGGCCTGGCGGTCGTCCGTCCATTTGATCTTGTCATACGCCTCGGCGAATGCGAACCAGCCGGCGCCGTCGTGCTCGTCGGCATCGAGATGGATGACGGCGTGCGGATCGAGCTGCGCCGCGAAGACGATCTGATCGGCGACGATCGGCAGCGGGAAGCGCGCCGCGAGGTAGCTCGACTCGATCATGAACGACTGCCGCAGGTCGATCGGCTCGATCTCGGCGCGCTGCCCGGTCTCCTCGAACAGCTCGCGCCGCGCGCAGACCTCGGGCGATTCGCCGTCCTCGATCGAGCCGGTGACGGGCTGCCAGACGTTGCCGCGCTCCGGCTTGCGGTGCAGCAGGAGCACGCGGCCGGCGCCGTCATGCGCAAGGACCTGGATGAGGCGGATGGTCGGCGCGAGCTCGACGATCTCGCGCTCGAAGACCTCGGCGAATTTCGCGGCCACGATCTTGCGCACTTCGCCCGTCGGCACGTCCCGTCCGACTTTCTTCGCGATCGACGTGACGCCGGTGCCGTGCAGGCCGCACGGCGTGATGAGGCGGAAGTGGTCGAGGTTCGTGTTGACGTTCAGCGCGAAGCCGTGCGACGTCACCCAGCGCGCGATGCGGACGCCGATGGCGGCGATTTTTTCGTTGCCGACCCAGATCCCGCGCCGCCCTTCGACGCGCGCGGCGTCGATCCCGTACTCGGCGACGGTGCGGATCAGCACTTCCTCGACCGCGGTCACGTAGCGGCGGATGTCGCGGCGGCCTTCGCCGAGGTGGACGATCGGGTAGCCGACGAGCTGGCCGGGGCCGTGGTAGGTGATGTCGCCGCCGCGCGTGGTCTCGAAGAAGCGGATGCCCTCGCGGCGCAGCGCCTCGTTCGAGGCCAGGAGATTCGCCGCGTCGCCGCCGCGTCCGAGGGTGATGACCGGCGGGTGCTCGAGAAGGAGGAGCTGGTCGGCGATGGCGTCGCGCTGGCGCATCTCCACGAGCTTCTCCTGGAGAGCCATGGCGTTTTCGTAGGTGATGAGATGAAGGTTGCGGAGCTCGCAGCGGCGCACGTTGTGGTTCCAACGCGATCGTACCCTGTTGTCATCCCGGTAGGGGCGCACGGCGTGATGAGGCGGAAGTGGTCGAGGTTCGTGTTGACGTTCAGCGCGAAGCCGTGCGACGTCACCCAGCGCGCGATGCGG
>DATDFB010000121.1:0-3996 GCA_036522835.1 Thermoanaerobaculia bacterium | reverse complement strand
ACGAGAAAGATGGCCGCGATCGGCAGGAGGTTCAGCAGCATCCCCATGGCGCCGCCGGCGTCCTTCGTTTGAAGCAGAGCAATCGTAATCATCAAGACCCTTCGTTAGTCGGAGCCGAGAGGAAGGTTTCGCGGAAGGCCCCGAATGAATCGAGCGCAATAGATTGCCGAACCGACCGCATCAAGTCAAGGTAAAAGAAGACGTTGTGGATGGTGTTGTAGACGAGCGCGGCGATCTCGCCGGTGACGTAAAGATGGCGCAGATAGGCCCGCGAGACGGTGCGGCAGGTAACGCAGGCGCAGCGCGGATCGAGCGGCCCCTGGTCCGCCGCGAAGCGCGCGTTCTTGATGGCGATCTTCCCCACGGATGTGAAGAGCGTGCCGTTGCGCGCGTTCCGCGTCGGCATCACGCAGTCGAACATGTCGATGCCCGCCGCCACGCCGTCGAGGAGGTCCTGCGGCGTGCCGACGCCCATCAGGTACCGCGGTTTGTCGGCGGGCAGGAGCGGCGCGGTGCGGCGCATGACGTCGAGCATCTCCGCCTTGGTCTCGCCGACGGAGACGCCGCCGATGGCCACGCCGTCGAAGTCCATCGACGAGATGACCTCGGCGCTGCGCGCGCGGAGGTCGGGGTAGACGCCGCCCTGCACGATGCCGAAGAGCGCCGTCTGCCGCCGCGCCGCGAGCGACCGCCGCGCCCACCGGTGCGTCCGCTCCATCGACTCCGCGACCTCGGCGTGCGAGAGTCCGTACGCCGGACACTCGTCGAAGGCCATGGCGATGTCGACGCCCATGCGGCTCTGGATGTCGATCGAGACCTCGGGCGAGAGGAACTGCAGCGAGCCGTCGAGATGGCTGCGGAACTCGACGCCCTCCTCGCGCACTTTGCGCATCGACGCCAGCGACCAAACCTGAAAGCCGCCGGAGTCCGAGAGGACGGCACGGTCCCAGTTCATGAGCTTGTGAACCCCACCCAACGTCTCGATCAGGTCGATGCCCGGGCGGAGCATCAGGTGGTAGGTGTTGTTGAGAATGACTTGCGGAGAAGTGCTCTGTGCTGTGTGCTGTGTGCTGAGTTGTTTTAGCTGATCAATCGTCAGGGCTTTCACGCTGGCAGCCGTGCCAACCGGCATGAAAACGGGCGTATCGATGTCGCCGTGGCGTGTGGCGATTTTGCCAAGCCGCGCAGCTCCGTCCTGGTGGAGAAGCTCGAAGTTCAGGCGCGACTCAGCACTCAGCACACAGCACTCAGCACTACTGAATCTTCATCTGCTCGACCCGCACGCCGGCCGGCAGGTTCAGCGTGAAGCGGCTGGAGGAGACCGGCTGGTTCACCTTGATGTTCGTGAATTCGTAGCGGGTGATGTCGCCGTCGGACTCGGTGTACTCGAACTTCGTCGTCAGGTACGACTTCTTGTCGATCCAGATCTTGAGGTGCTGCACTTTCTTGGCGATCTGCTTCGACTTCGGCGCCAGATCGAGCAGGTACGTCGGCTGGTCGGCGCGGTTGACGAACGTGAAGTTGAAGAACGCGCCGAGCTCGTCGATCGCGCCGCTCGCTCCCATATATTTGAAGATGCGGTCCTGGAAGCGCTTCACTTCGATTTTCTCGGCCTTGCGCAGGTCAGGGTAGTACGTCGTCAGCGTGCCGTCGGCGATCAGCATCGTCACCCGCTTCGGGGCGTCGTAGGTCCAGAGGACGCTGTTCGGCTTCTGGTAGATGAAGTGCCCGGTGGAGACTTCCGGCTTCGCGAGCAGGGCCAGGGTCTTCTCCTGGCGGAACTCCGCCTCGAGGGTGTTGGTCTTCTTCTGCTGCTCCTGGACCCGCTTGATCACTTCGTCGAGCGAGTTGGGGTCCGCGGAACGCGCGGCCGCGGGGAGAATGACGATGAGCGTGCAGAGCGCCGCCGCGGCGGACTTCCGAATCGACATGATGGGGCAGCCAACCCCGTAACCCCTGATCCTATTTCCGGTTGAGCAGGTTATACTCAGTCAAAATCGAGGTTATTTATGAAGACGATTTTGCTGGCGATCTCGCTCCTGCTGGCAGTGACGGGCGTGCAGGGAGCAGTGCAGTACGAGTTCCGTCAGACGTTCCGTTCGGACGTGGAGACGATGCCGCCGAACGACATGACCGGCCGCGCGGTCATCGACGGCGACCGCTTCCGCGTCGAGTTCCTCTCCGGAACGGCCTTCCCCCCGGGCAGCTACATGATCACCACCAACGGCTCGAAGCAGCAGATCTGGATCGATCCGTCGAAGAAGTCGTACGTCGAGGTGAACGCCGCCGGCGTCGCCAGCGCCCTCGGCGCGAGCCGGATCACGATCACGAACAAGAAGATCGACGTCACGCCGATGCCCGACCACCCGGTCATCGCCGGGCTGCCCACCGACCACTTCCGCATGGTGATGAGCTACGACATCGCCGTGCCGTTCGGGCAGTTGCAACTGAAACAGTCGGTCACGACGGTCATCGACAAGTGGACGACGATGGCCTACGCCGGCATCGCCGACGGCTTCCTGGCCGACGGCGGTATCCACACCGGCAATCCCGACATCGACGACCTCGTCTCTGCGGAGAACACGAAGATCAAGGGCTTCCCGCTGCGCCAGACCACCGAGGTCACGACGATGAACGCCACGCCGCGTCCCGCGGGGAGCCAGATTCCCTTGAAGCAGGTGCACACGCAGACGAAGGACATGACGATCACCGCCATCGAGTCGAAGCCCGAGGTGGCGGCGACGCTGTTCCAGATCCCGGCGGGATTCCGCAAGGCCGATCCGCTGCGCGACGACACGCAGAAGGCGCCGGTGCATGTGCTGTCGATGGAGCCCGAAAAGCAGTAGTCATTCCTCCGTGGTACCATCCCCGGCAGTTTCCGTCCCCGGTTCGTGACGTTCAAGCAATGAAGAAGCTGCTCGCCATCGGTGGGTATGTGAAGCGGCCGCGAGCGTACTTCGCGGTTCTTCCCATCGTCGTTCCGCTCCTCCTGGTCGTGACCAACGGCGCCGGGCCGGCCCAACAGTCCATCCGCGCCTCGGCGATCGCCACGCCCGTTCCGCGGCTCCGCTACGACCAGCTCTCCGCCCCCGCCCCCGACACCCTTCCCCAGCACTCCGTCATCCTCACCGTCGAAGACGGCGACACGCTCGACGCCATCCTCGTCGCCGGCGGCCTCACCCGCGGCGAGAGCGCGATCCTCAATAACGAGTTCGGCAAGGTCCTCGACCTCCGCCGCCTCCGCCCGGGCAACATCGTCCGCTTCCACCACGCTCCCGACGACGGGATCGACAGCGTGGAGATGAAGGTGCTCGGCTGGGGGGAGATCGACGCGGTCCGCAACGACCGCGGCGGCTTCGACATCAGCCAGCGCCAGGTGCAGGTCACCGAGGTCGAGACGGCGGTCGCGGCGCGCATCGACTCGTCGCTCTACGAGTCGCTGCGCCTCGCCGGCGAAGGACCACAGCTCGTCCAGCAGCTCGTCGACGTCTTTCAGTGGGACATCGACTTCTTTGCCCTGCAGCGCGGCGATTCGTTCAGCGTGATCGTCAGGAAGCGCTTCGGCGGCAGCGACGTCCTCGGTTACGGCCCCATCGTCGCCGCGCGCTTCACGCACAACGGGCAGACCTACGAGGCCTTCCGCCAGGAATCAGCCGACGGGGCCGGCTACTACGCGCGCAACGGCAGCCCGCTGCGGAAGCAGTTCCTCCGCGCGCCGCTGCAGTTCACCCGCATCACCTCCGGCTTCTCCAAGAGCCGCTTCCATCCGATCCTGCACGCCTTCCGGCCGCATCACGGCGTCGACTACGGCGCGCCGACCGGCACGCCGGTCATGACCACGGCCGACGGCGTGGTGGTCGAGGCGCGCTACAAAGGGGGCGAGGGGAACTTCGTCCGCATCCGCCACACCTCGCGCATCGAGACGTCGTACCTCCACCTCTCGCGCTTCGCCAAGGGGGTTCGCCCCGGCAAGAAGGTGACGCAGGGCGAGGTGAT
>DATDFB010000120.1:0-5707 GCA_036522835.1 Thermoanaerobaculia bacterium | reverse complement strand
GCGGGCGCGTTCGGCAAGGGCGGGCGGTGGCTGGCGCGCCTGCGCGCCATTCCGAACATCCCGCGCGTCTCGGTCTTCGACATGCTCCGCCGCTCGTACGGCGTGATGAGCTTCCACGTCGGCTGGCTGCTCGACGCGGGGCTCGTCGACGGCGCGTGGGCCGACCTCGTCCGCTTCGTGGAGGCGAACGAGATCCGGCCGCTCGTCGGCCCCGTCTACCGCTTCGAGCAGATCGCCGAGGCGCACCGGGCCATGGAGTCGCGGGAGACGACGGGGAAGGTCGTCGTTACGTTGTAGTTCCCGTGTGCAGCAATGCTCCACGGCCTCGGAGCACGTGCTCGCACGGTGTGGAGCAATGCTCCACGGCCTCGGAGCACGTGCTCGCACGGTGTGGAGCAATGCTCCACAGCCTCGGAGCACGTGCTCGCACGGTGTGGAGCAATGCTCCGCGGCCTAGGAGCACGTGCTCGCACGATGTGGAGCAATGCTCCACAGCCTCGGAGCACGTGCGTCACGGCCGCGATGCGCGGCGGCGGACGGCGCCCAACGCGACGCTGTTCGAGAGCGCGCCGAGGCCGGCCTCGTTCCAGGCGCGGACGCGGTAGGCGGCGGCGCCGTTGTTCACCACGAGCGCGTGCACCTCCGGCGCGAGCACCGGCTCGAGCTCGACCCACGGCTCGTCGCCGCGGCGCATCTCCACGCGATAGCCGCTCACCGGCTGCGGCGGCGCGGACCACGTCAGCGTCGACTGCTGCGCCGACAGCCGCGGCGCATCGGGCTTGGACGGCAGCGCCGCCTCGCTGATCGTCCGCATCGTCAGGCGCATGCTGCTCTCGTACGACGCCAGCACCGCCTGATCGACGTACGCGGCGTCGCCGTTCGGCAGCGCGGCGACGGTGCCGGGAGTGCCGGGCGCGGAGACGACCGCCGGGGCGGTGACGGTGCCGTCGCGGTGGAGAAAGGCGACGGTATTCGCTCCGTTGTAGTAGAACCAGCGGACGGCGACGCCGTCGCGGATCGGGACGACGTCGGTTTGCGAGCTGAGATCGGTGGAGATCTGGGTGATCTTCGGCATGGCTGCGCCGGTGGCGGCGAAACGCGCCGCCTTCACGCCTTTCGCTCCCGACCAGGCCACGACGTACTGCTGGCCGTCCCACGTCGCGGACGAGGCGGTGATGGCCGGATCGTCGGACGTGAGCTCGATCGGCGTCATGTCGATCGGCTGCAGGTCGCGGTCGAGCCGCACGGCGAAGAGCCCCGTCGTCCTCTGCTCGAACTCGGAGATGAACCGGTTGACCCAGACGGCGAGGAGTCCGCCGCTGCCGTCGGAGGCAAAGGTGAAGGCCTGGCCGATCGGCTTCGGCATCGGAACGCTCGCGGTGATCGCGCCGGCGGGCGAGAGGCGGGTGATCCTCTCGTAGTTGAGCAGGAAGTAGTCGCGGCCGCTCCAGAGGAGCTGCTGAATGGAGAGGGGCGGCAGGGCGATCGGATTGCCGATCGGCGCCCCGGCGGCGTCGAGCCGCCGCAGCTCGAGGCCGCTCACGAGGATGAATTCGTTGCCGTCGCCCGCGGCGTACGCGTTCACCGTCGTTTCGTAGCAGTAGTAGCAGTCGTTCGGCGGAAACGAGAAGATCGGCCGCTCCGTCCACGCGCCGCCGGCCGCGCGGAAGCCGGTGTACAGCGTGGTCACGCCGCTGCCGAGCTCCTGCCACGCCACGAGCGTGCCGTTCGCCGAGGTCGCCGCCACCGGCAGGATCTGGAACGTCGGGGCGATCGAGACGGGCGTCACGACGCCGGAGCCGAGCGGCAGACCGGCGACGTAGATGGTGTCGTAGAAGCGCGAGGCGACCCACGCGGCCAGCACGCGGCCGCCGACGGCGGTGAGCGAGCTCTCGACCGCGCTCTGCTGCTCGCGCTTGCTGATGGCCGCGGTCTTGGCGTCGAGGTGGAAGACGTTCAGCATGCCGGTCGTGCCGGAAAGGCCGCGGATGTATGCGACCACCCACTCGCTGCCGCTCCAGACGGCCGACGGCTGGAACGGGAAGGGGGGGAGGAGGGCGTCGTGCTCCACGGCCGGGCCGACGCTGCCGTCCGCGTCGACGAGGCGCGTGTACGCGGGCGAGCACGGGCCGCCCTCGCCGCACGCGCCGACCGCGAGGTAGCGCCGGCCGTCGGTGGCGATGGTCGCGGAGCTGCCGTACGTGCCGAGAATCGTTTCGGAGGTGAGATTGCCGCTGCCGTCGAATTGCAGAAGGCGCGGCTCCAGCGCGCGCGGCACGACCGCGGCGAACGTGCTGCCGTTGCTGGCCACGGCCACGCGTCCGTCGGCCCTCATTCCAGACAGCCGCGGCGACGCGACGACGTTGCCGTTCGCGGTCAGGAGCAGCGTGTTGACCTGAGTCGAGAACGGCTCGGTGTAGATGAGGAGCACGTTGCGGCCGTTGAAAGCGACGTGCGGCAGACCGCCGGCGACGATCGTGAACGGGGCGCCGAGCGGCTCGCCGTTCGCGGCGACCAGCCGGGCGGCCACCTGGTTGCCCGTTCCTCCAACGACGTCGCGCGTGCCGGCAACGACGAGGAATTGATGTCCGGTCCAAACGGCGTCGTACGAGGGCTCGCCGGTGTTGGCTTCGAGGATCACGCGGCTCGGACTGACGATGCCGGAGCCGACGCGCACCGCGCGCACGTACCGGCCGTCGGTCCAGAAGACGACGGGATCGACGCCGTTGGAGAGGAGGAGCGGATGGTGCCCGCGCGCGGTGCCGTAGCGCGTGCTCGTGAGCGGGAACGGCTCGCCGAGGTGGAGCGTCTGCGCGGCCAGAACTTCGGCTGCGAGCAGCAGGAGGAGGGCGGGGCGAATCAAGATGAGAAATGATACGGCGGAAGGGGACGGGGGACGGGTGACAGGTGACAGGTGACGGGTGACAGGTGACGGGTGGTGTTCTCGGTCGACAACGACCTGTGACCTGTCACCCGTGACCTGTGACCCGTGACCCTGCGCCCCGCGCCCTATTTCCGCCCCCCGCGGGATTGCTTTTGCCCCCCTCCGCTGTTACCCTGTCGCGATTTACCAGAAACCGCGTACAGAGAATACGTTTAACAGCTTAGGAGACAGTGTTTTGCCGACCACCAAGGAACAGAAATCGAGTCTCATTTCCGAGTATCGCACCCACGAGGGCGATACCGGTTCGCCAGAGGTGCAGATCGCCCTACTCTCGAACCGCATCAACTACCTGACCGAGCACTTCAAGTCGCACGCGAAGGACCACCACTCGCGCCGCGGCCTGCTCAAGCTCGTCGGCCGCCGCCGCCGGCTGCTCGACTACCTCAAGCAGACCGACCTGGAGCGTTACCGCACGGTCATCGAGAAGCTCGGCATCCGCAAATAGCGAATCCATGGAGGACAGGCACTCTTGCCTGTCCTCGTTCGTTTTGGCGTGCTTCGCGCACGTCGTCCCTCCGGCCGGATCCCATCATTCGGCCAGCCCCGCGGAAAAATTCAAGGCTCGAGGTGATGAGTGGCCTCCGGCACAGAAAGAAACCAATGACGTTCAAGAAAGAAATGGAGATCGGCGGACGCAGTCTGTCTCTGGAGACGGGTGCGGTCGCCAAACAGGCCAACGGCGCCTGCGTGATCCGCTACGGCGACACGGTCGTGCTCGCCACCGCCTGCTACAAAGACGGCACGGTCCTCGGCGACTTCATGCCGCTGACTGTCGACTACAAGGAGTACACCTACGCCGGCGGACGCATCCCCGGCGGCTTCTTCAAGCGCGAAGGGCGTCCGACCGAAAAAGAGATCCTGACCTCGCGCCTCATCGACCGGCCCCTGCGCCCCTCGTTCACGAAGGGCTACCGCCAGGAGACGCAGATCATCGCCCTGGTGCTCTCGGCCGACGGCGAGAACGACCCCGACATCCTGGCCATCAACGCCGCCTCGACGGCGCTGGTCATCTCCGAGATCCCCTTCCCGAATCCGATCGGCGCCGTGCGCGTCGGCTATCTCAACGGCGAGATCGTCATCAACCCGACGAACTCGCAGCGCGACCTCTCCGACCTCGACCTGGTCGTGGCCGGAACCGAGGATGCCATCGTGATGGTCGAGGCGGGGGCGCGCGAAGTCGACGAGAGCGTCGTCCTCGACGCCTTCGAGGCCGCGCACGCCGCCATCCGCGAGATCTGCCAGCTCCAGCGGCGGCTCCGCGAGGAAGCGGGCAAGCCGAAGATCGACGTGACGTACACGCCGAAGTTCAGCGCCGAGCTCGTGCACGAGCTGATGTCGGCGCACGGCGCCGCGCTGAAAGCGGCCATGCTCACCACCGGCAAGCACGCCCGCAGCGCGGCGATGAAAGACGCGCGCACGCAGATCGCGGCCACCGTTCCCCCCGACGACGCCGAGAAGCTCGCCGCCGTCACCGCGGCCATCGGGGAGATGGAAGTGGAGATCTTCCGCAACCTGATGCTCGACGAGCAGACGCGCGTCGACGGCCGCTCCTTCGCGGAGATCCGCCCGATCTCCATCGACCTCGGCGTCCTGCCGCGCACGCACGGCTCGGCGATCTTCACCCGCGGCGAGACCCAGGCCCTCGTCACCGTCACCCTAGGCACGCCGCAGGAAGCGCAGAAGATCGAAGACTTCGAGGGCGAGACCTTCCAGCGCTTCATGCTCCATTACAACTTCCCGCCCTTCTCCGTCGGCGAGGTGAAGTTCCTGCGCGGCCCGGCCCGGCGCGAGATCGGCCACGGCAATCTCGCTCGCCGCGCGCTGCAGCCGCTGCTGCCGCCGGAGAGCGACTTCGCCTACACGATCCGCATCGTCAGCGACATTCTCGAGTCGAACGGCTCGTCGTCGATGGCCTCGGTTTGCGGCGGTTCGCTGGCCCTGATGCAGGCGGGCGTGCCGATGCGCGCCGCCGTCGCCGGCGTGGCCATGGGCCTCGTCAGCGGGGAAGGGAAAGCGCCGGCCATCCTCACCGACATCGCCGGCATGGAAGACCACGAAGGCGACATGGACTTCAAGGTCGCCGGCACGCGCAAGGGGATCACCGCCCTGCAGATGGACATCAAGGTCACGGGGCTGTCGCGCGAGGTGATGGCCCGCGCGCTGGCGCAGGCGCGCGACGGGCGGCTTTACATCCTCGACAAGATGGACGCGGTCATCGCCGCGCCGGCCGCGGAGCTCTCCGAGTTCGCGCCGCGCCTCTATACGATCCAGATTCCGAAGGACCGCATCCGCGACGTGATCGGCTCCGGCGGCAAGACGATCCGCTGGATCGTCGAGGAGACGGGGACGAAGATCGACGTCGAGGACGACGGCAAGGTGACGATCGCTTCGATGGACGAGAAGTCCGCCGAGCGCGCCATCGACATCATCAAGGGCCTGACGGCGTCGCCCGAGGTGGGCAAGACGTACAAGGGAACGGTGAAGCGCATCGAGCCGTACGGCGCGTTCGTCGAGATCCTGCCGGGTCAGGACGGCCTGCTGCACATCTCCGAGATGGCGCACACGCGCGTCGGCCAGGTGACGGATCTCTTCCAGCTCGGCGACGAGACGGAGGTGCAGGTGGTGGGCATCGAGCCCGACACCGGCAAGATCCGCCTCTCGCGCAAGCCGCTCCTCCCGCCCCCGACGGAGGAGGAGCTGGCCGCCGCAGCCGCGGCGCGCGAGTCGCGCGGTCCGCGCCCCGAGCGCGGCGATCGCGACCGC
>DATDFB010000119.1:0-3088 GCA_036522835.1 Thermoanaerobaculia bacterium | reverse complement strand
GCGTGCCGCGTGGCCGCGGCGGCGCGCCGCGCGGCGGCTGCGCCGGCCAGCGCCAGCAGCATGACGAGCGTGATCTTGACGAGTGCGAGCGTCATCGCCGCTCCTTCCGCCGCGCGGCCTCGACGAGCTCGGCCAGGCGCTCGAGTTCCTCCGCGTCGAGGCGCTTGCCGTTCCCGAGCAGCGCGGCCAGCGCCTCCGAGGGGGAACCGTCGAAGAACGTGCTGACCACGTGCTTGATGGCGCTGCGGGCGGCGCGCTCCTTCTTCACCGTGGGGTGATAAACGTAGCGTCCGCCGTCGTCGTCGTGGCGGATGTGCCCTTTCGCTTCGAGGACGCGGAGGAGCCCGCGGACGGTGGTGTAGGTGGGCGCGTCGTCGAGGTGCTCGAGCACCTCCGTGGCGGTGGCGCGGCCGAGGCGGTAGATGACGTCGAGAAGTTGCCGCTCCCGGCGGCTGAGGTCGTTTTGGCTCATGTCAGATTTTTGACATTGTGCAGAGCCGGAGCGCCAATGTCAAGTTTTTGACATTTCCGCCGCCCGCCCGCCACGGAAATCCCGTGGCATACTGGATGAAGATGCGCGTCGACCGGCTATTCGACTACGACGACTGGGCGAACCGCGAAGAGCTCTCTCGGCTTTCCGCCGTCGCAGCGCCTCCGGCTGCCGCGGTGCGTCTGATCTCGCACATTGTCTCTGTCCAGTGGCTGTGGCTCGCGCGTCTCGGCTGGTCAGGCTCGAAAATGGAGGTGTGGCCCGACCTGACGTTATTGCAATGCGCAAAGGAGCTCGATTGGCTTCGAGATGCCTGGCATGTGATGCTGCGCGATGCCGATCCGAAAACGACAGTCGAGTATCGGAACTCGAAAGGCGAAACCTGGAGTAACGCAATCGAGGATATTTTCGCGCACGTTCCGATTCACGGTGGCTATCACCGCGGTCAAATTGCCACAGTCCTCCGCTCCTCCGGAGAGGAGCCGCCGTATACCGATTTCATTCACGCCGCGCGTTCCGGGTTCTTGCCGGACGAATGACTCGGAACCAAGCGTCTGGTCTTCACCGAGAACGTCCCGGACGCCGTCGAGAACACAGTCGCGCTTATCGTTGATTATCCTGAGTTCAGGGCCAAAAAGTGAACCCGTCTTTTGTCGCTAGCGCGAGATTCACGGCGATGTTACGCTTCCGGCATGGCGAAGACAACCACTCGCAAGCACTCCCGGAAGATGCAACTCGAGAAGGCTAGTGCTTCCGAAATCATCACGGCGCTAGGTATTCGTCCAGCTGAGGAGCGCCGCGCTACTGCGGCCGTCGCGGCGGCTGAGCGCGTCAGCCGCCGGGGGACGGCGCCTGAGAGAAAGCTTGTCTCCGGCAAAGTCGTGCGGATGACCAAGCGCGCGCCGTAATGCTCCGCTCCGTTGCGGCGCCAGACCGCAAGGCCGTGTTCATCAATGCTCCGTTCGATACGGCCTACGAGCCACTCTTCGTAACTCTGGTCGGCATGCTCGTCTTTCTCGGACAAGAGCCACACTGCGTGCTGGAGGTACGTGAGAAAGGCGACGGTCGCCTCGCACGCATCATTGAGCTCATACGCAAATGCCGAATGTCCATTCATGATCTCAGCCGAGTTGGTCTGCCAGCGCGATTCAACATGCCATTCGAGTTGGGACTGACATGCACGATCAAAGATTCTGATCCTTCCACATACGAGATATTCGTTCTCGACTCCAAATCGTATCGGCTCGATCGCGTGCTGAGCGACTACAAAGGCCGTGATCCGCTAATCCATGGCGGGACGTGCGGCGGAATGGTGACTTGCCTGCTGGACACATTCGAGACGACCGTTGGTACAGCAGCTGAATTTCGCGGCGCAGCGAGCGTTCTGCGGAAATCTGCAGCGGTTATCAAGCAGCAGCTCGCAACTTCGTCGATCTTTCGGCCATCGTTATTTCGCCATCTCGTGGCTGCTGCTACGAAGATCGGGCGTAACCGAGGATTTATCGCCGGCTGAACGGTTTTCAAGCGTCGAACCGGCTAACGATCCTCAAGCTGACAAAGGCCGCCTCGGGCGGCTCCGAATTGCACGCCACCATGGCAAGACGGATGTCGTTGCAGTGGTCACCGAACAGGCCGCAATATCCCCCCAAAGAGTTGCAAGGGACAGTGCCGACGCCCATTTGCGCGTGGGAGCCCCGGCCCTTCCGCCCGCCCCGCGAGTACCATCT
Source organism: Thermoanaerobaculia bacterium (assembly GCA_036522835.1). Lineage (GTDB taxonomy): Bacteria > Acidobacteriota > Thermoanaerobaculia > Gp7-AA8 > Gp7-AA8 > DATDFB01. The sequence goes on along the minus strand of DATDFB010000119.1, from coordinate 871 downwards.
CCCCGCCCATGCGAAACGCGCTTCTCACCCTCCTGCTCCTCCTCGCCGCCCTCCCCCTCCTCGCCCAGCAAGATCCCGTCTCGCGCGCGAACAACCAGCCGGTCGAGCCGTTCCGCATCGCCGGCAACCTCTACTACGTCGGCGCCTCCGACGTGACCTCCTTTCTCATCGCCACGCCGCAGGGGCACATCCTTCTCGACGGCGGCTTCGAGGAGACCGCGCCGATGATCGTCGCCAACGTCCGCCGCCTCGGATTTCGCATCGAGGACGTGCGCTTCCTCCTCAGCAGCCACGCGCACTTCGATCACGCCGGCGGACTGGCCGCGCTGAAGAAAGCCTCCTGCGCGGCGTTCGTGGCCAGCCGCGGCGATGCCCCGCTCCTGGCCCGCGGCGGCCACGGCGATCCGCAATTCCGCGACCGCTTTCCGTTCCCGCCGATCGCCGCCGACCGCATCGTCGACGACGGCGACACCGTCTCCCTCGGCGGCACGACGCTCGTCGCGCGCATCACCCCCGGCCACACCCCCGGCTGCACGACCTGGACGACGACCATCGCCGACGGCGCGAAGTCGTACGCCGTCGTCTTCGTCGGCAGCGCCACCGCGCCCGGGTACGTGCTGACCACGAACCGCCGCTATCCGAACGCCGTCGCCGACTACCGCCGCACCTTCGCCGTGCTGCGCTCGCTCCATCCCGACATCTTTCTCGCCTCGCACGGCAGCTTCTTCAACCTCGCCGAGAAGTCGAAGAGGCGCGACTTCGTCGATCCGCAGGGCTACGCCGCCTTCGTCGAGCGGAGCGAGCGCGCCATCGAGCGGCAGATCGCCGCCGAGACGATCGTCATCCACGACGTCACCGTCATCGACGGCAC
>DATDFB010000118.1:0-27979 GCA_036522835.1 Thermoanaerobaculia bacterium | reverse complement strand
CCGATGCCGCCGTAGACGATGAGCTGCTCCGGCCGCTCGGCGACCTCGGGGTCGAGGTTGTTCATCAGCATGCGCAGCGCGGCTTCCTGCTGCCATCCGCGGCAGGAGAGCTCCGTGCCGCGCGGCGCGTGGACGACGCGGCTTGGGTCGAGCGTGGTGGTCATGGTTTGATTCTATGCCGATGGCGACGAAGAAGCAGGAGCGCGCGACGGAGATCAACGCGCGGCTCAAACGGATGTACCCGAAGGCGAAGTGCTCGCTCGATTACACGACGCCGTTCGAGCTGCTGATCGCCACGATTCTCTCGGCGCAGTCGACGGACGTGCGGGTGAACATCGTGACGAAGTCGCTCTTCCGCAAGTACCCCGGCCCTGCGGCGTTCGCGAGCGCGAGTCAGGTGGAGATGGAGCGCGACGTCAAGCAGACCGGGTTCTTCCGCAATAAGGCAAAGGCGGTGATCGCAGCCAGCAAAGCAATCGTGGAGCGCCACGGCGGCGAGGTGCCGCGAACGATGGAGGAGCTGACGGCGCTGCCGGGCGTGGGGCGGAAGACGGCGAACGTGGTGTTGGGGAACGCGTTCAAGATCAACGTCGGCGTGGTGGTCGACACGCACGTCGGGCGCGTGGCAGGACGGTTGGCGCTGACGGCGCACAGCGAGCCGGAGAAGATCGAGCAGGACCTGATGAAGCTGATTCCGCAGAAGGAGTGGACGGTGTTCTCGCACCGGCTGATCTACCACGGCCGGCAGATCTGCGCGGCGCGGAAGCCGAAGTGCGCGGAGTGCGACCTGAACGATGTGTGTCCGAGCGCGGAGGAGCCGCGGGAGGATTAGGGCTCCGCGGCGTCGGCCATGACCAGGCGTTTCATGCGATGCTCGCCCTCCGGCTCGAGCAGCACGCCGACGGCGCGTCCGATGCCGCCTTTGGCGGCGCGGACGAATACCGCGATCGCGTACGGGCCCGATTCCTTGTAGCCGAGGAGCTCGTAAGAACCGTACTGGTCGATCAGCTTCTGCCATGCTGCGGCCGTTTTCTGAATCTCCTCCTCGGAGCGGCGGCGTCCATAGGTCCGGTAGAAGGCGGCCATCGCGGCCACGTTTCCGGAATTGAAGGCCGCGAGGAACGCCTTGGCCGCGCTTCCGGCTCGAGTCTTCGGCAGCGACGTACCGCGTACGTATGCACCGAACAGCGGGATGCTCGACGGCGGATCGGCCGCGATCGTATCCTCAATCCACTTGCGATGCGCGGAAACGCGCGCGAACGCGTCGACCGTGCCGTACGTGGACGCGGTCTCGTCGCTGCCGCTGTTGAACGAGCCGACGCCGACGATGAAGACCTTGCCGTTCTCCTCGAGCAAGGCCGGACATCCGCTGTCGCCGGCGCCGGGAAGTCCTTCCAGATCGAGTCCGGCCGGCGGCGTATCGAAGGTGAAGATCAGCGAGTGCTCGAACACCGCCTCGACGCGATTGTTCGCGCCGAACAGTTTCCCGCGCTCGGTTCTCGTCCTGGTGAGACCGGTGCCCGTCTCGCCCCAGCCGGCGATGGTGACGATCTTGTCCGGCTCGTCGTCGCGGTCGTACAGCAGCACCGGCGCGATCGTCTCGACCGGCTCGCGCAGGCGCAGCAGCACGAGGTCGGCGTCGGAGTCGACCGTGCGCGGCACTCGTTTCGGATGAAGGATGACTTTATCGATTTCGTATCGTTTTCCCGCGAACGTGACGAACGGAGCGCCCGTCGGATTGAAGTAGTCCTCGATCGTGTGCGCGGCACCGAGCGCCCAGCGCGGCGCGATGAGCGTGCAGGTCACTTGGCCGCCGAGCATGCCGACGGCCGGGAATCGGCTGCCGAGGGCCGCGTAGCGGGCCGGCTCGCGGTCGTGGCGCATGATGATTGCGGAGGCGGGCCAGGCGGCAAGAACGAGAGCGGCGACGCAGTTGATGATTCGCATCGCTCGAAGATAGGCATCGGGCGCGCGGCGATCGATCGCGATCCGAGCGCGTTTTTCGCGATCTCAGCGTAGGCGGGCGCGCCGGCGGTAGAGCGCCGGCGAGGTTCCGGTCACCCTGCGAAACATCGTCGAAAAGTGGCTTTGGCTGGAGAAGCCGGCGTCGAGCGCGACCTGCGCGATCGGATCGTCGGAGCAAGCCAGTCGATCCGAGGCGAGCTCGATGCGGCGCGAACGGATTGCCTCGCCGATGGTCATTCCGAAGTAGCGGCGGAACTCGCGCGTGAGATGGGCCGGATGAGCTCCCGCCTCCGCCGCCAGCGCGGCGATGGTGAGGCGTTCGCGGCACTGGTCCGAGACGAGCTCCCAGACGCGCTGGAGCCACCGCGGTGCGCCCCGCCCGCCGTCCCGCGCTCCGCGCATCGCCTCGGCGAGCGTCTCGTACGCCAGTCCCTCGATCGCCAGCGGCGAGAGGTCGTCCATCCGCGCCAGCTCTGCGCTCGCTCTCACCATGAGCGAGGCGATCATTCCTCCGCGAAATACCGCCGGCCGATCGAGGACGGAAAGACCGTCCGTGGCGCCGGCGAGCCACCGCGGCTCGAACTCGATCGTGAAGATGCGCGCGCCGGTCGTGCCGAAACGATCGGCATGACGTTCGTGCGGAGGGTGCAGCGTGACCGTGCCGCCGCGGCACGTCCGCTCCCCGCCGGGCAGCGACTCCTCGTATCCGCCGGAGAGAACGATGCTCAGGTAGGCGCTCTCGTGGCAATGCGGCGCGACGCGCAGCAAGGGATGGTAGGTGTAGTCGGTGAGCGTCAGGCCGCGGACCTCGCTCGAGCGGAGCGGCTGCCCCCAGAACGTCCCGCGCGGCAGGATCGCCTCCGTCATCGAAGGGTCAGACGGCCGGGCGCGGCGGAGGTTGGGGTGCTCTTACGGCAGATCGACCGTTCCCAACTTCGTCCACGGCCCGCACCGCGCGATCCGCCACGCCGTCTTCGCGCCGCCCTTCAATAACCCATACTTCGCGATCGCCTCGTGCCCGTAGTGCGAGCACGTCGGTTTGAAGCGGCACTGCACGACGCCGCCGAGGTGCGGCGACACGTGCGCCTGATAGCTCTCGATCGCCGCCAGCCCGGCGCGCGTGCCGAACGGGCTGGCGGCGAAGAGCAGCGTCAACGCCGCCACCGCGGCGGCCATCAGCCACGCTCGGCGGCTTTTGCTTCGTCCCATAGCGCGTCCATCTGTTCGAGCGAAAGCTGATCGAGGTTCCGTCCGCTCTCGCGCACCGACGCCTCCATCGACTCGAAGCGCCGCCGGAACTTGCGGTTCGTCGACTGCAGCGCCTCCTCGGCGTTCACATTCAGCTTGCGGGCGATGTTGGCGATTGTGAAGAGGAGGTCGCCGATCTCGTCGTGCATGCGCGACTCGTCGCCGGAGTCGATGGCCTCGTGCAGCTCGCCGAGCTCCTCGGAGAGCTTGTCGAAGACGTCTTCGGTGCGGCGCCAATCGAAGCCGACGCGCGCTGCTTTTTCCGTCAACCGCGACGCCTTCAGCAGCGCCGGAAGCGACTGCGGCACGCCGGCCAGCACGCTCTTGTTCTCCGCCTTGCGCTCCTCGTTCTTCAGCTTCTCCCAGTTGACCAGCACCTGCTCGGCGTCGCGGGCCTCCACGTCGCCGAAGACGTGCGGGTGGCGGCGCACGAGCTTCTCGTAGATCGCGGTCACGGAGTCATTGATGTCGAATGAGCCCTCTTCGCGCGTGACCTCGGCCACGAACACGGCCTGGAGCAGGAAATCGCCGAGCTCCTCGCAGAGGTCCGCGCGGTCGTCGCGGTCGATGGCGTCGACCACTTCGTACGACTCCTCGATGATGAACGGCTTGAGCGACGGCAGGGTCTGTTTGCGGTCCCACGGACAGCCGTTGGGACCACGAAGCGTGGTCATCAGACGCACCAGCTCGTCGAACGAACGTTTCATGCGGCGATTCTACTTTCTGCTACGATCAACACTCACCGCAAACGGCGCTTCATGTCCAACCACGTCCTCATTGTCGCGACCGATCCCGCTGCGAGAGCGCCCGCCGAGGTCGCGGAACAGCTCAGCTTCACGCCCGTGGTGGCCGGTTCGGAACAGGAAGCGCTGGCCCTGCTCGACCGCGAGAACTTCACCCTCATCGCTGTCAGCGGCGGCTCCTCGCCGCTGCTGCGCGCCGAGGCGGAGCGCAAGCAGCCGATGGCACGGCTCCTCGATCTGCCGGAGTCGTACGGCGAGGAGCTGCGCTCGCTGATGGTGCGCTACCTCGACCGCCGCTCGCCGCAGCGCTTCAACTCCGAGGAGCGCTATCGCTTCCTCTCCACCATCCTCGAGTCGTTCACGCAGACGCTGGAGCTGAAGGAAGTGCTGCGGCGCATCGTCACCATCACGCGCGAAGAGTTCGCCGCCGACCGCGCCTGGCTCCTGCAGCCGATCAACGAGACCGCGGAGTTCGCGACGGTGCGCTTCTCCGTGAACGCGCCGCATCTGGAGAAGGAGGAGAGCGAGATCGCGCCGGTGTCGCTCGCCAATTCGCGCGCGCTGATCCGCCGGGCCATGGAGTCGTCGCTGCCGGTCGTCGTCCACGCCGGCGATCCCGACCTCGACACCGAGCTCGCCGCGCGCTACCGCGTGAGCTCGGAGATCGTGCAGATCCTCCGCCCCCGCGAGGAAGAGCCGTGGGCGTTCGGCATGCACCAGTGCACGCCGCGGCAGTGGACCGAGGAGGAGGTCGAGCTCTTCGGCGAGATCGGCCGCTACGCCACGCTGGCGCTGAACAACACGCTGCTGCACGCGCGCGCCGTGCGCGAGATGGCCAAGGTCAACGCCATCCTCGACCAGATCCCCGAATCGGCCGCGATCTACGACGCCGGCGGCCGCCTGGAGCGGATGAACGCCGCGGCCACGCGCGAGCCGACGACGATGTTCGCTCCCGAGGCCGGGACGCGCGCCAAACAACACCGCTACATCGACGGGAGTCCGCTCTCGCCGAGCGAGCTGCCGTCGATGCGCGCGCTGCGCGGCGAGACGGTGAAGTCCGACTACCTCGTGCACGACGGACGACTCGACGACGACCGCGTCGTCAACCTGAAGGCCGCGCCGATCCGCGACGATCACGGCCGCATCATCGGCTCCGTCGTCCTCTCGCGCGACGTGACCGAGGAGCGGCAGAACGCGGAGCGCGAGTCGTGGCGCCGCCGCCGCGCCGAGTGCCTCGCCAACCTCGGGCTCGAAGCGGTCACCATGCAGCCGACCTTCGACGACCTCAACGAGACGGCGCTGCGCGTCGCCCAGGCCGTCGCCGGCGCCGTCAAGATTCACCTCTACCACGCCGCGGCCGGGCAGCTCGAGCTGGTCGGCTGGGGCTCCACCGATCCGTCGATCGACCGCTTTCGCGACTACTTCGCCACCCACCCGTACCGCCCCGGCGAAGGTCTGCCCGGCACGGTGTTCCAGATCGGCCGGCCGCTGCTCTTCTTCGAAGTGCGCGGCAACGCCGTGGTCGACTTCGCGCGCGACGAGGAAGAGCGGGCGGTCAAGGCCGAGCTCAAAGAGCAAAGCGTCATCGCCTACCCGATCGAGGCCTACGGCGAGCGCATCGGCGCGATCGTCATTTCGCAGTTCGATCCGCGCCGCAACTTCAGCGCCGAGGATCTCGAGTTCGCGGCCTCCGTCGCGGAGCGCATCGGCGCGGCCAGCCACATCCACCGCCTGGCCCGCATCGCCCAGGAAGGCCACCGCGCCGCCGAGGAGCTGGCGCGGCGCGAGGTCGATGCCCGCGTCCGCTTCGAGGCCGTGCTCGAGACCGCGCCGGTCGGCGTCGCCGTCGTCTCGGCGGACGAGCTGCGCTTCGAGCTCGCCAACGCGCGCTTCCTGGAGTTCGCCGGCGAGTTCGGCAAGCTGCCGATCGACGAGAAGGTCATCGGCCTGCGCGCCGACGACGTCATCCCCGGCTTCGAGAAAGTGCTCAAGCAAGTCGCCGAGGCGGGCGAGACCCGCGTCGACCTCGCCTTCGCCGTGGCGAAGACGCCGCAGCCGATGTACATCAACCGCATCATCGCGGCGGTGCGCGGCCGGTTTTCGGGCATCACCCAGAGCCTCACCGTGCTGATCCAGGACGTGACCGACCAGGTCACGGCGAAGCGCGAGATCGAAGACCTGGCCAAGATGATGGCCGAGCGCTCCGCGCGCCTCGACTCGATCCTGGCGTCGATGACCGATGCGCTGTGGGTCTACGACGCCGAGGGGCAGGTCGTGTCGGTCAACGAAGCGGCGCTGACGATGTTCGGCCTCGGCTCGCGCACCGAAGCGATCCAGCAGGGCGGCTTCGACGCCTTCCACCTCCGTTATCCCGATGGCCGGCCGGTCCCGCGCGACGACTTTCCGCACGCACGCGCATTGCGCGGCTCGACGGTGCCGGACTACCTCGCCATCGGACGGCATCTCATCAGCGGCAAGGACCTCGATCTCTCCATCGCCGCGGCGCCGATCGAGTCGAACGGCGTCGTCGGCGCGGTCCTGGTCATCCGCGACATCACCGCGCTGCAGGAGCTCGACCGCAAGAAGGACGAGTTCCTCTCCGTCGCCTCGCACGAGCTGCGCACGCCGCTGACGACGATCAAGGGCTACACGCAGCTGCTCGCGCAGACGGTGAACGAGCTGCCACCCGAGGAGCGCGCCACGTACCTCAACGCGGTCCTCGGCGAGATCGACCGCATGATGGGCCTGATCTCCGAGCTCCTCGACGTCTCGCGCATCGAGACCAATCGTTTGCAGATCGAGAAGCAGCCGATCCGCTGGGTCGAGTTCGTCAACCGCCGCGCCGCCGCGTTCCGCGTGCAGAATCCGGCGCGGACGATCACGTTCGACGGCAGCGCCGGCGAGGCCGTGCTGCACGTCGATCCCGACCGCATGCGCCAGGTCATCGACAATCTTCTGTCGAACGCCATGAAGTACTCGCCGGAGCCGAGCCCGATCGACGTCAGCACGCATGTCGAGGACGGGCACGTGCTGACGTCGGTGATCGACCGCGGCATCGGCATCCCGAGCGACGAGATCGGGCGCCTCTTCGAGCGCTTCCACCGCGCCCGCAACGTCTCCAGCCGCTACTACGGCGGCTTGGGTCTCGGCCTCTACATCGCCAAGGCCATCGTCGAAGCCCACAACGGATCGATCAGCGTCATGAGCGAGGAAGGGCAGGGGGCGACGTTTACGATCCGGCTGCCTCTTCCATGAGGGCGCGCTCTGCGACCTGAGTTACGTTAGAATCCCCGCGCTTTTCCGAGGAGGGCTCACTTGCCGAGGTTCCGTCTCATCCCCCGGGAGGAGTCGTTCTACGCGAATTTCACCGCCATGGCGGACCAGATCCGCGGCGGCGCGCGCCTGCTCGAAGAGATGCTCGCCACCGACCCTCCCATCGCCGACAAAGCGCACGAGATCAAGGAAGTCGAGCACAAGTGCGACGTCCTCACCCACGAAGTCATCCAGAAACTGAACAAGACCTTCGTCACGCCGATCGACCGCGAGGACATTCACTCCATGGCCCGCGCGCTCGACGACGTCATGGACGCCATCGACAACGCCGCCGCCCTCATTCCGCTCTACCACATCGACCGCTGCCGTCCCGGCACGCGCGAGCTCGCCCACATCATCGCCCAGTCGTGCGATGCCATGCGCATGGCCGTGGCGGCGCTGGAGAGCCGCGGCGGCGTCCTCGAGCACGCCGTCGAGATCAACCGGCTCGAGAATGAGGCCGACCGCGCCCACCAGCGCGCCGTCGGGCAGCTCTTCGACGAGGAGCGCGACCCGATCGTGGTGATGAAGTGGAAGGAGATCCTCGACCTGCTCGAGGATGCCACCGACCGCTGCGAGGACGTCGCCAACCTTCTCGAAAATATCGTCGTCAAGCACGGCTGATGTCGACGCAGCTCATCACAGTCGTCGGTCTGATCGCCCTGGCGCTGTCCTTCGACTACATCAACGGCTTCCACGACGCCGCCAACTCGATCGCCACGGTCGTCTCCACGCGGGTCCTCTCGCCAGGGCAGGCCGTGCTGTGGGCGGCGTTCTTCAACTTCGTGGCCGCGTTCGGCTTCGGCACCGCCGTGGCGAAGACGATCGGCAAGGGAATGATCGACGTGAACGTCGTGACATTCTCGGTCGTCTTCGCCGGCCTCTGCGGCGCGATCATCTGGGACCTCATCACCTGGTATTTCGGCCTGCCGACGAGCTCCTCGCACGCGCTGATCGGCGGCTACGCCGGCGCGGCCGTGGCGAAGGCGTTCTCGTTCGACGTCATCATCCCGTCGGGGTGGACGAAGACGATTCTCTTCATCTTCCTTTCGCCGCTGATCGGCCTCGCCGCGGGCCTGGTGCTGATGACGGCGACGTTCTGGATCTTCCGCAACTTCGTCCCGCAGCGCGTCGACAAGTGGTTCCGGCGGCTGCAGCTCATCTCGGCGGCGCTGTTCAGCCTCAGCCACGGCACCAACGACGCGCAGAAGACGATGGGGATCATCGCCGGCGTGCTCTTCACGGCGCATTACATCAAGACGTTCGAGATTCCGATGTGGGTGGTGCTCGCCGCGCACGCCGCGATCGCCCTCGGCACGCTCGCCGGAGGCTGGCGGATCATCCACACCATGGGCTCGAAGATCACCAAGCTGCAGCCGCAGGGGGGCTTTGCGGCCGAGAGCGGCGCGGCCATCGCGATCTTCACCGCCACGCACTTCGGCATTCCGGTGTCGACGACGCACGCCATCACCGGCGCGATCGTGGGGGTGGGGGCGACGCGGCGGTTGTCCGCGGTGCGCTGGGGCCTGGCCGGCCAGATCGTCTGGGCCTGGATCCTGACGATTCCGGCCGCCGGGATCATCGGCGCAGTGACGTACTGGGGCGTTTCGATGCTGGGCTGGAAATAGGGGGCAGGGCGCTGATGTGGAGTGCGGCGGCCACGCCGCCGCTCTGACAGCGCCGGCATGGCCGGCGCACTCCACATCAGCGCCCTGCCCCTGGAGCCCGGACTTTTTTTCGTATACTGCGCGTTCCCCAAACGACTCAAAACGCAAGGAACACCAATGAAACCAGAGATTCACCCGAAATATCAGGAAGTTCCGGTCCACTGCGCCTGCGGCGAGACCTGGACCACCCGCTCGACCCGCAAGGAGCTGCGCATCGAGATCTGCTCGAAGTGCCACCCCTTCTTCACGGGCCGCCAGAAGCTGGTCGACTCGGCCGGCCGCATCGACCGCTTCCAGCAGCGCTACGCCAAGAAGCAGCCGGCGGCGGGAGCGAAGAAGTAATGTTGCGCTCCTTTTGGACGGGGGCGGCGAAGCTGATCTTCGGCGCGTTCAACGCGACGATGAACGGCCTCACCTCGTCCATGCCGGCCGCCGCCGCGGCCGACCGCAACGTCGACATGCTCATCGGCGGCCAGGCCGTGCTCGAGGGCGTGATGATGCGCTCGCTGACCGGCTACTCCGTCGCCGTCCGCCAGCCGAACGGCGGCGTGGCCATCAAGAAGGACAAGCTCGTCTCGATCGCCAAGAAGTACCCGTTCCTCAAGCTCCCGGTGCTCCGCGGCTCGGTCGTGCTGATCCAGTCGCTGATCCTCGGCATGCGCGCGCTCGATTACTCCGCGAACGTGGCCATCGAGGCGGAGTCGGGCGAGAAGCAGGAGATGTCGCGCTGGGCCGTGGCCGGCTCGATGCTCATGGCGCTGGTCCTCGGCGTCGGCGTCTTCATCCTCGTGCCGCTCGGTCTCACCAACGCCATCCGCCACTATTTCGCGCCGGGCATGGGCAATCTGACCTACAACGTCATCGACGGCCTTCTGCGCGCGGTCATCTTCTTCGGCTACATCATCTCGATCTCCTACATGAAGGAGATCCGCCGCCTCTTCCAGTATCACGGCGCGGAGCACAAGACGGTCTACACGTTCGAGGCGAACGAGGATCTGACGGTCGAGAACGCCAGGACGAAGTCGACGCTCCACCCGCGCTGCGGCACGAGCTTCCTGCTCTTCGTGATGGCGATCTCGATCCTGGTCTTCTCGCTCGTGCCGTCGACGATGCCGTTCGCCGTGAAGTTCGCCGCGCGCGTGGTGCTGATCCCGCTGATCGCCGGCCTCGCCTACGAGATCATCCGCTTCTCGGCGCGGCACCTGGCGAATCCCCTCTGCCGCGCGCTCACCCGCCCCGGCATGTGGCTCCAGAAGATCACCACGAAGGAGCCGGACGACACGCAGCTCGAGGTGGCCATCGTGGCGCTGCGCGAGGCGCTGGCGTACGACGTGATCGTTCCCGAGCAAGCCGCCGTCGCCTAGCTGCGCTCTCGCCCGTTCTCCTTTCTGAGAGCCGAGAGCTGACAGCCATGTACGACAAACTCGAAGAAATCGAACAGCGCTACAACGAGCTCCAGCGCAAGATCGCCGAGCCGGACGTCGTCACCGACGTCAAGGCCTACCGCGACACGATGAAGGCCATCTCCGAGATCTCCGGCGTCGTCGCCAAGTACCGCGAGCTCAAGCAAGTGCAGAAGCGTCTGGCGGATGCGCGGGAGATGCTCCACGCCGACGACGACATGCGCGAGCTCGCGGAGATGGAGATCGCCGAGCTGGAGCCGCAGGAGCCGGCCCTCGAGCAGGAGATCCGCATCCTGCTCCAGCCGAAGGATCCGAACGACGAGAAGAACGTCTTCGTCGAGATCCGCGCCGGCACGGGCGGCGACGAGGCCTCGCTGTTCGCGGCCGAGATCATGCGCATGTACATCCGCTACGCCGAGTCGAAGCGCTGGAAGGTCGACATGACCGACGCGAACTACTCCTCGGTCAACGGCATCAAGGACGCCACGCTGCAGATCGAAGGCGACAAGGTCTACTCGCGCCTCAAATTCGAGTCAGGCGTGCACCGCGTGCAGCGCGTGCCGCAGACGGAGACGCAGGGCCGCATCCACACCTCGGCCATCACCGTGGCGGTGCTGCCGGAGGCGGAGGACATCGATATCCAGATCGCCGAGAAAGACCTGCGCATCGACACGTTCTGCTCGTCCGGCCCGGGCGGGCAGTCGGTGAACACGACCTACTCCGCGGTGCGCATGACCCACCTCCCGACCGGCGTGGTCGTCTCCTGCCAGGACGAGAAGTCGCAGATCAAGAACCGCGCGAAGGCGCTCAAGGTGCTGAAGGCGCGCCTCTACGACATCGAGCGCCAAAAGCGCGAGGCCGAGCTCTCGGCCACGCGCAAAGGGATGATCGGCAGCGGCGACCGCTCCGAGAAGATCCGCACGTACAACTTCCCTCAGGACCGTGTGACCGACCACCGCATCGGCCTGACCGTGCACAACCTCCCGGACGTGATGAACGGCAACCTCGACGTGATTGTCGAGCCGCTCATCGCGCACTTCCAGGCCGAGAAGCTGCGGGAGGCGGTGGAGGCGCGGTAAGCTTATGTGGAGTGCGGCGGCCATGCCGCCGCTGTCACAGCGCCGGCATGGCCGGCGCACTCCACATCATGAAAGCCGGCATCGACAAGATCCTCAAGCTCCCCCAGGCCCAATACCTCGACTCCCTCCTCCCGCCCCGCGACGCGCTCCTCTCTCGCGTCGAGGAGTACGCTGCCAAGCACGGTCATCCCATCGCCGACCCCGAAGTCGCGCAGGTCATGCGCGTGCTGCTGCGCGCAAAAAAACCGCGGCACGTCGTCGAGGTCGGCACCAACATCGGCTACTCCGTCATCGTCATGGGGCGGGAGGTGGGGGCGGGGGCGGTGGTGGAGACGATCGAGCTCGATCGCGAGATTCTCGCCACGGCGAAGACCTTCGTGAGCGAAGCGAGCTTGCAGTGCGAGGTGAAGTTCCATCAGGGGAAAGCGCTCGAAGTGCTCCCCACGCTCGACGGCCCCTTCGACTTCGCCTTCATCGACTGCGTGAAGACCGAGTACGAGGGCTACCTCGACGCGCTCCTGCCGAAGATGGAGAAGGGGGCGCTCATCGTCTGCGACAACCTGCTCTGGGGTGGGAGGGTGGCGGACGGCGTGCGGGATGCGTCGACCGACGCGCTGCGGGGCTTCAACGAGAGGCTCACCACCGATCCGCGCCTCACGACCACCATCGTGGCCGTGGGCGACGGATTCGGAGTCTCTGTGGTGAACTGACGCCTTACTTGCTGCTCTTGGCCGAAGCGGCGAGCGCTTTCACGGTGCCCTTGACCGGGACCGTGACGACCGGGTTGATCTTGTCGCTGGTGAAGATCTTCACCGTGCCGTCGATGTCGCCCGGCTTGGAGTCCTTGGCGAGCTGCAGGGTGACTTCGTACTCACCCTTGTTCGCGCCCGGCTTGATTGAGGTCATGACCGCCGGGACCGACGACTCGACTTTCGTCACCGTGAACTTCTCCGGCATCTTCGTGTCGTTCGAGCGCAGCAGCACCGAGCGCGTGGCGGCGGAGTCGCTCGGGGCCACTTCGCCGAAGTTCACGCCTGTCGGCTCGACGCGGAACGTCGGGCGGACGATGCCGGAGATGCTGATCGGGTACTCCGGCTGGTGCTTGGAGTTCGTGTAGATGTGGATCTTGTCAGCCAGCGGGCCGATCTTCACGTCGGGGCCGCCGACCGTAATCGTCACCTTGTACTGGTTCTGGCCGGGACGGCCGACGTTCGGGGCGAGGTCTTCCTTCTTCTCGATCTTGGCGAACGTCGCCTTCACGTAGTCGCCCGGAACCTCGATTCTGGTGATCTCGAACGGCTCGTCCTCCTCGGAGTAGAGCGTGACCGTCTGCGAGTCGGCGTCTCCCTGCAGGAGGGTGTAGCGGACGAAGCCGGCCGGGTAGGCCTCGACGTACGGCTTCACGATCGCGTGCAGCGTGAGCTGCGCGGTCGGCGTGTTCGGGTCGTTCGTCTCCAGCGTGACGCTCTTGGCGATCGGGCCGGCGAAGGCGGTGGTGTCGACGTGCGCCGTGACCTTGCCGGTGGAGCCGGGCTTGATCACCTTGTCGAAGTCAGCCACGGTGCAGCCGCAGCCCGGCTTCGCGGCGATGATCTGCAGGTCGGCGTCGCCGGTGTTCTTCACCAGGAACGACCACTCCAGCTTGTCGCCCTTCGGCACGGTGCCGTAGTCCTTGACCGGCTCGACGATGGTCAGGCGCGGGGCCTTCTCCTCGTCCTTCGACTCCGTGGCGGCGCTGGCTTTCGCGGCCTTGTCAGCGGCCTCGGCGTCGTCCTTCTTCGCCTTGGTCTGTTTCTGACTGTCGGCGGCGAGCGCGCTCACCGAAACGAGGGCCGCCATCGCGACGACCAGAAAACGCTTGGATGACATCAGAGATCCTCCTGTTGAACGACAATAAGGTACTTGTGGACTTCGGTTCGAACACTGCCCTCGTACCGTGTCATTCCGAGCGAAGCGAGGAACCCCCTGCCGTGTGGGGGATTCCTCGCCTCCGCTCGGAATGACACGATCCTTGCTGAGATGTCCCGGGATGCCTCACGTCAAAGAACTGCCTGAGATCAAACGGGTTTACCTGATCGGCATCGGCGGAACGGCCATGGCCTCGCTGGCCGGCATGCTCGAGGAGCGCGGTTACGACGTTGCCGGTTCGGATGAGCACGTCTACCCGCCGATGTCGACGTATTTGGAGCGACTCCGTATCGAGGTGCTCGAGGGCTATACGAAAGAGCACCTCCTGACGTTCCATCCCGACCTCGTCGTCATCGGCAACGTCGCCGCCGTGACGAACGCCGAGGCGGCGGCCACGCTCGAGCTCGACTTGCCGTACACCTCGATGCCCGAGGCGATTTACGAGCTCTTCATCAAGGGAAAGCACTCCATCGTCGTCTCCGGGACGCACGGCAAGACCACCACGACATCCCTCATGGCCTGGCTCCTCGAGGCCGCCGGCCGCGACCCGAGCATGGTCGTCGGCGGTATCCCGGTCAACTTCAACCGGAACTACAAGCTCGGCGGCGGGCCGGAGTTCGTCATCGAGGGCGACGAGTACAACACCGCCTTCTTCGACAAAGGGCCGAAGTTCCTCCACTACGGTGCGAACACCCTCATCGTCAACAACATCGAGTTCGACCACGCCGACATCTACGCCGACCTCGACGCGATCGTCGACGCCTTCCGCAAGGCCGTGCGCGCCGTCGCGCCGGACGACACCATCATCGCCAACGGCGACGACGGCAACGTCGTTTCGTTGCGCGGCGACGCCAAGGCGCGCTGGCTGACCTTCGGCTGGCAGCGCACGCGCGACATCTTCGCCACCGACGACGAGGAGCACGCCGAGGGAACGTCGTTTACGGCGTGGTGGGAAGGGAAAGAGTGGTTTCGCTTCCACACCACGCTTTCAGGAAAGCACAACATCCTCAACGCCCTCGCCGACATCGCCGCGGCGCGGCTGCGCGGGCTGACGGCGGAGGAGATCCAGAAAGGGATGGAGACGTTTCAGGGCATCAAGCGGCGGATGGAAGTCCGCGGCGTGGAGCGCGGCGTCACCGTCATCGACGATTTCGCCCATCACCCCACCGCCATCGCCACGACGCTCGAGGGGGCGCGCAAGCGCTATCCGGGGCGGCGCATCTGGGCGCTCTTCGAGCCGCGATCGATCTCGTCGTCGCGCAAGGAATTCGAAGACGGCTACGTCGACGCCTTCCACCAAGCCGACCGCGTCATCGTCGGCCCGATCTTCCACCGCGACCGCTACGAGACGCGCTACGGCCTCGACAAGATGATGTCGGTGCCGGCGATGATCGAGCAGTTGAAGCGCGACGGAATCGAGGCGCGGCAGATCGACGACTTCGACGAGATTGCGAAGACGATCGCGTCCGAGGCGGACGGCGGCGACGTCGTCCTGGTCATGTCCTCGGGCGCCTTCGGCGGCGTTCACGAAAAGATCCTCGAGCGTCTTCGCGCGTGACGGCGTCGTCGCGTACAATGCGCGCTCCGTTTTCGGAGGGAGCTCACGTTGGGGTTTGCCGACGATGCAAACGCGCTGATTGAACAGAAGAAGTTCGACGAGCTCGAATCGCTGTGGATGAACCAGCTCGACAGCGATCCGCGCGACACCGACGCGTTCCTCCGCACCGCCAAAGCGCTGCGCAAAGCGGAGCAGCGCACGCTCTCCGACACCCTCGTCGGCCTCCTCGCCGATTCCCTTCTCGAGCGCAAGCTCTGGCCGCAGCGCCTGGCCGTGCTGAAGGAGCTGGGGCGCCTCTCCAAGCATCCGTCGCAGCTCCGCCAGCCGATCGAGCAGGCCCTGCGCGGCGCGTACGGCCCGCACCGCGGCTTCGCCCGCGCCTTCGAGCTCTCCGGCTTCAATGAGGCGACGGCGAACCCTGTCGAGCGCGCCGACAAGATCGAGACGTGGCTGCAGTACGACGAAGGCGAGTACTTCTTCATGGCCGGACGCGGCGCCGGCGTCATCACCGAGCTCAATCCGGAGCTCGGCATCTGCCGGCTCGACTTCGAGAAAGAGAAGCGCGTCTCCGTGCCGCTCGGCGCCGCTGGCAAGTACCTCGTGCCGCTGCCCGAAGGGCACGTCCTGCGCGAGAAATTCACCAATGCCGAGGGAGTGCGGAAGGAAGCGCTGGTGTCGCCGCCGCAGTTCTTCGCGCGCATCCTGCAGAGCTTCGGCCGTCCGATGACGATGGGCGAAGTGCGCGACGCGGTGATCGGCATCGTCCCCGACGAAAAATGGACGTCGTGGTGGACCTCGGCGCGCAAGAACCCGCAGATCGTCGTCAGCGGCACCGGCGCGAAAGCGACGTATTCGTGGAGCGCGTCCGCCGGCGCGGCCGACGCGGTCATCCGCCGCGACTTCGAGCGCGCCGATGCCAAGGGAAAGCTCGAGCTGGCGCGCAAGCACAGCGCGCGCAGCAAGGAGCTCGCGGACCTCTTCTCGTCGCAGCTCAACGCCGTGGCCGCGAAAGCGGCGAAGAGCGACCCGGCGCTGGCGTGGCAGATCCTGTCGACGCTGGAGACGCTGCCGGGCGCGTACACGCCGGCCATCGATGCCAAGGCGCTCCTCCTCGGTCCGCTGGCCTCGCGCACCGTCGTGGCCATCGGCGACAAAGCGCTTCGCGAGCGCGCCTTGGGCGTCGTCCGCGAAGTTCATCCCGACTGGCCGAAGGTCTACAGCGAAGTCTTCTTCCTCGACGAAGAGCCGCGCATCCTCTCGGCGATCATGGACGCGCTCGAGAGCGCCGGCCTCACCGACCTCCGCGACCGCCTGATCGACGAAACGCTGCGCTATCCGCGACGCCATCCGCGCGCGTTCTACTGGTACGTCAAGCAGCTCAACGATCAGGAGACGCTGCCGGAAAAGGCGAACTACGCGCTGCTGTTCCAGATCCTCGATGCCATCGGCTCCGACGAATTCTCCGGCGTGCGCGCGCGCCTGAAGGACATGTTCGACAAGGGCGGCCTGGCGCTGCGCATCGTCAACGGCGTCGATGACGAGGAGAACGCGCGCAAGCTCGTGGAGACGCTGGAGCGCTACGGCGCGCTCGAGGAGTACCGCCGCGAGAACACGCGCCACGCCGCGCTCATGAAGTACGCGGCGCTGCGCGAGCCGCAGCAGGAGCCGGTCTACGCCACGGCGGAGGCGCTGGAGCAGAAGCGCGCCGAGCTGACGCATCTCAAGAGCGTGGAGATCCCGGCCAACTCGAAGGCGCTGCAGGCCGCGCGCGAGATGGGCGATCTGCGCGAGAACTTCGAGTACAAGGCCGCACGCGCGCGCGCCGAGTATCTCTCCGCGCGCGTCGGCGAGCTGGCCTCGGAGATCTCCCGCGTGCGGGTGGTCGACCCCGCCACGGTCGACACGACGGCCGTGCGCGTCGGGACGAAGGTGGCGCTCTCCAACGGCGACGTGCGCCGCGAGGTGACGATCCTCGGTCCGTGGGAGTCGGCGCCGGAGCACGGCGTCTACTCGAACCAATCCGACGTGGCCAAGGCCCTGATCGGCCACGCCGCCGGCGACATCGTCTCGTTCATGGGCAACGACTACGAGATCGAGTCGATCCGCCGCTGGAACGAGTAGAGTTGTGGAGTGCGGCGGCCATGCCGCCGCTCTGACTCCACATGGCAGAACGACGGCCCCTCAAAAGCCGCGATCGTGCATGGGCCAAAACTCTTGCGTCGACCCTCGTACGCCTGCGCGTCCGCCCGAACGTCATCTCCCTCTTCTCGATCGTCTTCGCCGGTGTAGCGGCCACCGGCTTCCTTCTAAGTGCGAGGAGTTCGGACAACCGCCTCCTCTGGCTCCTCCTCGCCGCGGCCGGCATCCAACTGCGCCTCCTCTGCAACCTCTTCGACGGCATGGTCGCGGTCGAAGGGAAGATGGCCTCGAAGACCGGCGAGATCTACAACGACTTCCCCGACCGCATCGCCGATCCGCTGATCATCGTCTCGGCCGGCTACGCGGTCGGCTGCGCCACGCTCGGGTGGGCGGCGGGGCTGCTCGCGGTGATGACGGCGTACGTCCGCGTCCTCGGCGGATCGATGGGCGTGCCGCAGGACTTCCGCGGGCCGATGGCCAAGCCGCATCGCATGGCGCTGCTGACGGTCGCGGCCATCGCCGACGGCCTCGTGACCGTCTGGATCCTCTACAGACCACTCTTCATCGCGCTGGCGCTCATCGTCCTCGGCACGATCGTGACGATGATCCGCCGCACCGCGCGCATCGCCAGGGAGCTCAACGCCCGGTGAAGCGCGCCGTCGCGTCGGGCGTCGTCGGCCTCGCGCGCCTCCTCGCCGGCGGCAACGTCCGGCGCATCGACTTCACCCCCGACGAGCGGCAGCGCATCTACTTCGCGAACCACACCAGCCACCTCGACTTCGTCCTCGTCTGGGCCGCGCTGCCCAAGCGGCTGCGCGTCTTCACGCGCCCCGTCGCGGCGCGCGACTACTGGGAAAAAGGAGTGAAGCGCTACCTCGCCCTCAACGTCTTCAACGCCGTGCTCGTCGACCGCGTGCGCACCGAGGCCAGCGCGAATCCGCTCGACATCCTCCTCGACGGACTCGGCCAGCGGCATTCGCTCATCATCTTCCCCGAGGGGACGCGCGGCGACGGCGCGACGCTCGGTGAATTCAAGAGCGGCCTGTTCCGCCTCGGCAAGGCCCGGCCCGACGTCGAGCTCGTGCCGGTCTACATCGACAACCTCAATCGCGTGCTGCCGAAGGGCGAGTTCGCCCCCGTGCCGATGCTCGCCTCCGTCAGCTTCGGCGCGCCGATGCGCATCGGCGACGGAGAGGACAAAAACGATTTTCTCGAGCGGGCGCGCAACGCCATCCTGGAGCTGCGGCAATGGTGAGGTGTCATCCAGAGCCGCGCAGACGGCGAAGGATCCCCCGCGGCAGGGGATTCCTCGCTTCGCTCAGAATGACACCATGAAGCAGACGCTCTATCTCTTCGGCGGCGTGCTCGGGCTCCTCGTCGTGGCCACGATCGTCGGGCAGCTCATCCGGCTGCGCGTGAAGAACGCCGTCGTCGACAACTTGAACGCGCGCATCCGGGCGTGGTGGATCATGTCCGCCGTCTTCGCCTTCTCGCTGGCCACCGGCGGCCTCGGCTCGGTCATCCTCTTCGCCATCCTCTCGTTCTTCGCGCTGCGCGAGTTCGTCACGCTCACGCCGACGCGGCCGGCCGATCACTCCGCGCTTTTCTGGGTCTTCTTCATCATCACGCCGCTGCAGTACTACCTCGTGGCCACGCAGTGGTACGGCTTCTTCGCCATCCTGATTCCGGTCTACGGCTTCCTCTTCATCCCGTCGCGCATCGCCATCGCCGGCGATCCGAGCGCGTTCCTCGAGCGCAGCGCGAAGATCCAGTGGGGGCTGATGGTCTGCGTCTACTGCGTGAGCCACGCGCCGGCGCTCCTGATGCTGAACATCCCGCACTTCGAAGGGAAGAATGCGCGGCTGCTCTTCTTCCTCGTCGTCATCGTGCAGCTCAGCGACGTGATGCAGTACGTCTGGGGGAAGCTCCTCGGCAGGCACAAGATCGCGCCGGTCATCAGCCCGAGCAAGACGTGGGAAGGCTTCATCGGCGGCGTGCTGACGGCGACGGCGCTCGGCGGCGCGCTCTGGTGGGCCACGCCCTTCAACTGGTGGCAGGCCACGATCATGGCCTTCGTGATCTGCATGATGGGGTTCGCCGGAGGCCTGACGATGTCGGCGATCAAGCGCGATCGCGGCGTGAAAGACTGGGGCTCGGCGATCGAGGGACACGGCGGCGTGCTCGACCGCATCGACTCCATCTGCTTCGCCGCGCCCGTTTTCTTCCACGTAACGCGGTACTTCTTCACGCCGTGATACGATCTGGCGACTTCGAGACCGTCCTGGGAGGGCATCGGAACCATGGCCTACGTGATCGCGGAACCGTGTGTGAACACGAAGGATACGGCGTGCGTCGACGTCTGTCCGGTCGATTGCATCCATCCGCGCAAAGACGAGGCGACGTTCGCCGAGGAGACGATGCTCTACATCGATCCCGAGGTCTGCATCGACTGCGGCGCGTGCGAGCCGGCATGCCCGGTGCAAGCCATCTTCCCCGCAGACCTCGTTCCGGAGCAGTGGAAGCACTACACGGAGATGAACGCGGCCTGGTACAAGAAATAGGAAATTGCAGAACGTGACCTGGATCACGTAGACTTCGGAGGCCCGGAGGTAGTTTCACGGCACCACAGTTTCAGCGGTAACAACGGGGGGCGTAACGCCCCTTTTTCTTTATCAGCTCTTTCACAATCCGACCGGTCGATCGAGACCCTTCAGCGTTCGCGCCCACCTCGGACCCAAGCCACGGGGAGCGGGCGAATGGGCGTGCCTCCGTGGACCAATTGCTGAAGCTACCTCTCTCTCTCTGCAACGCGAGCCGGAGGGTCTCGATGGATCGGTCGTAGAATCCGCCGCCATGAAAATCGGATTCATCGGCCTCGGCGCCATGGGCTTCCCGATGGCGCGCCACCTTTCCAAAGAACACGAAGTCGTCGTCTGGAACCGCACGCGCGAGAAGGCGGAGCGCCATTCGCGCGAGCACGGCTCCGTGCTGGCGGCCGACATCGCCGAGACCGCGGCGGCCGAGGTCATCATCACCATGCTGCCGACCAGCCGCGAGGTCGACGAAGTCGTCGATCGGCTCTTGCCGCATCTCGGCCAAGGCACGCTCTGGATCGACGCCACGAGCGGCGACCCGAACGTCAGCCGCGAGACGGCCAAGCGCCTCGCCGCGAAGGGCGTCGCCTTCGTCGACGCGCCCGTGACCGGCGCGGTCGTCGGCGCGGAGAACGCCACGCTGACGATCATGATCGGCGGCTCCGAGGCGGACTTCGAGCGCGCGCGCGGCGTGCTGCGGCTCTGCGGCAAAACGATCATCCGCGCCGGCGACACCGGCGCCGGCCACGCCATCAAGGTGCTGACGAACTCGATCATGGCGGCGACGGTGTGGATGACGAGCGAGTGCCTCCTCCTGGCGAAGCGCTACGGCATCGATCTGAAGACGGCGCTGGCGATCACGAACGCCGGCAGCGGCCGCTCCAACGCCTCGGAGAACCTCCTGCCGATGCGCCTCCTGGAAGGAAAGTGGCCGCTCATCTTCAAGCTCGCCCACCACGACAAGGACATCCGCATCGCCGCGTCGATCGCCCACCAGCAGCACGCCTCGACGCCGATGCTCGCGCTCACGCAACAGCTCTTCACCGCCGCGCTCAACGAGCTCGGGGAGGGGGCCGACTACATTGAGGTGGCGAAGGTCATCGCGCAGTGGAACGGCACGGCGTGGTGATGTGGAGTGCGCCGGCCATGCCGGCGCTGTCAGAGAGCGGCAGCATGGCTGCCGCACTCCACAAGAATGAGCTAGAGTTCCGCGCGCCATGCGAAAGAACCTCATTACTGCAATCGCTTTGCTCCTCGCGATTCCCCTCCTCGCCGACGAGGGGATGTACCTCTTCAACCATCCGCCGCGGCAGCTTCTCAAGCAGCGCTACGGCTTCGAGCCGACGCAGGCGTGGCTCGATCATCTGCAGAAGGCGTCGATCCGCTTCAACAACGGCGGCTCCGGCTCGTTCGTCTCCGCGAACGGCTTGATCCTGACGAACCACCACGTCGGTCTCGACTGCCTCCAGAAGATCTCCACCGCGAAGCACGACTACGTCGCCACCGGCTACCACGCCAAGACGGCGAAGGAAGAGGTGAAGTGCGTCGACCTCGAGCTCAACGTCCTGCAGAGCATCGAGGACGTCACCGCGCGCGTGAAGGCGGCGGTGAAGCCCGACATGTCCTCGGCCGACGCGCAGCGCGCCCGCCGCGCGGTGATGAACACCATCGAGCAGGAGTCGAAGGAGAAGACCGGCCTGCGCAGCGACGTCGTCACGCTCTATCAGGGCGGCGAGTACCACCTCTATCGCTACAAGGTCTACACCGACGTCCGCCTCGTCTTCGCCCCCGAGGTGCAGGCGGCCTTCTTCGGCGGCGATCCGGACAACTTCGAGTATCCGCGCTACGACCTCGACGTCTGCTTCTTCCGCGCGTACGAGAACGGCAAGGCCGTGCATCCGGCCGACTATCTCAGGTGGAGCGCGAGCGGCGCGAAGGACGGGGAGCTCGTCTTCGTCTCCGGCCACCCCGGCCGCACTAGCCGCCTCAACACCGTCACGCATCTGGAGTGGTTCCGCGACGTCACCTATCCGTTCACGCTGAACCTCCTGCGCCGCCGCGAAGTGCTGCTGAACAACTACTCGGAGCGCTCGCTCGAGAACGAGCGCCGCGCGCACGACGAGCTATTCGGGATCGAGAACTCGCGCAAGGCCTACCTCGGCCGCATCGCCGGCCTGCAGGACCCGGTGATCATGCAGAAGAAGATCGACGCCGAGGCGCTGCTGCGGCAGAGGGTCGACGCCGATCCGAAGCTGAAGGCGGAGTACGGCGGCGCGTGGGACCAGGTCGCGAACGCGTTCAAGGCCTACCGGCCGATGTACCTCGAGTTCCGCTTCCTCGAAGCGGGGCTGGCGTTCAACTCGCACCTCTTCGGCTACGCGCGCGATCTGCTGCGCCTCTCCGAGGAGCGGACGAAGCCGAACGCCGACCGGCTGCGCGAGTACCGCGAGTCGAACTTGGAGTCGCTCAAGCAGGAGCTCTACTCCGAGGCGCCGATCTACGACGACCTCGAGACCGTCATGCTGGCGGACTCGCTCTCGCACTGGGTCGAGGTCGCGCCGAACGATCCGATCCTCCGCCAGGTGCTGGGCGGCAAGTCCCCGAGCGAGCGCGCCTCGGAGCTCGTGCGCGGCACGAAGCTCAAGGACCCCGCGTTCCGCAAACAGCTCGGCGAAGGCGGCAAGGCCGCCGTCGACGCCTCGAAGGACCCGATGATCGAGATCGCCCGCATCGTCGACCCGCGCGCGCGCGAGCTGCGCAAGGAGTACGAGACCAACGTCGACGAGCAGCTCACGCAGGCCTACGCCAAGATCGCCAACGCCGTCTTCCAGACCAGCGGCGGCGAGACCTATCCCGACGCCACCTTCACGCTGCGGCTGTCGTTCGGCACGGTGAAAGGCTACGAGGAGAACGGCAAGCACATCCCGTGGGACACCACCGTCGGCGGGACGTTCGCGCACTCCGCGGAGCACGACAACAAGCCGCCGTTCGATCTGCCGAAGTCGTGGCTGTCGAAGAAGGCGGAGCTGAAGAGCGACAAGACGCCGTACAACTTCGTCTTCACCGCCGACATCATCGGCGGCAACTCCGGCAGCCCGGTGGTGAACCGCGCCAACGAATTCGTCGGCATCGTCTTCGACGGCAACCTGCAGTCCTTGCCGTGGGACTACCAGTTCGACGACCGACAGGGCCGCTCGCTGGCGGTGCACTCCGCCGGGATCCTCGACGCGCTGCGGAAGGTGTACAAGGCCGACGACGTGGTGAAGGAGCTGACCGGGAAGTGATTCCATGGAGGACAGGCACTCTTGCCTGTCCCTGGGCGGCGGGGGACAGGCAAGAGTGCCTGTCCTCCACAAGACGCACAATGAACGCGCGACCCGCAACCGCCGCCGACGCCGAGGCCATCGCGCGCATCTACAACGAAGGCATCGAGGACCGCGTGGCCACGTTCGAGACGCGGCCGCGCTCCGCCGCCGACGTCGCGGCGTGGCTCGACGGCGTTCATCCGGTCGTCGTCGTCGAGCATGGCGGCGACGTCGTTGCCTTCGCCGCCACCTCGAGCTACCGCCCCCGCGACTGCTACGCCGGCATCGCCGAGTTCTCCGTCTACGTCGCGCGCGCGGCGCGCGGCCGCGGCCTCGGGCGCGTGGCCATGGAAGCGCTCATCGATGCCGCGGAGGCGGCCGGATTCTGGAAGCTCGTCTCCCGCGTGATCGCCGAGAACGCCGCCAGCCGCGCGCTGCTGCGCGCGCTCGGCTTCCGCGAAGTCGGCACGTACGAGCGGCACGGGAAGCTCGACGGCGAATGGCGCGACACCGTCATCGTCGAGAAGCTCCTCGGCGAGGCCGCGCGTTGAGCGTCTGTCCGAACTGCGGCTCCGAGCACACGCGCCGCGGCGGCATGCGCGTCTGGGGCGTCTACATCGTCCTCATCGCCCTCGGCGTGCCCGCGGCCGTCGTTTTTCATCTGCACGCAGGAATCGTCGCGGCCATCATGGTGGTTGCGGTTGTGCTCGCAAATCTCCTGCTCGCGCAGCGGGTTTGCCTCGACTGCGGCCACCAGTGGAAGATTTGACGAATGCCGGCGCCTGAATTCATCCGAAACTTTTCCATCATCGCGCACATCGATCATGGAAAAACCACGCTGTCGGACCGTCTGCTCCAGATCACCGGCGCGGTCGAGTCGCGCGAGATGCACGAGCAGATGCTCGACGACATGGACCTCGAGCGCGAGCGCGGCATCACCATCAAGGCCCGCGCCGTCACCCTCCGCTACAAGGACTACACCTTCAACCTCATCGACACGCCCGGCCACGTCGACTTCTCCTACGAAGTCTCGCGCTCCCTCGCGGCGTGCGAGGGGGCCATCCTCGTCGTCGACGCCACGCAGGGCGTCGAGGCGCAGACGCTGGCGAACAGCTACCTGGCCATCGAGAACGACCTCGACATCCTCACGGTCATCAACAAAGTCGACCTCCCCTCGGCCGAGCCGGAGCGCGTGCGCGAACAGATCGAGAACGTCATCGGCCTCGACGCCCACGACGCCGTCCTCGCCTCGGCGAAAGCGGGCATCGGCATCGACGAGATCCTCGAGAAGATCGTGACGAAGATCCCCGCGCCGAAGGGCGACGCGGAGGGCGACCTCCGCGCGCTCCTCTTCGACTCCTGGTACGACTCCTACCGCGGCGTCATGTGCCTCGTGCGCGTCGTCGACGGCGAGATCCGCAAGGGGACGCGCGTGAAGTTCCTCTCCACCGGCCGCGTCTACGAGGTGACGGAGATGGGCGTCTTCACGCCGAAGGCGAAGGCGGTCGACCGCCTGGGCGTCGGCGAAGTCGGTTTCATCTCCGGCAACATCAAGGACATCGTCCAGGCCAAGATCGGCGACACCATCACCACCATCGACGCCAATCCCGAGCCGCTCCCCGGCTTCCAGGACGTCAAGCCGATGGTCTTCGCCGGTATCTTCCCGATCAACACCGACGAGCACGAGAACCTGCGCGAAGCGATGGGCAAGCTGAAGCTCAACGACGCCTCGTTCTCGTATGAACCGGAGTCCTCGCAGGCACTCGGCTTCGGCTTCCGCTGCGGCTTCCTCGGCCTCCTGCACATGGAGATCATCCAGGAGCGGCTGGAGCGCGAGTTCAACCTCGAGCTGCTCACCTCCGCCCCCGGCGTTCGTTACCGCGTGACGAAGACGGACCGCGAAGTGATCGAGATCGAAAACCCGCAGAAGATGCCCGATCCGGCGTACATCAGTTCGGTCGAAGAACCGTTCTTCGAAGTGACGATCCTCACAACGGACGAATTCGTTGGCCCGATTTTGGCTCTGGCGATCGATCGGCGTGGCCAGCAGAAGAAGCTGGAATACGTCAGCAGCAACAGAGTCATGATCGTTTACGAAATGCCGTTGAATGAGGTGATCCTCGATTTCTTCGACAAGCTGAAATCGATCTCACGCGGATACGCCTCACTCGACTACCAGTTCATCGGGTATCGCGAAAGCGACCTGGTGAAGATGGACATCCTCGTCAACGGCGAGCCGCTCGACGCCCTCTCTCTCATCGTGCACAAGGACAAGGCGTACGGGCGCGGCAAGATGCTCGTCGAAAAGATGAAGGAGTTCATTCCCCGCCAGATGTACGAAGTGGCGTTGCAGGCGGCGATCGGTAACCGAGTCATCGCCCGCGAAACCGTGAAGCCTTTGCGCAAGGACGTTCTCGCCAAGTGCTACGGCGGCGACATCACGCGCAAGCGCAAGCTCCTGGAGAAGCAGAAGGAAGGCAAGAAACGGATGAAGCGGGTGGGAAAAGTCGAGATTCCGCAGGAGGCCTTTCTGGCAGTGTTGAAGATTGACTGATCGCCTCCTCTCGAGGGGGCCATGAAATCTTCAAAGTTCTTTTTCGCCGCGGCGGTCGCACTGATGACCGTCACCGCTCATGCCGCGAAGATCGACTTCAACGACCCGCGGCGCGCTCTCGGACGCGAAGACAACATCAAAGTCGACGCCGAGCTCGCGCAGGAAAGCGTCTCCGCGAACTCCAGCCTCTCCGTCACCTACCAGATCGAAAACCTCAGCCAGTCGCCGATCGCCATCGCCGACAAGCAGAGCGACGTCTCGTACGACAGCGAGACGCAGACGATCACCTTCTCGATCGGCGCTGAAGTCCCGACCGGCGCGACCATGCCGCACCTCACCGTCATCAAGCCCGGCGAGACGAAGACATTCGCCATCGGCAACGGCGTGCATGTCGCGGTGCCGAACGTCCGTACGCCGTGGACCGTCGGCCCGCGATTCGTGCAGATCAAGGTCAACGTGCTGAAGGATCTCGATCCGTTCGCCGATCTGATCGCGAAGCAGACCGCGACCGCATCGCCCGCGCTTCCGAACGACCTCTTCGACAAGTGGGTCAACGCCGTCGACGCGGTGTTCCTCAACACGATCCCGGTCCGCTGGGGCGGCGGTCCGCCCGATCCGCTGAGCAGCGTCGACGCCTCCAACCGCGGCCCTGCCGGACGCGGACGCGGCGTTGCGCCCGCTCATTTTTGACGTTGTTCCCGAATCGCCACAGCCGGCGGCCGCGCCAGTCGCGAAGATGAATGGCATGTACCGGAAGCTGTTACTGCCGCTGGCCGCCCTCTTCTTCGCTGCATGCGCATCGACGACGATGCCGGTCGACATGAAAGAGCCGCGCCGCGTCCTCGGGACGGAGAGCGACGTGCGGCTCGACGCGCTCGTCTACCAGGACCATCTCGCCGAGGCGATTCAGATTCCGGTCGCGTACGAGATCACCAACCATCGCAACAAGACCATCCTCGTCGCCGACATCGTCCCGCTGGCGAGCTACGACCCCGAGACGCGGACGGTCACCATCGACCTCGGCACCGAGATTCCGGGCGAGTCGTTCCTGCCGCGTCTCATCGCCATTGGCCCCGAACAGAAGAAGACGTTCCATCAGACCGCGCACGTGACGATCGCGGCCAGACCGGGAAATCCGTGGGCGCCGCGCCCTGACCGCATCCGCATCCGCCTCAACTTTCTCGGCGACGAGCAGCCGTTTCAGCAGCTCGTCGAAATGAACGAGAAGGAGAAGGGCCTCTACGACCCGAAGCTCGCGGCCGATCTTTTTCCGAAGTGGGTGGAAGGGAACGAGACCGTCGTGACGAACACCCTGCCGATGCGGTGGAATGGCGGCGTCGCCGATGCGGCTGCGCCGATGCAGATGGGGCCGGGGACGCCGAAGGGCGGCCGCCGCAGCGACCGCCCGTAGCGGCGGCTAGAAGCTCTTGACCGCTTCCTGCTCGTTCTCGTAGACCTCGAACACCGTGATCAGCTGCGTGACGTGCAGTAGCTCGTTCAGCTTCGCCGGGAGGTGAAGCAGTTTGAGCTTGCCGCCGCGGTTGGTGACCGTCGTGTACGAGCCGACCAGTTCGCCGATGCCGGACGAGTCGATCGTCGTGACGCCGCTCATGTCGAGCAGGATCTTGCTGCGGCCGCCGTTGAGCGCGTTGCCGATGACTTCGCGAAGCTGCTGATCGCCGGCGCCGATGGTGATCTTGCCGTCGAGTTTGATGATCTCGATTCCGTCGACGGTGCGGGACGTGGATTTCATGTCGTCTCCTTTAATTGACTGACTAGGCTTTTCCGCTACTGGCGATGCTCGTTCCTTTGGCGAGGTTCTTCGTCATCACGAGCGAGGTCCCGCCGCCCGGCGTGAACGTGTAGTGCACTTCATCCATGAACGTTTTCATGTAGAAGATGCCGCGGCCGCTCGTTTTCATCAGGTTCTGGGGGTTGAGCGGGTCGCTCACCTTCTCGGGATCGAATCCTTGTCCCTGATCGGAAATCGTGATGGCGAGATCGTATCCCCGAAGCACGAATACGGCATTGACCCGCTTCGACAGGTCGAGCCGGTTGCCATGCTTGATCGCGTTGGCCACCGCCTCGCGGACGGCCATACCGATCCAATGCGAGCCGTCTTCGTCGAGGCCTGCGTTTTCACACAAGTGCTCGGCGATCACCTGGACGAGCTCGATGTTTTCGAAGCGGCTGCTGATGGTGATGTCGATCCGCTCGCCGTCGCCGTTCTGCATCGATTGAAACCGCGGGCATTCTAAGTGACGCAGGATCAGGGTTCAAGAAACGGAATGGCCGCGGATCGGGCCTCGTTCCGCATCGC
Organism: Thermoanaerobaculia bacterium; assembly: GCA_036522835.1. GTDB lineage: Bacteria > Acidobacteriota > Thermoanaerobaculia > Gp7-AA8 > Gp7-AA8 > DATDFB01. The sequence continues at coordinate 184 of DATDFB010000118.1, read as the reverse complement.
ATGTCGCGGCGCCTGCTGACCGCCATTCCGCTGTTCTTCCTCCTGGCGGGCGCTGCCGTCGCCGGCCCGCTGACCGCGGACATGAAACGCGTCGAGGCCATCCGCGGCCTCACGTTTCTGCACGACGTCCGCAACGTCAACATCGAGCGCTCCACATTGCGCGAGCACCTCCGCGCTGAAATGG
>DATDFB010000117.1:0-21393 GCA_036522835.1 Thermoanaerobaculia bacterium | reverse complement strand
GCCCGGGGCGCGGCGAGGCCGGCCCGCCGAGGCCGCGGAGCTGGTCGGCCTGGAAGAGTTGGAGGTGAGCGACGTCGAAGAGCTTCGCGCCGCCGGCGACTTTCTGCGTCGCCGTGCCGGCCACGCGCAGGTTGTACGGCTGCTGCTTGTCGGCGGCGTCGCGCGCCGTCACGTTGCGGCTGACGATCACGGCGAGATTGCGCGCCTGCAGATTCGCGCGGAACGCGGCGGGGTCGACGTTCTCCTCGCGAAAGATTTTCGCCTCCGGCTCCTCGAGCGGCGTCGTCCGCCGCGCGGGCCGCGTCCGCGCGCGCACTTCGACGGGGCTCAGCTCCCACATCTCGCCGGACCAGGCCACGAGGACGTCGGGATCGAAGTACGAGACGCTGCCGTGAATGCCGGGCGTGAGCGCGTCGCCCGGCGCGCCCTGCGCGCCGATCGCGCGAATCCGAAACGCATAGCGCGACTGCGGCGCCGCGCGCGAGCCGTCGTTGCCGTCGCCGCGCGTCTCGCTGGTGTGGACGGCGAGGAGGGTGCCGTCCGCGAGCGGCAGCGGATCGCGGAAGTGCCCCGAGGCCTCGGACGTGAGGTAGCTGACGCTGATGTTGTCGGCCGTCCGCGTGGGCTCGGCGCTGAAGCGGAGGAGGCGCCCCGACCCGTGCGTCTGGAACTCCGGCGCGTTGACGCCGAAGTAGACGCCGGGCCTGGCCGGGTCCTCGCGCAGCTCGAAGATGTTGTCGGCGACGCTGCGGCCGTTGGCGATGAACTCGGAGAGGCCGGCGTTGGTCATGCTGCGGTCGAAGTAGCCGTGGAGCTCGTGCCGGCCGACGTGGTTGAGCGTCTCCTCGGATGTCCCATCCTCATTGATCTCCCACGGAAAGAAGTGATTGATGCTGTTCCCCGTCAGGTTCGTGCCGGCCAGGAGATCGGTGCGGCTGCTGCGCGGCTCGGGGAAGACTTCGACGCGCTGGTCGAGCCGCGCCGCGCCCGCCGATTCGTCCGCGTAGTCGAACGTGCCGGAGCCGCCGTTCTCCACCTCGTCGCTGTCGGCCTGCTGGTCGCGCTGCAGATGGTCCCAGCGCGTGAAGATCACGCGGCCGAAGCTGTCGATCGACGGCGAGAAGACTCCCGACGGCGTGTGGTTCAGCATGCGCAGGTCGCCCGTCGCCGGATCGAGACTCCAGAGACCCGTGACGGTCGGCGCCTCTTCGTATTCGTCGAGCTGCGGATAGAGATGCCGCTCGCCGCCGCGCGGGCGGTCGGAGGTGAAGAGGATGCGGTCGTCGGTGCCGTAGAAGGGGCTGACGTTGTTGTAGTCGGCGGGCTGGTTGGCGATTTTGCGGATGATCGGCGTGTCGTTTTGTCCGAGGCCGGTGACCTCATAGATCTGCCAGCGATAGGTCTCCCAGACGTATTGCTGCTTCGGCGCGCCGATGACCATGCTGAAGAGCGCCTTCGTGCCGCTCCAGTGCACCGACGGCTCGCGCACGGCGATCGAGGCCGCCCCCTGCATGCCGTCGTTGCCGAAGCCGGCGGCGCGCGTGAGGTTCCTGAGCGTGCCGTCGGGATAGCGGATCCAGAGGTCGCCGCCGCGCGGCGCCTCGGCCACCGAGGGGAGGTGGTTGCCGAAGGAGGAGGCGACGGTGGTGAAGTCGCCGGGAACGGGAACTTGCGTCACGAAGAGGATCGGATTCGCCAGCGTGACGGCGGCGAACAGCAGCGCCTTCATGCCGTTCAAGTTATCCGCGGCGGCGGCGCGCGACCGTGCGCCCGGTCACGAAGCGCTTATTTCGAGACGTTCCAGCCGCCGGCGCCGACGATGTAGTGCTTCCCGTCCGGGCCGGTGACACCCATCACGTACGTGCTCTTCAGCTCCTCGGCCGTCTTGCCGGGCGGTGCCCACAAGTACTCGACCCACCCTTTGCCGTTGCCGGCGGCCTTGGCGGCGATCATGGCGCCGACTTTCACTCCCTCGGCGTTGACGATCGAGGAGGGCGCCTTGCCGATCATCTCGGTCTTGAGGTGGCAGACGATCCTGTCGTCCGGACCATCGACGAAGATGTACCACTGGCCGCCGCGCCACTGCGGCGACGCGAACGTGGCGCACGACGGCCCGCTCGTCCGCACCACCTTCGCGGCCTCTTCGACGTAGACCTGGATGGCGGCGCGCGTGTTCGTTTTCGGGAGGTGGGTCGCGGCGGCGACGAGGATGGCCATGAGCAGGGAAGGGATCATGATTCCTCATTCAGTAGAGACGAAAACCGGCGTCGCGGAAATCGCCATTGAATGTGAATGCCGTGGTCACACTCCGCAGTTGCATGATCAGAAAGCTGACGTGATCGATGAAGCTCACGCTGCGCGTGCCGAGGCTCCATCGCCGCACTGCTTCAGTGTGAGTTTCCTGGGTGATCCATTCAATCTCGAGCCACTGACTCTCTCTTTCGAAGCGCGCTGCGGACTCGAGACCTAACCGATGTTGCAGCAGTGCCATCGCTTCCGCCAGAACGTAGTTGTGGGTGAGCAGGGGCACCTTGGAGGCGATCAGTTCCGTGAACTTCGTTTTTGCGTTGTCGTGATTCACGTCCGAGCGCGAGGCCAGCGCGTAAATCGCGGACGTGTCGACAAAAATCACTTCTTTCTTCTCCCGCGGGCGGCGAATGCGCTGACGACCGCGCGGTGATGGCGCTCCGAGGTTCGATCCTTTCGGTCGGCTGCCGACCAGCCGGAGCCGACGAACGAAAACTGATCAATCGAGCTGGGAGGGACTCGGCCACTGTTCAGAGCGATGCTTTCGCGGACCAAATCGGCAATCGAGCGGTCCTCCCGAAATGCCCTGGCTTTCAATGCCTGATAGGTTTCCTCGTCGATTTGGATCGGAATCCTACGCATGGCATCATGATATCAAATTAGATTCATCTGATATCATTCACGGACCGTGAACCCGGCCCGTTTCCTCGCCGCCCTCCTCCTCGCCATCGCCGCCGGCGCCGTCGCGCCCGACTTCAAGCTCCTCGATCAGGACCGCAAGCCCGTCACCCTCTCCGCGGCGCGCGGGCACAAAGCCGTCCTCGTCTTCTACCGCGGCTACTGGTGACCGTACTGCGTCCGGCAGTTGGCCGGACTTCGCGATCTCGCCCGCGCCTACCCCGAGGTGCGCTTCTACGCCATCAGCCGCGACCTGACCGGCGACAGCCACGAGCTGGCGCGCAAGATCTCTCTCGACGGCCGCGGAGCCGTCACCTTCTCCCTCCTTTCCGATCCGAAGTCCGCGGTCATCGACCGCTACGGCATCCGCGATCCGGCGTACGCCGGCGACACGGTCGACGGCGTGCCGAAGCCATCCGTCTTCGTCCTCGATCAGCAGGGGCGCGTGCGCTGGGAGAAGATCGAGAACGACTACCGCGAGCGACCGACGAACGAGGAGATCGCCGCCGCGCTCGACGCGATCGAGTGACCCGCCTCCGCGGTCACACGAGCCGGTCGAGCTTCACCACCGCGGCGTCTTGCGTCGCTTTCACGCGCTCGATGGCCGCGACGCAGTCGCGCTCGTGGTTGTACCCCTTCGGGCTGACGGCGATCGTCTTCTGATTGTCCGTCTGCAATTGCCACCGCCACTCGTCGCACTTGTCCTTGCCGTAGTAGTACTTCACTTTGCCCTCCTCCGGTTGTCGGCCGCGCCGGTCTCGCGCCACAATCGGCGCGTGATCCTGCGAAGCCTGCATGTATTGAGAGACACGGGAAGCGGTCCTGCAGCGCTCCACATCAAAGACGGACGCATCGAGCGGATTTCCGATTACGACGACGTCGACGGCGGCGGAAACGTCGCCGACTACGGCGAGCTCACCATCATGGCAGGTCTCGTCGACTCGCACGTACACGTCAACGAGCCGGGCCGGACGGAGTGGGAGGGATTCGAGACGGCCACGCGCGCGGCGGCGGCGGGCGGGGTGACGACGATCGTCGACATGCCGCTGAACTCGCTCCCGCCGGTGACCACGGTGGAGGCCGTGCGCGCAAAGGTGGCGGCGCTGCGCGCGAAGTGCCGCGTCGACGTGGCGCTGTGGGGCGGCGCCGTGCCGGGGAACGCCGCGAGCTTCGCGGCGATGCTCGACGAAGGCGTGGTTGGTTTCAAATGCTTCCTCGTCGACTCCGGCGTGCCGGAGTTCGGCCACCTCGATGCCGACGGACTCTCCGTGGCGATGAGCGCGCTGGCGACGCTCCACGCGCCGCTCATCGTGCATGCGGAATTGCCGGGGCCGATTGACGCCGCGCGCAAGTCGCTCTTCGGCGACGTCAGCTCCTACCGGCGCTATCTCGCCTCGCGTCCGCCGGCGGCGGAAGACGAAGCCATCGCGCTCGTGGCCGAAGTCGCGCGGCGGAGCGGCGCGCGCGCGCACATCGTCCACCTCTCGTCGGCGCGCGCGCTCGAAATCATCGCCGAGGCGGAAAACGTGACGGCCGAGACCACGCCGCATTACCTTTTCTTCGACGCGGAAACCATTCCCGAGGGCGCGACCGAGTTCAAGTGCGCGCCGCCGATCCGCGAGCACGCCAACCGCGAGCGGCTCTGGCGCGGACTCGACGAGCTCGTGGCCATCGTCAGCGATCACTCGCCGTGTCTTCCCGAGCTGAAACGCGCGCCCGACATCGAGCACGCCTGGGGCGGCATCGCCTCGCTGCAGTTCGCGCTGCCGATCGTCTGGACCGAAGCGAAGCGGCGCGGCGTGCCGCTCGCGGAGATCGCGCGGCGCATGACCCGAGGCCCGGCCGAGCTCGCGGGCCTCGACGCGCGCAAAGGCCGCCTCGCGCCCGGCTACGACGCCGACGTCGTGGTGTGGGATCCGGACGCGGTCTTCGTCGTGACGCCCGGCATCGTCGAGCACCGCCACAAAGTGACGCCGTACCTCGGCCGCACGCTGCACGGCGTCGTGAAAACGACGTATCTGCGCGGGCGGAAGGTGTGGGAGGATGGCCGCGCAATCGGCGACCCCGTGGGAGAGTGGATTCGACGATGACCGATTTTCGCGACGCGCTCGACCTCGCTTCGGAGCGCCTCGGCGGCTCCGTGCTCTACGCGACCGACGACTATTTCGCGGAGAAGGAGAACCTGCTCAGGCCGCACAAGGCGGTGTGGAAGGAGCACGAGTACACCGACCGCGGCAAGTGGATGGATGGGTGGGAGAGCCGCCGCAAGCGGACGCCGGGGCATGACTTCGCGATTGTCCGGCTGGGCGCGCGCGGCATCGTGCGCGGCGTCGTCGTCGACACGAGCTTTTTTCGCGGCAACTATCCGTCGCACTGCTCGATCGAGGCGTGCGACGCGAAGCCGGAGACGCCGGCGGATGAGCTGACGGACTGGATGGAGATCCTGCCGAGGTCCGCGCTGCAGGGCGACTCGGAGAATCTCTTCGCCGTCGACTCGCCGTACGCGTTCACGCATCTGCGCTTTCACATCTATCCCGACGGCGGCGTGGCCCGGCTGCGCGTGCACGGCGAGGTCGTGCCCGACTGGCGCCGCCACGGCGGGCTCTCGACCGAGCAGGACCTCGCCGCGGCGGAGAACGGCGGCGACGTGCTGTCGTGCAGCGACATGTTCTTCGGCCCGAAGCACAACCTGATCATGCCCGGCCGCGCGCACAACATGAGCGACGGCTGGGAGACGCGGCGGCGGCGCGGGCCGGGACACGACTGGGTGATTGTGCAGCTCGCGGCCGAGGCGGTGGTGCGGCGGATCGAGATCGACACGAATCACTTCAAGGGGAACTATCCGGACACGGCGTCGATCGAAGGATGCCCGACGGATGAGTGGTTCGAGGTGTTGCCACGGACGAAGCTGCAGGCGCACACGCGGCACATGTTCCTCGATTTCCATTGCGGAGCGCTGCGGCAACTTCGCCTCAACGTGTTTCCGGACGGCGGCGTGAGCCGGCTGCGCGTGCACGCGTTGGCAACGGAGGCGGGACGTCAGGCGGCGGTGGTGCGGCACATCAATTCGCTGGCGAATGCCGACGACGCGCTGCGCAGCACGTGCGCGTCGACGGAGTGGGTGAGGAAGATGGCGGCGGCGCGGCCGTTCGCGTCGTGGGACGCGCTGCTCGGCGCCGCCGACGACGCCTGGTGGAGCTCCGACGCCGCGCAGTGGCGCGAGGCCTTCGCCGCGCATCCGCGCATCGGCGCGAAGAAGGCCTCGGGCTGGTCGGCCGAGGAGCAGTCGCGCGCGGCATCGGCCTCGGCGGAGACGCTGCTGGCGCTGGAGTCGATCAATCGCCAGTACGAGGAGCGCTTCGATCACACGTACATCGTCTGCGCGACCGGCCGCAGCGCCGAGGAGATGCTGGCGCTGGCGCAGGCGCGCATGGCGAACGACGCGGAGACGGAGCTGCGCATCGCCGGCGAGGAGCAGCTCAAAATCACGCGATTGCGATTGATGAGGCTCGTCGGATGAGCACACTCAGCACCCACGTTCTCGACACCGCGCGCGGCGTTCCGGCCGCCGGAGTTCCTCTGCGCCTCGAAGTCCGCGACGGCGCCGGCTGGCGCGGCATCGGCCGCGGCGTGACCGACGAGGATGGCCGCCTGCGTACGCTGCCGTCGATCGACGCCGGCACGTATCGCCTGATTTTTGATACCGGCGCGTACAACCCCGACGGCTTCTTCCCCGTGGTGACGATCGAGTTCGTGGTGCGGGACCCCGATCAGCACTACCACGTGCCGCTGCTGCTCAGTCCTTTCGGGTATTCGACGTACCGGGGGAGTTGAGGTCAGTTTGCGAGCCGCCGCAGACCGGGAATGTCGTCAAAGCCACGATCGAAGCTCATGATCCATTCGATGCTGTGCTCCTGCATCACGGCCGCGTGAAGGGCATCGCGCGCCGACAACCTATGGTAGCCAAGCACCAGAGTTTTGGCCGACTCGATGGCGGAAACGGTGATCGGAAATATCTCGTCGGCGATCGTGTGCAGGAGGTCGAACGCCGGCTGAATCGCTTCGCGCCTGTCGATCGCCGCATACCGATGCAGAATCTCCTGGAAAACTTCAGCATCGGTCACGAGACGATCGCGGTTGTGGACTGCCTGGTCGAGCAAACGCGCGGCGCGATCTTTGAGCCTGTCATCGTTGCCGACCAGGTACATCGGCACGTTTGTATCAACGAGAATCACCGGCGTCCTGATAGCCCTGCTCGATCTCTTCGTTCATCTGCGTGATATCGGGGGCCGGAAATCTGTGAGATGCCGCCGCTCTGATTGCGGCCAGTTTCCGCTCGATATCCTCCGAGGAGGTGTTCCTCCGCGCGTGACGGATGGCGCGGCGGACCCACTCAGCGACGGTCGTTTTCTCTGCGCGAGCGGAGCGTTTCAGGTCGCGCCACTCGCTGTCGTCGAGAAGGACTTGTAAACGCTTAGTCACGCAAGAAGTATATTCGACTCATGGCTATGAGTCATGCCACTGTGCCGTGGTGACGATCGAGTTCGTGGTGAGACACCCGGGCAGCGTTACCACGCTGCTGCTCAGTCCTTTCGGGTATTCGACGGACCGGGGGAGTTGAGGGCGTTGCGGATCTCGTCGAAGGTCAGGTTCTCGAGAATCTGATGCCGCTCGCGGGTGTAATCGCCGTCGCCGGGGTCGTACTGCATCATGAAGCGCATTGCGCCGGCGGGGCCGAGGCGCTCTGTAAGCGCTCGCCATCCCGCCAGGCGGATTTCATAGAGGGACATGGACGGTGCGCTCATTGTGAATGGCCTCAGAACGGCATCGACGCGAATGTCTGCCGCGTCCCACGATATTCTCGGGCATCTGACGGAAAGTGTATCCGTAAGCTACTTCCCCCGCCGCCCCTTCAGAATCTTCACGAACGAGCGGCTGCGCAGCTCCTCGAGCGTCAGCCCCGTTGCCAGCGCCTCCTCCTCCGTGATCGCGCCGCAGTTGAGCGCTCTCAAGAAGTAATTCAAGAGCCCCTGGCCGGTCGCGGCGTCGTCGAAGACGTCGCCGACGAGCGTGGCCTGGCCGGCTTTCTGGATGAAGTTGCGCAGGCGGTCCGTGGCCGTGGCGAGGCCTTCGAGGAAAAAGCTGTAGACCGCGGCGTAGCGCGTCGGGAGCTGCGCGGGATTCAAGTCCCAACCTTGATAGTAGGCATTGACGAGCGAGTGGCGGATGTGGTCGACGTGCAGCCGCCACGCGGCGTGAATCGTGGCGCGGTCGCCGATCGGCATGATGTTCGTCGCGCCGTCGCAGAGCCAGAGCCCCGTGCCGGCGTACGCGACCTGCATGGCGTGCCGCGCGTGATCGCACGCCGGGTGGTCCATCCGCTGGTGCGCGGCGGTGATGTTGCAGCTCGCCGTGTAGTCGTACGTGCCGAAGTGCGCGGCGACCGCGCGGCCGCGCGCGGCGCCGGGGAGCTCTTGCAGGATCGCGATCACCTGCGTCGTCTCGATCATGAACTCCATCTTCAGCGCGCCGCAGGGGAGGCCGAGCTTCGGCTCGAGCGCGTCGAAGATGTCGGCGAGCGCGGCCACCTGCTCGACGAGCTGGATCTTCGGCAGCGTCACGACGAACCACGGCGGCAGCGCGCCGGCGGTCTCGATCAGCGTCGTGAGGAAGATCTCCATCGTCCGCACGGCGCGCGGCATCAGCTCCTGAGAGAACGTCTTGATGCGAATGCCGAGGAACGGCGGCAGCGTGCCGTTCTTCATCCCCGCCGCTACTTCGCGCGCCGCGGCGGCGGCGTGCCCGTCTTCCTCGTCGTCGGGGCGGTTGCCGTAGCCGTCCTCGAAGTCGATGCGGAAGTCTTCGACCGGCTCGCGCTTCAGCTTGTCGACCACGCGCGCGTAGATCGTGTCGGCCAGTACCTCGCTGACGCCGATGGCGCGCGCGAACTCGGCGGGGTTGCCGCCGTGCTCGTTGAGTGCGCGGAGTCCCAAGGCGCCGAGCTTGACGGTCGTGTCGGACTTGAACAACTGCGCGCCGCCGTACACCGTGTGCACAGGCTGGCGCGCGCCCGATTCACCGGGGTAGCGCTTGGCGAGAGTGGCGAGCGCCTCCTGCAGGCTCATCGCGTGCGGATCACCTTCGCCACGCCCCAGCCGACGAGCACGAGGGCGGAGAGGATCGCCCAGTTGTAACTGGGCGCCAATACTCCGTAGAAGTGATTGCTGAGCATGAGAAAAACGACCGGCAGAACGATGAACGTGTTCTGTTTCGAGCGATGCTTGGCGCGCTCCGCGAGGCGCATGTCGGGCTCGCGGCCGTTCGTGACGGCGTCGATGAGCTGCCGCTGCGCGGGGATGATGCGCACCCAGACGTTGAGGGCCATGTAGGCGCCGAGCATCGCTCCCACCTGCATGAACGCGGCGCGCGAGGCGAAGATGTGCACCGAGGCGTAGCTCGTGGCCACGATGAGGAGATAGGAGATCACGACCGCGACCGGCTCGTTCTTCGCCAGCGGCGAGATCCACAACCAGTCGTAGACGAACCAGCCGGCGACGAACATGGCCACGCTGATCCCCACCGCCTGCGCGACCGTCAGCTTCATCACGCCGTCGTCAACCATGAGACCGCCGTGGTAGTAGACGAGGATCAAGAGGAGGAATCCGAAGATGAAAGTGAACGCCGCCTCCCACTTGAACCAGTGCAGCGTCTGCTGGCGCAGCTCCGGCCGCTTCTGCTTGTCGACGATGTAGAAGCCGCCGCTGTGGACCATCCACACCTGCGACTCTTTGCTGAAGGTATGGTCGAGCCAGGTGAAGAAATAGGTCTGCCCGACCCACATGATCGCGGCGAAGACATGGGCCCAGCGAAAGGCCAGGTTCAACCACTGTTCCATTGATTGGCCGGGGAATCTAACAGAAATCACCGGCACCCGCGACTGACCTGCGCCGCCGCCCCCGCCGTGGGATAGAGCTCCCGCGCGGCGCGCGCGTGCTCGCAGCGGGCCCGCCCGCCCATCCGCGCCAGGCGGAGGCGGAGGCGGTAGTTGCCGGGGTCGATCTGCGCGGCGTGCGTGAGGGAGGCGCGGTCGCCGTGCGCGACGAAGATCTGCATCGCCGCGAGCTGCGCTCCGCTGCGCGCGGCGCCGAGCGCGGCAATCGCGATGATTGCCACGATCGCCAGGGTGGGGAGCGGGCGGTGGGTGGGGGGAGGGGCGGCCAGCGCGCCGAGCGCGGTCCAGACGAGGAAGGCCGGAAGGGCGAGGAGGAGCACTGCGTCGAAGAGGCCGGTGATGCACGCGCCGGCGACGGTGGCGAGAAGGGCGGCGGCGGCGAGGGCATCGTTCGCGTCGATCGCGCCGCGGAGCTGGCGGAGGCCGCTTGCGGCGATGCCGAGGAACGCGAGCGCGAGCAGCGCGACCGCGAGCGGGCCGCGCTCGGAAAGCCAGGCGAACCAGTCGCTGCTCGGCCACGGATTCGTGGTCATGCCGGGATCGCCGTCGCTCAACGACGGATCGTGCCGCGCCGCGTGCTCCGGATACGCCACCCCCCAGTTGCCGGGGCCGACCCCTAGGAGCGGGTGGCGCAGCGTCATGTGCAGCGTCTGGCCGTACTGCACGAGACGCCCGTGCCCGCTGCCGCTCTCGTAGTCGGCGGCGTGGTGCAGCGATTCGAGATAGGGATTGCGGCTGCGCCAGTGCAGCGTGTTCGGAAGGTAGATCGCCGCGGCGGCGGCGACTGCGGCAAGCGCGACGACGGCGAAGAGGCGCCGCCACGTGCGGCCGTCGCGGCGCAGCGCCGGCGAGGCGACGATGGCGACGAGAAAAATGAAGGCGACGGCGGCGAAGGCCAGCCACGCCGCGCGCGAGCGCGTCAGCACGAGTGAGGCGGCGGCGAGCGCCGCGCCCGTGGCGCCGAGCAGGAACCGCCGCTGCGCGGAAATCGCAGCAAAGAGCACCAGCGGCAGTCCGAACGCCGCCACGTGCGCGACGAAGTTGCGGTTGCCGAGCGTGCCGCCGGGGCTGCGGTTCTCGGAGAAGAGCGTCGTCTCCAGGCCGTACGTCTGCAACAGCGACGTGAGGGCGACGAGCACGACGGCGATGGCCAGGGTGACGACGAGCGGCCGCGCCAGCCCGGCGTCGCGCAGCCGCCGCGCCACCCAAAAGAGCAGCACGCTCGAGGCGCTGATGGCCAGCGCGCGCATGCCGAGCCAGCGGTTCGTGGCGAAGATCGCCGAGAGCGCGCCGAGGGCGACGTAGCCGGCGAGGAGGCGGTCGATGTTCGTCGCCGTCGCCTCGCGCAGCGTGCGCAGCGCGAAGAGCGCCGCGAGCACGGCGATGACGTGCAGCACCAGCTCCTTCGGCACGAAGAAGCGGTCGAGCTCGAAGGCGAAGAACGTCGTCACCGCGACGACGATGGCGATCGCGCCGAGTTGCACGATGCGCAGAGCCGCGCGCATCGTGCAACTCTATCGACTCTGGAGTGCGGCGGCCATGCCGCCGCTGTGACAGCGCCGGCATGGCCGGCGCACTCCACAGCTACGCGGCTTTCAGCTCTTCGGCCAGCAGCTCGTCGCGGATCTCCCGGAACGTCTTCGCGTCGGCCTCGGCCGTCTCAGGATCTGGAGTGCGGCGGCCATGCCGCCGCTGTGACAGCGCCGGCATGGCCGGCGCACTCCACAGCTACGCGGCTTTCAGTTCTTCCGCGAGCAGCTCGTCGCGGATCTCCCGGAACGCCTTCGCGTCGGCCTCGGCGGTCTCGGGATCGAGGAAGTAGGCCACGTCGTTGCGCACGCTCGCGCCCGCCGGGTTCTCGCCGTTCCACTCCAGCACCGCCCACTGGATCAGCGGGTTGTGGATGTTGTGATCCCAGCCGAACGCCGCGTGACGGTTGCTGTACGCCGCCGGGAGCTCGGACGAGGTCTCGCCGCTCATCTTGTACTCGGCGAACGCCTTCGCATCGCGCTCGGCCGTGCGCTCGTCGACGAAGTACGCGACGTCGCGCCGCGGCGGAAACGCCTGGGGTCCGCCGAACTTCGTCCCCACGCTGGCGCAGCGCACCACGAGCCATTTGATCATCGGCTTCCCGATTTTGTGGTCCCACTCCAAAGCGACATACGGCATGTGCTGATCTCCTCCTAGTTGACGATGGATGCGCGGAAAAAACGCTTCGCGGAGATAGTTATTTCGTTGTGACAATAAAAATTCGTCAGAGCGAACTCGGCCAAGAATTCGCGCCGATCGATCGGCATTAGGTGCAGCGTCCATAACGAAATCGAGGTGTAATGCATGCAGCCTTGCCAGGATGACCGCCGCTCCCGTCTGCTCAACGCTCTCTCCGCCATCGCCTGGTCCGCCTCCGCCAAAACATTCCGCTTCACCTACGTCAACCCCGCCGCGGAGAAGCTCCTCGGGTATCCGACTGCGCAGTGGCTGGAGGAGCCGGACTTCTGGACGCAGCGCCTTCATCCGGACGATCGTCACGTCGCGCTGCAGTGCCACACCGAGACCGTGGCGGCGCGCGACCACGAGCTCGTCTACCGCATGATCGCGGCGGACGGACGCATCGTCTGGCTGCGCGACTACGTCAACGTCCACTGCGTCGACGGCGAGCCGGAGGAGCTCTTCGGCGTCATGATCGACATCACCCGCGAGCGGGAGGCGGAGGCGGCCTCGATCGAGAACCGCGAGAACTTCCGGCGCATGGTCGAGCTCTCTCCCGACTGCATCGGCGTTCACGTCGACGGCGCGTTCGTCTACGTCAATCAGGCCTTCCTCCAGCTCCTCGGCGCGAAGAGCGAGGCGGAGATCGTCGGCCAATCGGCGCTGGCGTTTGTCGACGAGGCGTATCACGACGCCATTCGCGAGCGCCTGCAACTGCTCGGCGCGGGCGAGAGCGTCCCGTACCTCCGCCAGAAGTACGTGCGCATCGACGGCTCGCGCATCGACATCGAGGCGGCGGCGCTGCCGCTCCGCTACGGCAACCGCGACGCCGTGCAGATCATCGCCCGCGACGTGACCGACCGCGTGCGGGCCGAGGAGGAGTTGCAGGCGCGCGAGGCGCGGCTGCAGCTCCTGGCCGCCGGAACGCACGAAGCCATCTGGGAGTGGTCGCCGGAGCGGAACGAGCTTTGGACCAACGCCGCCTATCGCGACATGCTCAACGTGCTGAGCGGGCCGGCCACGTTCTTCGAGGAGTGGCTGGCGCGCGTCCATCCCGACGACCGCGAGGCCGCGCGCGCCGTGGCCATGCGCGCCATCGAGGAGGCCACGCCGAACTGGTGGCACGAATACCGTCTCCGCCACGCCGACGGCGCCTACCGCTTCGTCATGGAGCGCGGGCACAACGTGAAGTCGGCGAACGGAGAGCGGCGGATGATCGGGGCGATTCTCGACGTCACGTCGCTGCGCGATTCCGAGCGCATGCGCGCCTCGGCCGAGGCCAAGTTCCGCTGGATCGTCGAGCAATCCGTCGTGGCCGTCTACATGATCGCCAACGGCGCGCTCACCTACATCAACGACACCGGCGCGAAGATGCTCGGCTACACCGTGGCCGAGCTGATGTCGATGGACATCGCCACGCTCCTGCACGACGAGGATCCGCAGTCGGTCTTCGACGGCCGCCCGAAAGTGGCGCGCATCCGGCGCAAGGACGGCGTCGTCCTCCACGTGGCCTTCTACCAGAACGAAGTGACGATGGAAGGGGAGAAGATCGTCATCGGCACCGCGGCCGACATCAGCGAGAGCGTGCGCGCGCGGCAGGCCCTGGAAGCCTCCGAGCAGCGCTATCGCGCGCTCGTTGAGGACGTCACGGAGATTCTCTACACGATCGACCGCGACGGGCGCTTCGTCTCGCTCAGCCGCAGCTTCGAGCGCGTCACCGGCCACCGCATCGAGGAGTGGATCGGCCGTCCATTCGCGGATCTCTTTGTCCGAAGCCTGACCGATCAGATCGGGCCGATCCGCGAGTACACCGTCCGAGCGCGCTCGGGCGCGATGGTCACGGTCGAAGTGTCGTCGCAGCCGCGCTACATCGACGGCCTCCTGGCCGGCTCGATCGGCATGGCTCGCGACGTCACCGAGCAGCGCACGATCGCGCGCAAGCTCGAGGACGCGAAGCGGATGAGCAGCCTCGGCCAGGTCGCGGCGTCGCTCGCGCACGAGTTCAACAACGTGCTCATGGGCATCCAGCCCTTCGTCGAGGTCATCGGCCGCAAGATGACGCCGACGCCGCCGATCAGCGCGGCCCTGGGCCACATCACGCGCGCAGTGGCGCGTGGCAAACGGGCCTCGCAGGAGATCCTCCGCTTCGCCAATCCGAAGGAGCCGCAGCTCTTCGCCATCGACGTGCAGGTGTGGCTGCCGTCGCTCCTCGGCCAGATGACGGCGGCGCTGCCGACCGGCATCGCCCTCACCAGCGCCATCGATCCCGGCGTGCGCTTCGTCCGCGGCGACCGCGAGCAACTGGAGCAGGTCATCACCAACCTCGTCTACAACGCGCGCGAAGCGCTCGCCGGCAACGGCACGATTCACGTCGCCGTGGAGAGCGAAGGGCAAACCGTGCGCATCTCCGTCTGCGACGACGGTCCCGGCATTCCCGAGCACAACGTCGAGCGCGTCTTCGAGCCGCTCTTCACCACCAAGCGCAACGGCACGGGCCTCGGCCTGGCCATCGCGCGCCGGCTGATGGAAGGGCAGGGAGGCTCGATCACCGCGGAGAACCGGCCGGAGGGCGGCGCGGCGTTCCACCTCGTCGTGCCGGCGGCGGAGATCGCCTCGCCGGCGATCGAGTCGCTCGTGCGCGGCAAGAACGGCATCAAGCGCGTCCTCCTCGTCGAGGACGATGCCTCGGTCGGAATGGGGCTCGAAGCGCTGCTGCAATCGGAAGGCTACGAAACGACATGGGTGCGCGCCGGTGCGGAGGCGTGCGACGCGGCGCGGCGGATGCAGCCGGAGGTGGCGATCATCGACGTCAACCTTCCGGACGGCAGCGGCGTCGACCTCGTGCCGCTGCTGCGCGAGGAGCACAAAGATCTCCCGGTCGTGCTGTCGACCGGACACGTCGAACCGAATCTCTCCGCGGAGAAGGTGCGCGTGCTCTCGCTGATGAAGCCGTACGAGCTCGACGATCTTTTGGTGGCCATCGAGAGCGTGACCGCGGCGGCGTGAGTGCGGATTCTGGACGGATGTTCGAATCGCGTACGGACCCGCGGAGTGCTCGAATTGACATCCACCGCAATGACAATAACTTAGAAAATGGCAAGGCTCTTGGACTGGGACTGGCTCGCATCCAAATCAAAATCGGGAGTCCCCGCTCATGAGCCTTGCCCTTGCTGTCGACAGTGCGCGTTTTTCCCCCGCGCTCGCCGGTCCGCCGCCGAGCGTTTTGATCGCCGAGGATGAAAAGAAACAGCGTTGGGCGCTCATCGAGCAGCTCGACGCGCTCGGCATCGTCCCGCTCACCGCGAGCGGCGGCTACGAAGCGATCCGCCTCGCCGCCGCGGAGCGTCCGGAGCTCATCCTCCTCGACGGCCTGCTGCCGGAACTGCACGGCTTCGAGGTGGCGCGCTTCATCCGCCGGATCGACAGCGGCTACCGGCCGCACATCGTCATCATGACGGCGATCTACAAGAACATCCGCTATCAGAACGAAGCGCGGCTCAAGTACGGCATCGACGACTACGTGATCAAGCCGCTGGCTCCGGCGTCGCTGGCCGCGCTCGTCCAGCGCGTGAAGGAGCGGCCATGACGCGCGGAAGGGTGCTGATCGTCGACGACGAGAGCGAGCTCCTGGAAGGGCTGGCGTTCCTGCTGCGCGAGGAAGGGATCGAGGTGGAGATCCACGAGTCGATCATCACGCTGCCGCTGGTGGTGCGGAAGATCGATCCCGACGTGATCCTGCTCGACCTCAGCATGCCGGCGCTCCCGGGGTCGGCGGTGTTCGCGATGGGGCGGAGGCGGCTGGGCAGCGACGCGCCGCTGGTGCTCTTCTCCGGCTGCGCCCCGCACGAGCTGGCCAAGCGCGCCGAGGAGCTCGGCGCCGATGGGTTTCTGTCGAAGACGCAGGAGCCGGCCGACATCATCGCCCGCATCGAGTCGTGGATTGATCATCGCCGCGCCGTTCGCAACGTGGAGGACTCCGATGCATCTCGCACCGCATCTGTTGTGGCGCAGTGAGGCCGGCGCATCGCGCGCCGCGGCCCTGCTTCGCGCGGCCGGCTACATCGTCAGCAAGGTGGACGACGACGCGCACGCGGAGCCGCTGGCCGGCGCGCCGCACGTCGACGGCGTGGTGGTGGAGCTGCCGGTGCTGGCGGCGATCCAGTTCGTGCGCAAGCTCGACGCGCGCTACGGCGAGGGGAGCGTGCTCACGGTCGCGATCACGCCCTCGGTGCAGGCCGTGCGCCGCGCCGCGCCGTCGGCAATCGCGCTGACGCCGCTGGAGGTCGACGACGATTTGATCTCGACGGTGGATCTGGCGCTGGCGGCGCGGCAGCGGCAGGCGCTGCAGCCGGCCTGACGAGCCTCAGGCGTAAACGCGCTCGTCGCCGGCGACGAAGCGGCTGACGCCGTGCGTTGCCAGCGCGGCGCCGTGGCGCTCGTGGATCGTCAAGAGAGCGCCGGCCACGCGCTCCCGGGCCGGGTGGCCGGCGCGGATGACCGCGGGCTGGATCGGGAACGGTCCCCACGACTCGAGCACGCGCAGCGACTCGGGGGCGTTGGCGCGGAGAGCGTTCGAGTCGATGGCCGCGGCGTCGGCTACGCCTTCCGCGACGAGCTCCAGCGATCGCAGATGCGATCCGGAGGCCACGAGCTCGCCGAAGAACTCCGCGGGCGCGCGCGGGGCGATGCGCTCGAGCATCGAGAACCAGCCGCTCTTGGAGTTGCGGTCGTTGAACGACCAGCGCGCGCCGGCGAGCTCCGCAAACGTCCGCGCGGGCGAGTCGGCGCGCACGACGACATCGGCGAAGTAGACCGGCCGCCCCTCGGACCGCGGATCGCTCGGCACCGGCAACGGCAGAAGCTCGACGGCGCGCCGCGTCGCGTTGAGCCAGCGGAACGACGGCGCGCAGAGGAAGCCGACGTCCGCGGCGCCGCGGGTGAAGAGATCGTCGTCGCCGTCGAGCGGGCCGGAGATGGTCGTCTCGAACACCAGCTCCGCGGCCACGCCGCATTGCTCGCCGAGGTCGCCGGCGATCAGCGCGTAGAGCTCGGCCGGGATGCTGGGCGACAAGTAGGTGATGATGCGCAGGGGCTGCATGCGTGTGCTCCTACACGCGTTCGCGGAGAGGCATTCCCGGCATCACGCGGCGCGCTCTTACCGCGTCGAATAGCGGTCATCGAACCACGGCTCCGCCGTATCCGAGTATCCCCGGCGCTCCCAGAACCCACGGCGGTTGCGGTCGAGGAGCTCGATCTTGCGGATCCACTTCGTCCCCTTCCACGCGTACAGCCGCGGCGTGATCATGCGGCACGGCCCGCCGTGCTCGCGCGGCAGCGGCTGCCCTTCCCACGTGTGCACGAGGAGGACGTCGTCGTCGACGGCGCGCGCCAGCGGCAGGTTCGTCGTGTACGGCTCGCCCGACTGGAAATCGCGGTCGTACCCGGTACACAACACCCACGACGCATTCTCTTTCGGCACCGCCAGCTCCGCCAGCGTCCGGAACTTCACGCCGCGCCAGTGATTGTCGAGGCGGCTCCACGTCGTCACGCAGTGAAAGTCGCTGACGTCGTCGACCTGCGGCAGGGCCAGGAAGTCCTCCCACGTCAGCGTCATCGGATTCTCGACGAGGCCAGCGATCTCGAGCCTCCACTCGTCGAGGGCGACGTTCGGCACGTCGCCAAGATCGAGGACAGGCCAGTTTTGAACCACGCGCTGCCCGGTTGGCACCGCCGGCATGCCGTGGCGATTCGGCGGTCCCGAGCCGCGCGGCGTCAGCCCATCGAAGCGGACGTCGACGCCGTGCCCTAGCTGTTTCTGGCGCTCGATGTAGCGGAGTCGGCGCTCGACGATGTCGTTCATTGCGTGTGACACTGTACGTCAGAGGGAGAACATCATGCTCGACGCCGCGATCCGCTGGCCGCTTTGGAAGCGCATCGGTTTCCGCTTCCTCTCCATCTACTTCGTTCTCTACGCGCTGCCGTTTCCGTTCGACTACATCCCCGGCGCCGGGCCGCAGATCGACGCGCAGTGGGTTCGGCTGTGGGGGGCGATCGTGCCGCGCCTGGCCAAGCCCTTCGTGAGCCGCCCGATCGTCACGGGCACGGCCGGAAGCAGCGACATGACCTTTCATTACCTGGAGATCCTCTGCTTCATGGCCATCGCCGCCATGGCCACGCTGATCTGGAGCGCGCTCGACCGCGGCCGTACGAACGACGCCCGCGTGCATCGTTACGTGCACACCTTTCTGCGCTTCTACGTCGCCTCGGCCATGTTCTCGTACGGCATCCAGAAAGTCATTCCCGCGCAGTTTCCGCCGCCGTCGCTCGACCGGCTCGTGCAGACGTACGGCTCGTCGTCGCCGATGGGATTCCTCTGGACGTTCATGGGCGCCTCGCCGGCCTACGAGATCTTCGCCGGCGGCGCCGAGCTCCTGGCGGCCTTGCTGCTGGTCCTTCCGGCCACCACGCTTCTAGGGGCGCTCGTGACCATCGGCGTGATGAGCAACGTCGTCGCCCTCAACCTCTTCTTCGACGCCTCGATCAAGACCTACTCGTCGCACCTTTTATTGATGGCGGTGTTCCTGGCCGCGCCCGATGCCCGCAAATTGGCGGACTTCTTCCTGCGCCGTTCGCCCGAGCCGCTCTTCGAGAAGCGCTGGGCGCACGCCGGCTCGCTCCTTCTCGGCTCGCTGCTCGTCGCTCTCTTCGTCTACACCGGCTCGAGCGAGACGCTGACGTTCTATCGCGAGACGATCAGCGTCGACAAACGCTCGCCGCTGCGCGGGATCTGGAACGTCGACGTGCTCGACGTCGACGGCGTGGCGCGCCCGCCGCTCGTCACCGACGCGGCGCGCTGGCGGCGGGTGGTCTTCGACTTCCAGGGGCGATCGTCGATCTTTCTCATGAGCGACGAGCGCAATCTCTACCGGACGAAGCTCGACGAGAAGAAAAAGACGATCGACTTCGTCAATCGCTTCGATCCGCAGGACGTCTTCCGCCTGACGTACGCGCGGCCGGAGCCGTCGACGCTGCAGCTCGACGGGACGGTGGGCGGCCACGCGCTGCACGCCGTCTGCCGGCTCGAGGAGAAGCGGTTTCTCCTGACGTCGCGCGGCTTTCACTGGATCAACGAGCGGGCCCTGAACCGTTGAGCTATTCTGTTGCCGATCCGACCATGACCAGCTCGCTGCCGCAGGAGACGCTCCTGGCGGTGATTGCCGTGCAGCAGGAGATCGCCGAGGCCGATCCGGCGCTCGATCGGGTGATGAACGTCGTCGCCGCGGCGGCCGCGCGGCTCACCGTCGCCGACGCCGCGGTCGTGGAGCTGCACGACGGCGATGACATGGTCTATCGCGCCGGCTTTGGCGCGGCGGCGGATCACGTCGGCCTGCGGCTCGCCGCCGCGAACAGCTTGAGCGGGCTGTGCGTGCGGCTCGATCAGACGCTGCGCTGCGACGACAGCGAGGCCGACGACCGCGTCGACCGCGAGGCTTGCCGCCGGGTCGGCGCGCGCTCGATGCTCGTCACGCCGCTGCGCTATCGCGGCACGGCGCTGGGCGCGCTGAAGGTCTATTCCTCGCGCGGGCACGCCTTCGACGACACGGCGGCCGACGTGCTGCGCCTCCTCGTCGGCATCATCTCCGCGAGCATGCACCGGGCGCGCGAGCACGAAGGAATCGCCCGCCGCGCGCTGCACGATGTCCTCACCGGCTTGGCCAACCGCGAGCATCTGGCCTCGGCCGTCGACGCGAAGATCGCGCGCCGCAAGCCCTTCGCCCTCGTCTTCCTCGACGTCGACGACTTCAAGGAGATCAACGACCGCCGAGGCCACGCCATCGGCGACGCCGTGCTGCAGGCCATCGCCCGCCGCGTGGCCGCGTGCGTGCGCGACGGCGACGTGGCCGCGCGCTTCGGCGGCGACGAGTTCGTGGTGCTGCTCGAGGGCGTCGGCTCGCGCGCCGAGGCCGTAGGCACGTCGCAGCGTTTGGTCGAGCGCATCGGCGAGCCGATCGACGGCGCCGACGGCCCGATTCACGTCTCCGTCTCCGCCGGCGTGGCCCTCTTTCCCGACGACGCCGCGAGCGCGGAGGCGCTGCTGCGCCTGGCCGACGCGCGCATGTACGCCGCCAAGCAGGAGCGGAAGGGGTGAGGCTCCTCGACGAGACCACGGCGCTCCTGGCGCGCACGCCCGCCGCGCTCGATGCGCTGCTGCGCGATCTCCCCGACGCCTGGACGCTGCGCGACGAAGGCGACGGGACTTGGAGCGCGGCCGGCGTGGTCGGGCATCTCATTCACGGCGAGCGCACCGACTGGATGCCGCGCGCGCGGATGATTCTCGAATGCGGCGACGCGCAGCCGTTCGAGTCCTTCGACCGGCTCGGCTTTCAACGCGCGCGTCCGGCCCCCTTGCCGCTCCTCCTCGACGAATTCCGCGATCTGCGCGCGGAGAACCTGACCGCCCTGCGCGCGCTCGGCTTGAGCGAGGACGATCTCGAGCGCCGCGGCCGCCACCCCGCGCTCGGCGTCGTGACGCTCGCGCAACTGCTGGCCACGTGGGCGGCGCACGATCTGACGCATCTGCACCAGATCTCGCGCGTGATGGCCCACCAGCTCCGCGGCGCGGTCGGCCCCTGGAGCGCCTACCTCGGCGTGCTGCACTGCGAGGGGCACAGCGCGCCATGAGCAGCCCCATCGCCGACATCGCGCACGTCATCCAGCTCTCCGTCGCGCCGGTCTTTCTGATCTCCGGCATCGCCGCGCTGCTGAGCGTCCTCTCCGGCCGGCTGGCGCGGCTCGTCGACCGCGCGCGCGTGCTCGAGGCGCACGCGGACAGGAGCGGCGAGGAGACGCCGGCGCCGGTGCACGAAGAGCTGGGCATTCTCTCGCGCCGCGGAAAGCTGATCTACCGCGCCATGACCCTCGGCACGACGAGCGCGCTCCTGGTTTGCTTCGTCGTAGCCTCGCTCTTCATCAGCGCCTTGAGCGAGCTGCCGATCAGCCGGATCGTGGGCGGGCTGTTCATCGCGGCGATGCTCGCCCTCATCGCCGCGTTGCTCTTCTTCCTGCGCGAAGTGTTTCTGGCCACGCGCGCGCTGCGCATCGGGAAGCATCCATGATCCGCGTGCTCGTCAGCGCCTGCCTCCTCGGATCGCCCGTGCGCCCCGACGGCGGCGACAAGAAGCTCGATCACCCGGTGATGCGCCGCTGGATGGAGGAGGGGAGGATCGTCTCGGTCTGCCCCGAGGTGCTAGGCGGCTTGCCGACGCCGCGGCCGCCGGCGGAGATCGCGCCGGGCGGCGGCGCGCGCC
>DATDFB010000116.1:0-5213 GCA_036522835.1 Thermoanaerobaculia bacterium | reverse complement strand
CGCCACGAGGTCATGCTGCACAGCCTTCTGTCCGAGGCCCTCGGCCGCGGCGAGCTGCCGGAGCGGGTCGTCCCCTTCGCCTGCGAGTCGGGACGCGTCGACTTCGAGTGCGGCAATGCCTATCGCATCGGCTTCACCATTGCCGGCACCGGACCCGACGACGTGGCGGAGCGCATCGGCCGCGCCCTTGCCGCGTACGGCGCCCGCGGCTTTCAGGGCGAGCGCATCCCCATGCTGCGCTGGTTCACCGCCGCAGCCCACGAGCGCCTCCCGTCGATCGATGTCGATGCCGAATGCGCAGCCCTGGCCAAACGCAACGAGATCGAGCTTCGCTTCGTCTCCCCTCTCCGCCTGGAGATTCCGCGCACCGAACGCGGCGACGGCTCGTCATTCTTCGATGCCGCCCAGTTCCCGGCGGGCGACTTCCTCCGGTTACTCTGGAACCGGATCTTCTTTCTCGCCGAGGAACGCTATCCGCATCGCGACGAGATCGAGCGGCTCATGCCCCCGGTTCCCCCAATCGCGTGCGATCCTCGGCAGCTCCTTTGGGTCGATGTACCGCGGACGACCAAGCCGGCCATCGGCGGCGTGCTGGGGCGGCTTCTGCTGCAGAATCCCGGCGAGGCGTGGCTGCCCTTCCTCGCCGCCGCCCAATTCCTGCACCTCGGAAAGAGCTGCGGCTACGGCTTCGGCGCCTATCGAATCGCCGACGGCTCGGCGCTCCATGATGACCCCTTCGGCCCGTCGCGGACGATTCTGGAGCGCGTCGCCGAGCGGGAGCGGCTCACCGCGGCGGCGGCGCACGTCGCCGCATGCACCGAAGGCGGCGGCGCGGACGGAATCGGGCCCGAGGAGTTTCTGCGCCGCCAGCCGGAGCTCGTCAGCACCGTCATCCGAGGATTGGCGGACGGGAGCTACAGAGCGGCGCCGCTTCTGGGCGTGCTCCTGCCGAAAGGCGCCCAAAAGATTCGCGCACTCGCTGTCCCCACCCTGACCGACCGCGCCGTGCAACGCGCTGCGCTCGAGGTCATCGGCCCGGCCGTCGACACGCTGCTGGAAGACTGCTCGTATGCCTATCGCAAAGGGTTTTCCCGCGCCGGCGCCGCACGCGCCGTCGAGCGGGCGTACGCGAACGGCTACCGCTGGGTGCTCGACGCCGACATCGATTCGTTCTTCGACTCTGTCGATTGGGCGCGTCTCTTTGCAAAAATCGAGGCGCTTTACCCGTTCGAGCCGACCGTGAATCTGCTCCGCGACTGGATCGCCGCCCCGGTCGTCTTTCAAGGCAGGTTGATCCAGCGGACGCGCGGTCTTCCGCAGGGCGCCGTCATCTCGCCGCTGCTGGCAAATCTGTTTCTCGACGAGCTCGACGAAGAGCTCCTCCGCGACGATTTTCGGCTCGTTCGCTACGCAGACGACTTCGTCGTGCTCTGCAAGGATCTGTCGGCGGCGGAACGTGCCCGCGACGAGGCCCGCGCCGCGCTCGAGCGCCTCGGATTGTCGCTTCAGGAAGAGAAGACGTCCATCCGATCCGCCGACCATGGCTTCAGCTATCTCGGGTATCTCTTTTGCCGCTCCGTTGCCGTCCAGCAGCAGCGAGCCGACGCGCCGGACGCCGTGGACGGCGAGATTTCCGTGTCTCCCTCGTCATGGCTCGCTCAGGCGGACCTCTCGCGCGTGCGCGATCTTGCGGCCGCGACGAGCCATCGTGCGCTCCCCCGCGTCGTTCCGCTGCTTCACACCGGCGCGCCGGCCGGGACGGACGCCCGGCGCCCGCTCTATGTGGCCGATCCGGCGGTCTCTCTGCATTTGCACGAAGGCGCGGTCGTCGTCGAAAAGGAAGGCGCGGAGACGAAACGATATCCTCTCCGCGCGCTGTCGCACGTCGTCTTTATCGGCACCCGGCGGGCCACGCTACCGCTCGTGCTCGAGCTCGGACTGACGGGCGTCCCGGCCTTCTTCTGTCGCCGCAACGGCGAGCTGGAAGCGGTCCACGGACCGTTTGACCCCGACGTCGATGCCTGGCTTGCCCAGAGCCGCTGCGGCGCCGACGAAGCCACGCGCTTATCGTTCGCGCAGGAGATCGTCGCCGCAAAGCTGCACAATTACGCCGCTGTCGCGGTTCGGCATCGCCTTCGAGGTTGCGAGGCCGCGGCGGCGGAGATTCGCGAGCTGGAGCGCGCGGTCTGGAACAAGACGGAGATCGACTCGGTGCGCGGCGTCGAGGGCGCCGCGGCGGTCGTCTATTTCCGCAGCGTCGCCGAGACGCTGAGCGCGGAGTGGCAGTTCGATGGCCGGGCGCGGCACCCGCCACAGGATCCATTCAACGCGTTGCTCTCTTATGGATACACGCTCCTTTATCATCACTGTACGACCGCGCTGTACGCGGCGCGTCTGGCGCCGCGCATCGGGGTATATCACCGGCAACACGGGACCTGGGACGCGCTGTCGTCGGATCTTCAGGAGGAGTTTCGTTATCTGGCGGACGGCCTGGCGTGGTCGCTGGTCCGGCGGCGCGAGATCCGGCCCGATGATTTCGACCGCACGGAGCGCGGCTGCTGGCTGCTCCCCGAGCCGAGGAGACGCTTCATCGACGCATTCGAGCAGCGGATGGAGACCGCGTTCAAGCCGAACGACGAAGAACGCGCGATGACATACCGGGAGGCCATCGGCGTGCAGGCCGTGCGCCTGCGTGAGTACCTCCTGGGGCGCGGCCGGTATGTAGCTGTGCGGGCGCACGGATGAAGTACGTGATCGCCTATGACCTGGAGAGCGACGCGGTGCGCGCGCGTGTCGCCGAGGTGCTGCTCGCTTGCGGCGAGCGAGTCCAGAAATCGGTGTTCGAGTGCACGCTCGCGCCGGAGGAGTTGGACGGCGTCGTCGAAAGGCTGCGCCGCGAAATTGCAGAGACGCCGGGGAACGTTCGCATTTACCGCCTTTGCTTCAGTTGTCTCCAATCGTCGTTCGGCATTGGAGAGGTGCGGACGACGGTGGACGAGCAGAATTGCGTGATTTTGTAATGGCGCACGGGTAAGGGCGGCCGGAATCGAGGACGCGGTCGAGAGCTCCCGAAAAGCCTTGTCGTCGAATGGCTTGCGTACGGCGCCCTCGTCGCGACGGCGCAAATCACCCGAGGGAATCAATGGATTCAATGAGTTGCATGGCGCTCTCCTGCCGCTTCGGCGTCGCTCCAGCATCGATTTCAGCGAAGATCACGGGTGTCCAGGGAGGAGGACGGAGGAAGGCCTGTGATGTCAAAGGTATACTCGATGCGCAGTCCCGGGACTGAATGACCGATGAGGCATTGAAACTCTTCTGATAGAGGCTGAGGCGTGGATACGTCAGAGAGATGTCCCGGGACTGAATGACCGATGAGGCATTGAAACTTCTTTTGCCGTTCGGGAGATTCAGAAGTGCGACGGCGATGAGGTCCCGGGACTGAATGACCGATGAGGCATTGAAACTTTCTGCTTGTACCACTCCAGCCCTTGCCATGGACCGGTCCCGGGACTGAATGACCGATGAGGCATTGAAACTCTGATGCCAAAACGGAGGAAACAGAGACGATAAGAAGGAGTCCCGGGACTGAATGACCGATCAGGCATTGAAACTTCACTGGGTCTCCACGTTCGGCGTGCCGTTGAACGTCAGGCGTCCCGGGACTGAATGACCGATCAGGCATTGAAACTTCTCACTCCTCCATCCCAGCCCGTTGTCACAGCTGATGTCCCGGGACTGAATGACCGATCAGGCATTGAAACCTTTCATGAGCGGCGTGTTGCTGAATGCTTTACCGTTACGTCCCGGGACTGAATGACCGATCAGGCATTGAAACCTCCAGAGGATGCCGATGTGCGTCACGAGCGAGAAGAGTCCCAGGACTGAATGACCGATCAGGCATTGAAACCTTCACCCAGTTCGGGTAGTTCGGGCGAAGCACATACACGTCCCGGGACTGAATGACCGATCAGGCATTGAAACTTCTTCGCGGGGTCCATCGAGGCAAAACCTCTTCTGTTCCGGGACTGAATGACCGGTCAGGCGTTGAAACCACGGTCCAGTTGCCGGCGAGACCGTCGGGGTCCGTTGCGAACGGTCCAGCGACTGAATGACTGGTCGGGATTGAAACATCGATCCGCAGGCGATGAGCCTGTTCATGCGGTCGTGCCGGGACTGGATCACCGTAAGCATGTCGATCATCGATTGCTTCGATCGGGATTCCGATCGAGTCGACCAATCCCTCGGTCCTCCTCCGCACTCGATTCATTAACGAGCTTTGAAAATCGGTCGAAGCCATCGATCGCACGATTGGCGCGTTTTTGGATTCTGGACGGGCCAGCCGATGAACTGGCTCAACGCGTCGGAGCTTTGAGTGATCCGTCGAAACCATTCACTTCACGCGCCGCTCGGATCGTTGCGTCGATCGCGACATCGAACCGTACATCCGCCGCAGAAGGCTGCCGGTCAGCCGGCGCCGGCGGGCTAAGGATGGGAAGCATGCGCCTCTCATTCTCCGCTTCGCGGCACCCCGCGTCGACGCCGGCACGTACTGCGCGCTGGCCGCCGAGGCCGCCGCTGCCGATCCAGGACGCTGCTCCGATCCCGATGCGCAGAAACACTCGTCCGCGTCCGGCTGGATCGTCGTTCTTCATGACCGTCACGGAGCCCTGGGCGCGCCTCTCGCGCGCCCAGGGCTCACAACCTCCCTTCGACGACTACGGTTTCGGTGCGGTGGACGTGTCGTGCGCGGGTGCCGGAGTCGTCGCCGGCGTCGCCGGCGTTGCCGGCTTTTGAGCCGCTTTCGCCTTCTTCTTCGGACGCGCGGCGCCTTTCAGCCGCTTGACTTCCTCGACATGCGGCACGAGGGCCACCTTCGCCGGGTCTTTGGCGAGCTGCGTGCCCACCGAGTACGCCTGCGTGGCGATGAACGTGATGTGCTGGCGGCGCACGAGGTTCGTCCCCTCCATGCCTCTCAGGAACGCGCGAGCCTCGTCGGCCGCGGCCTCCCAGCGGAGCGCCTCGTCCTGCAACTGGCGGACGTCATCGAGCAGATGGCCGGTCGCCTGCGAGATGTCGGGCACGCCGAGGACGTTGATCGATGCCTCGACCACGCCCTTGTCGTGTTGCCGGAGACGATCTTTGACCAGTTTGCGCTGTTCCTTCGTCAACGGCGTGACCTCTTCGATCTGCGAGCTCATGGTGCGCAACTGCGC
>DATDFB010000115.1:0-11992 GCA_036522835.1 Thermoanaerobaculia bacterium | reverse complement strand
CGCCGTGCGCCCCTACGGCACGAGCAACTCGCTCCGCGCGAACCCCACCGACTGCGTCCCCGCCACGTGCAGTAACGCCTTCACCACGTAGCGGCCCGGCGGCAGCGACACCCCCTCCCGCACGCCCGCGACATTCACTTTCGGCGCTTGCTTGGCATCGAAGGGCAGGCGCTTGGAGCGGAAGAGCGCGGTGCCGCCGTGCTCGTCGAAGACGTAGAGCATGGCTTCGACGTACGGCTTTGCCGGCAGCAATTGCGCGACGACCTCGGGCGGGCGGAAGAGGATCGAGATCTCCTGCGGCGTTGCCTCGAGCTTCAGCGACAGTCCGTTCTGCGGGATGTCGTTGATGACGATGTCGGCGAGCTGCAGCGGGTCGAGATCGCGCTGCGGCGCGGGCTTGCCGAAGCCCGTGCGGAACGACAGGCGCGCATCGCGCGGCAGGCCGGCCACGCGCACGTCGATGGTGCCCGCGGTGGCGTCGCCGCGGCGGAACCCGAGGAGGTAGACGGCGTCGTGACTCGCGGTCAGACGCGTGAACGCCGCGGCCAGATCGTTCGTGTTGCGGATCGTCTCGCCGCCGGTCGGCTCGGAGATGCGGCGGAGCGATTCCGAGGCGTCGGCGGATCGGTTGCCGACCACGTCGATCGAGTCGAGAAACGCCCCCGCGGCGCGGAAGGCATCGGCCATCCGGAGCAGGAAGCGGTGCATCTGCGGATCTTCCTGATAGCCGCGGCCGCGGTCGACGAAGAGCTCGTTGCTGAAGCCGGCGCTGAAGATGACGACGTGCTTCTGCCCCTCCATCGCGGCCAGGCGCGCGGCCACCGCGCCGAGGCCGGCGAACTGTTGCTCGACGTCGTCGCGGAGCATCTGGCGGGAGAGCTCCTGATTCACTTCGCCGCCTTCGATGATCTCGTCGACGTACGGGTCGCCGGTGCGGAATCCGACGGCCAGCGGCAGGCCCTGCGAGCGCCCTTCGATCTCCGTCCACGTCTTCCGCTGCTTCGACGTGAGGCCGACGCCGAGCGGGTCCTTCACGTCGTTGCTCTGCAGCGTGGCGACGGCGCGGCGCACGGCGACGTAGTCGTTGAGGAACGGGATGACGAAGCGCAGCCCTTCGCCGTGGCGGAAGGTAGCGACGGCGAAGTAATCGGTCGAGGGGTTGGAGCGCAGCACAGCCGCGTCGGCCGCGTTCTTGGCGCGCTCGATCAGCCCCGGCCGCGTGAACGCCAAATCAAACAGCAACAGGTACAACCGCCGCTGATGGAGGACAGGCACTCTTGCCTGTCCCTCGGCCGGGGTGGGCGAAGCCGCCGCCAGATCGACCGCCTCGAAATAATCGATCGCCCTCTGCTTCCCGTTCACGAACAGCGAGAATGCCTCTTTCGTCAGCCCGCGAATCGGCGTCCCGCCGGCGGCGGTCACGTAGACCGGCACCTCGATGACCTCGACGGTAATGCTCTCGCCGACTTGCCCGAGAGCGGCGGTGGCGAAGAGCAGCGCCGCGATGACGACTGCTCTTCGCAGCGCCGTCATCGTTCGACCGTGAAGTCCGTTCTCGCGAATCCCATGGCCTCTCCGAGCCGCACCAGCACTTTCGCGGTGTAGTTGCCGGGCGGCAGATCGAACGTCTCGTCGAAGTGTATCGCCGCGCCGCGCGGCGCCGAGGAGGCGCGCTCGCTCTCGATGTCGATTCGTTTCACTTTCGTGGCAACGGCGCGCGCGCCGGAGAAGACGTAGATCATGGCGTCGGCGCGCGCGCTCTTGGTGTCGATCTGCGCGAGGAGCTCACGCGCCGGGATCGACACCGACACGGTGCTCCCCTTCGCCGCCGCACTCACGGTCACGCCGTTCTGCGGGATGTCGTTGAGGAGGATGTCGGCGAGCTGCAAGCCGTTCTCCGCCGACACGCCCGGCGCGGCCGTGGAGTACGACGGGCGATAGCTGACGCGCGGATGGCTGTCGACGCCGCGCAGGCGCACCTTGATCTTGTTCTCGCCGCGGCCGGTGTCGCGGTTGTGGAACCCGAGGACGTAGACGACGCGCTGGCGGTCGCTCAAGACGCGCAGCGCCTCGGTCAGGTCGTTGCGGTTGTCGACGACCGTGCCGCCGGTGTCGCGCGTGAGCGCGTAGAGCGACTCGTTCGCCGCCGGCGTCCAGGTGTAGCGCAGCCCCGCCGTGTCGACGGCGTCGAGGAACACGCCCGCATTCGCATACTGCGCGTACATCTTGCGCAGGCTCATGAACGCCTGGCCGTTCGGCTGGAAGAGCTGCGGCGCGCGCTGGCGCTGAAAGGCGTCCTCGAGCGGGCCGGTGCGGATCGACGTGATCGGCTCGACGCCGTGCAGCAGCGCCGGCGCGTAGCCGGCCGAGAGGAGGACGACGTGCTTCTGCCCTTCGATCGGCGCGAGACGGTCGGCGAGCATGCCCAGGGCTTCGATCTGCCCTTCGATGGAGACGCGCTGCCGGTCGACGAGCAACTCCTCGGCGACGCGCGGCGTCTGCGCCGCCGCGGGCAGCTCGCCGCGGTCGAAGGCCGCCTCGACCGGCTGGATCTCCGCCGGCCCGACGGCGAGCCGCAGCGGATCGGCGTTCGCCGCGGGCCGCAGCGAGGAAATCGCGCGCGCCACGGCGGCGCGGTCTTTCGTGAAGGGCACGAGCACGTCGAGGCCGCGGGACGAGGAGTACGTGGCCACGGCGAAGACGTCGGCGTTGCCGGCGCGCTGGACGAGCTCCTGCGCCGCGCGTTGGGCGCGGTGGATGCTGTTCGGCGCGGCGTAGAAGAGGTCGAAGACGAGGACGTAGAGGCGGCGCTCGCGCGGGTCGACGCGCGCGCCGTTCGCCGCGATCTTGCCGAAGTCGATGACGTCGAAGTAGTCGATCGTCTGCGGCTTGCCGTTGATGGTGAGCTCGAAGTTGTCGCGGGTCAGCCCGGTGACGGCGCCGAGCGCGGTCGAGACGTAGACCGGCACCTGGACGACTTCGACGTTCTGGATCTCACGGTGCGCGGCGAATGCGGGGAGGGAGACGAGGGCGGCGAGGAGAAGGGCCACGATACGGCGCATTGAGCTGCCTCCTGCGCGCGGCCTGATGCGGCGGGCGTGCCCGCGATTGGCGCGGTTTTCACCCGCTTTCTGTCATCGCCCGCGGTCACTGCGACCTACGCGGGCGTCACCGCTCCCAGAGTCCGCTCTTGCCGCCGGACTTGCGCTGGAGCTGCAGGGTCTCGATGGCGATTCCCTTCTCGGCGCTCTTGCACATGTCGTAGATCGTCAGCGCCGCGACGGCGCAGGCCGTCATGGCCTCCATCTCCACGCCGGTCTTGCCGTCGCAGCGAACGATGGCGTGGATCTCGACGGTGCCGCCGGCCGGGTCGAGGTCGAAGGTGATGTCGACGGAGGTGATGGCGATGGGATGCGCGAGCGGGATGAGCGAGGGCGTCTGCTTCGCGGCCAGGACGCCGGCGACTTTGGCGGTGGCTAGGACGTCGCCCTTGGGCAATGCCCGGTCGATGAGGCGCTTGAGCGTCTCCGGCTTCATGCGCACGGTGGCCACGGCCACGGCTTCGCGCCGCGTGGTGTGCTTGGAGCCGACGTCGACCATGGAGATGCCGCCGGTGTCGTCGAGATGGGAGAAGTCGTTGCTCATGCGTACCTCATCGCGCTCTGCAATTCCTCGGGGGTGTTGACGTTGAGCAGCGGCTCGCCGCCGAAGCGGGCGCGCAGCTCGTCTTCTTCGATGATCTCGGCGTCGCCCGCCAGGCTGTGCAGGTCGTATTGCTTGCTCGCGATGCGCTGCGCCACGGTCGCCTCAACGGAGTGGGCGTAGCCGGCGCAGAGCATCTGCAGCCTGCCGTCCCAGCGCGGGACGACGACGTTCGCGCTCGACGTTTCGACGCGCATGCGCAGAAAGCGCAAGACCTCCGCGTCGATGAGAGGGTAGTCGACCGCCAGCAGGAAGCACGTTGCCTTCGCATGCTCGAGCGCGGCCAGGAGGCCGAAGATCGCCGCCTGGTCGTCGTGCGGCGCTTCCTCGATCGTTTCGATGGGGAGCTTCGCGCCGCCGGGGCGCTGCACGGCGATGACGTTGTCGAACACTGCTCTCGCGGCGCTCGCGGCGCGGTCGAAGAACGTCGCGCCGCCGAGCTCGATCTCGAGCTTCGAGCGTCCCATGCGCGACGAGCGTCCGCCCGCGAGGAGGTAGCAGTTCACGCGCGTAGGCTACCATCGGCCGCCATGGTGACGGTGGTGATCGCGGCGCTGAACGAAGAGGAGCGCGTCGCCGCCGCGGTCCGCTCCGCGTTCGACGCGGGAGCATCCGAGGTGATCGTGGTCGACGGCGGCTCGCGCGATGCGACCGCCGCGCGCGCGGCCGAGGCGGGCGCGCGCGTGCTCCTCTCCGAACCGATGCGCGCGAAGCAGCTCAACCTCGGCGCACAGGTCGCCGCGAACGACAAGATCATTTTCCTGCATGCCGACACGCTCCTGCCGCTCGGGTCTGCCGAGGCGGTGCTCGCTGACTTCGGCGGCTTTCGGATCGCCTTCGCCGAGCGCTCGCTGCGCCTGCGCATTGCCGCGTTCCTCATCAACTTGCGAACGCGCATCACAAAACAGCCGTGGGGCGATCAGGCCCAGTTCGTCGATCGCCGCAGCTTTCCCGGCTTCCGCGAGATCCCGATCATGGAAGACTACGACCTCGCCCGGCGGATGAAGCGCGGCACGATCCTGCCGCTGACCGTCGTCACCTCCGGCCGCCGCTTCCTCCGCAAAGGCGTCCTCCGCACGGCATTCATCAACTGGACGACGATCCTCCGCTACCACCTCGGTGCCGACATGGAGGAGTTGGCCCGGCGCTATCGCAAGTAGCTGCGGATTGCGCTCAGCTCGAAGCCGAGGCGCTGCAGGCGCGCGGCAATCTTCTGCGGATCGTCGATGCGCCGCGCAAGCTTCTCGTACGCCGCGCGCAGCCGCTCCTCTTCACCGTCGCCGTTCTCGCGCAGCGCCCGTTCCGCCGCTTCATCGGAGACGCCCGCGTTGCGCAGCTCGCCCCGAATGCGCAGCCGCCCAATCCCCTTTCGCGCGCGCGTCCGCACGTACGCGCCGGCGAAGCGCTCGTCGTCGAGCCACTTCTCCTCGCGCAGCCGCGCGAGCGTCGCCGCGATCGCCGCCTCGTCGAACCGCTTCGCCGCGAGCTTCCGCCGCAGCTCCGCCTCGGAATTGAAGCGGTAGCCAAGAATGCGCAGCGCGGCGACGTAGCAGGGGGTCAGG
The DNA here is from genome assembly GCA_036522835.1 of Thermoanaerobaculia bacterium. Taxonomy (GTDB): domain Bacteria; phylum Acidobacteriota; class Thermoanaerobaculia; order Gp7-AA8; family Gp7-AA8; genus DATDFB01. Next base: position 6,728 of record DATDFB010000115.1, on the reverse strand, counting down.
TCTTCAGTTTCCAGTTTCTTATTTGCAGACATGCGCGCGAGTTACTCCGAATAAGAAACTGGAAACTGAAGACCTGACCCCCTCTACAAGGAGTTGCCGAAGTCGAAGGGCGAGTCGTCGGAGAAGGGGTCGCTCGAGTCGCTGGCGACGGAGAGCTTCGACTCCATCTCCTCGCGCGACATGTCCGAGGTCGACTGGATGCCCTGCAGCTTGAGGCGGAACTCGTCCGGGTTCGAGGCGCGGCGCAACGCTTCGTCGAGCGTGATCAGGCCGTTCTTGTAGAGCATATAGAGCGATTGATCGAACGTCTGCATGCCGTACTGCGACGTCCCCTGGGCGATGGCGTCCTTGATCAGCTTCGTCTTTTCCTTGTTCTCGATGCAGTCGCGGATGTACGCGGTCGAGATCAGGACCTCGCACGCCGGCACGCGGCCGAGGCCGTCGGCGCGCGGGAGAAGGCGCAGCGAGACCACCGCCTTCAGCACGGCGGCGAGCTGCAGGCGGATCTGCTTCTGCTGGTGCGGCGGGAAGACGGAGATGATGCGGTTGATCGTCTCGGTCGCGTCCATCGTGTGCAGCGTGGAGAGTACGAGATGGCCCGTCTCCGCGGCGGTGAGCGCGGTCTCGATGGTCTCGTAGTCGCGCATCTCGCCGACGAGGATGACGTCGGGATCCTGGCGCAGGGCGCTGCGCAGCGCCTGCGAGAACGACTTCGTGTCGACCTCGATCTCGCGCTGGTTCACGATCGACTTCTTGTCGCGGTGGAGGAACTCGATCGGGTCCTCGACCGTCATGATGTGCTCGGTGCGGTGGGCGTTGATGTAGTCGATCATCGCCGCGAGCGTGGTCGATTTGCCGGAGCCGGTCGTGCCGGTGCAGAGAATGAGGCCGCGGCGCTCGTCGGCGATCTTCTCCAGGACGATCGGCAGCATCAGCTCGCGGATGGAGAGGATCTTGACCGGGATGACGCGCAGGACCATGCCGACCGTGCCGCGCTGCTGGAAGATGTTGCAGCGGAAGCGCCCCAGGCCGGGGACCGAGTAGGCGATGTCGATCTCGTAGTTGTTCTTGAACTTCTCCTTCTGCCGCGAGGACATGATGGAGAAGGCCATGGCGATCGTGTCCTCCTGCATGAGCCGCTTGAGCTCCACGAGCGGCACGAGCTCGCCGTCGACGCGGATGACCGGGTGCGATCCGACTTTGATGTGGAGGTCGGAGGCGCGGCGCTCCGCGGCGATCTTCAGGAGGTCGTTGATGTGCATGAACGCCGTATTTTACGCTCAACCTCCGCGAGATGCTCGAAGTGCCTCTGGAGTGCGGCGGCCATGCCGCCGCTGTCACATAAAATGCGCCGCGTGCTCGAGTACGTTCTGAAAGTCCCTTCCCGCACCGCGGACGACGAAACGCTCCCCCTGATCCTGGTCATGCACGGCCGCGGCGCCGATGCGAACGATCTCGCCGACCTCGCCCCGATGCTCGATCCGCCCGGCGGGGCGCGGTTCGTCTTCCCCAACGCGCCGAAACCGTTCGAGGCCTATCCCGGCATGACGTTCGGCTACACATGGTTCGACGGCTGGCCGCCGCGCGGCACGTCGCTCCAGGAGTCGCGCGCGTTGATCCTGGAGCTGATCGACGACCTCGTCGAGCGCTACCCGACGCCGCCCGGCAAGCTCATCGTCAGCGGCTTCTCGCAGGGCGGTCTCATGTCGATCGACGCCGGCTACCGCACGACGCAGCCGCTCGCCGGCATCGTGGTCATGAGCGGCGGCATCGCCGAGGCCGACATGCCTGACTTCGCGGCAAAGAAGGACGTGCCGGTGCTGATCGTCCACGGCACCGAGGACGACATGATCCCGGTTCTGGCGGCCCGGCGGGCGCGGCGGATTCTCGAGCAGCACGGGATCGAGCCGGAGTACCACGAGTTTCCGATGGGGCACCACGTGACCCCGGAGTCGATGGAGGTCGTACGCAATTTCATGGCAGCGCGATTGCTTCAATCGCCTGCGCATGACTCCAAATAACCGCCTGGCCCTCCTCGCTTTCACGGTTGCGCTCGCTGCGCCGGCCGCGCAGGCGTCGCTGGCGACGGCGGCGCCGTTCGAGGAGAAAGTCGACAACGCGTCGTCGATCATCCTGGGGCGCTGTCTGAAAAACGAATCGCGCTGGGATCCGAGCGGACGCTGGATCCTCACCTACTCGACGTTCAAGGTTTTGAACACGTTCAAAGGGGGCTCGGCTCAGGAAGTGACCCTGGTCGTGCCGGGCGGTTCGGTCGGCGGGGTGCACCAGAGCAGCGTCGGACTGCCGGCATTCAACGAAGGGAGCGAGAACGTTCTCTTCATCCGCAACGGCAAGGCCGGCCCGACGGTGCTCTACTTCGACCAGGGCGCGTACGACGTCGTCACCAACGAGCGCGGCGAGAAGATGGTCGCGCCGGTGGCGAGCGACGTGGTGCACATCGACGCGCAGCGCGGCGTGGCCGTGCCGGCCGAGGCGCCGCGGAGTTTGAACGAGTTCAAATCTGCGGTCGACCGCGCCGTCCGCAGCGCCGACGAGCGTCGCCAGAAGGCGGACATGATCCGCGCCAAGCAGCAGAAGGGGCCGTCGATCGGAGCGATGATCATCGGCAACAGGCTGGTCCTGGCCGCCCTGGCGATCGGACTACTGCTGGCCGCGTGGCAGCTCTTCCGCCGCTGATATCCCGCGCTCGAGGAACTGCTCGGTCATCCACGCCTTCGCCGGCTCGAAGTTGATGACGTTGCGCAGGGAGACGGTGCGCGTGCCCCGCTCGGTCTCGACCTCCAGCGTCGTTCCTCGGAAGCGGAACGCGCGCGCGTCGCGCCAGCGGATGCTGCGGCGGAACAGCAGGCGCTGCCGGATCAGTAGCCGCTCGTCGCTCGCTTCGATGTAGCGCAGCTTGTTGATCTGCACGTCGAAGATGCCGAAGGCGAAGAGGATGACCGGCTGGACGAAGGCGAGGACGAGGAACGAGAGGTGGTGCCGCTCGCGCGTGCGGGCGATCGCTTCGATGAGCGTCATGACGCCGCCGGCGATCTCGACCCAGCCGACCGGATCGTGCGCCTGGCGGAGACGCTCGCGGACGACGGCGCCGATCAGCAGCGCCGCCGCGGCGATCTCCAGCGCCGGCAGAACGACGCCCTGCTTGCCGCCGTGCTGCAGGTGCTGCCAGCCGGCGAGCGCCAGCGTCAGCGCGGCGAAGACGTGCTGCAGCGTCTGCACGCGCTTCATGCGCTTGACCAGGCGGGAGTCGATGGGAAAGCGTTCGATGTGCGCGATTCTTACATGGCTGCGCGCACAGCCGATGCGCATCGGGAACCGAGTACGAAATTCGCAGAGGCCGGTGGCGATGGCCACGAAAGCGGCGCCGCGGGCCGGGCTTCGACGCGCGCTCGATCAGAAGCAGCTCGTCCTCTTCTATCAGCCGATTCACGAGTTGGAGTCGCGCCGCGTCGTGGCGGCCGAGGCGCTGCTGCGGGCGCGCCGGCGCAGCGGCGAGATCCGCAGCGCGGCGGCGCTGACGAAGACGGCCGAGGAAGGGCCGGACCTCTACCGGCTCGATTCGTGGCTCATTCGCCGTGCCTTTCGCGACGCGGCCTCGTGGCAGCGCGGCGGCGCGCCGGAGGTCGGGCTGAACGTCAACATCTCGCCGCGCGAGCTCGAGGAGCGCGGACTCTCCACGCGCCTGCGCAAGCTGGCAAAGCTGACCGGCATCGACCCCCGCACGGTGCGCGTGGAGATCACCGAGACGAGCTTCATCGCCAAGCCCGGCGCGGCGGCGCGCGCGCTGCGGCAGGTGAAGTCGGTCGGCGTGGAGCTGTGGCTCGACGACTTCGGCACCGGGCATTCGTCGCTGTCGCACCTGCTGCTGTTTCCGCTCGACGGATTGAAGTTGCCCGCCGAGTTCGTGAAGCCGGTCGGCAGCGACGGCCGCGCCCGCACGCTGGTGGGGCGCCTGATCGAGCTCGCGCACGACCTCGGCCTGCGCGTGACGGCCGAGGGGGTCGAGAACGGCGATCAGCTCGCGGCGCTGCGCGCGGCGCGGTGCGACTTCGTGCAGGGGTTTCTCTTCTCGAAGCCGATGCCGGTGGAGCGCTTCTGCGACTTCCTTAGGCGACCTTTGTGAAGCGCGTTTCCTCGGGGGCGTACTGGTCGCGGCGGCGGTCGAGGTCGCGCATCACGTTGCGCTTGAACTGCTCCGGGCCGCCGTTCCTCATCTGCTCGTCGATGTAGTCGGCGATCTCGAGGTTCTCGATGCGCATGCGCACGGTCTTGAAGAGGCGCGGCACTTTGCCGGGGATCTGCACGTGGTGCAGCCCGCCGCTGTAGGCGAGGAGCATCCGGCCTTCGCGGATGGCCAGGAGGATGTCGGCGATGCCGCCGCGCACGCTCATCGGATTGCCGTGCAGATCGAGCCCGGTCTCGCGCTTCATGCGCCCCTCCGGCGCGATGATGACCATGGAGCGCGGATCGATTTTGTTGAGAACTTTGAACCAGGTGTCGTCGCGCTGGCGGGTGATGGCGATGACGTGGTGGGCGACGAATTTGAAGATGAGGCCGACGAGCGGCCGCCCGGTGGTCTTGTCCGCCGCCGGCACGACGCCGTGCGCGGCGATGCGCCAGAGGAAGCGGTTCGGCACGCCGCCGAGAAAGACCGGCTCGAAGAGGGAGGTGTGGTTGAGAAAGGCGACGAGGCGGATGCCTTTCCACGGGTCGGGCGGAGTGGGCCCGAGGAAGGCGAAGTCGTGAGAGTAGAAGACCTTCGAGAGGTATTTCAGGACGAGCAGCAGCGTGAAGACCGTGGCGCTCCGGAAGATCCCCATGCGGCGCGGAAGGGTAGCACGATCACGTGCCGAGGAACTCCCGCGCGAACCGCGGCCCCCTCCCTTCCTCCTCGTGCTTGAAGAACACGAACGCCTCGTCCCACGGCTGGGCCTCGATGCGCTCGCGCCACTCGGCGAGCATGGCCGGCGTGTACTCGGTGCGGCGCAGGCGCAGGTAGCCCCACGTCGCCGTCGGCACGACGAGCGCGGCGGGGTCGGTCACCTCGTCCGTGTCCGACAGGCAGATCGCGGCGTTGTGCTCGCGCAGAACCGCGTACACCTCATCATCGAACCAGGAGTCATGAAGGAACTCCATCGCCACGCGCGGCGTGCCGGGAATCGTCCGCAGAAACGAGCGCAGCGTCTCCGTATCCTTCTGAGCGAACTCCGGAAGCCGGAACAGGAGCGGCCCGAGCCGCGGGCCGAGCGTCGCCGCCACGTCGCAGAAGCGGGCCGCGCCGCCCTCGGCGCCGGCGAGGCTTTTCTGCTGCGTGATCCATCGCGGCGCCTTCAGCGCAAAGAGGAACGACTTCGGAACCTGGGCGATCCACTTTTCGAACATCGACGGCTGGGGCATGCGGTAGAACGTGGCGTTGATCTCGACCGTATCGAATCTCTGCGCGTAGAACGCGAGCATCTTCGCCGCCGGCATCCCCTCGGGATAGAAATTGCTCTTCCATTCCGCGTAGCTGTAGCCGCTCGTGCCGGCGTGCAGGCGCATGAGCGAAACTATACGCGTGCGAATTGCGCTCGTTCACACGACAAGCGACAGCGAAGCAGCGGCGGTCGAGCGCGCGCTGACGGAGGCCGGCATCGACTACGAGATGCGCCTCGAGCCGAAGCTCGACAGCGACGGCCCCTGTCTCCTCGGACTGCTCTTCTCCGTCGAAGAGGTAGACGCCGCGCGCGGCCGCGAGCTGCTCGCCGCGGAAGGGATCATTCGATGAAGGTGCTCTTGCTTCTCCTGATCGCGCTGCCGCAGCAGTTCGGCACGATCTCGTTCCCCAACAGCGGCAAGCCCGAAGCGCAGGAGCCGTTCCTGCGCGGCGTGCTGCTGCTGCACAACTTCGCCTATCCGCAGGCGGCGCGCGCGTTCGAGGAGGCCGAGCGTGCCGATCCGAATTTCGCCCTCGCCTACTGGGGCGAGGCCATGACGTACAACCATCCGATCTGGTACGAGGTCGACGTCGACCGCGGGCGCGACGCGCTTCGAAGGGCGCAGAAGGCAGGGGGCCGGGCGCAGGAAAAGGCCTGGATCGACGCGGTGGCGCAACTCTACGGCGAGGGCGACAAGGCGACGCGCGACGCCGCGTACGAGCAGGCCATGGCGCGCCTCGCGGCGGCGAATCCGAACGACGTCGAGGCGCAGGTCTTCCACGCCCTCTCGATCCTCGGCACGGTCGGCCGCGACGAGGTCGACGCGCGCAAGCGTATCCGCGCCGCGGCGCTGCTCGAGCCAGTCTTTGCGGCGCATCCCGATCATCCCGGCGCGCTGCATTACCTCATCCACGCCTACGACGATCCGCTGCACGCGCCGCTCGGCCTCCGCGCCGCGCAGCGCTACGCCGGCGTCGCCTCGGGCGCTCCGCACGCGCTGCACATGCCGTCGCACATCTTCGTGCAGCTCGGCATGTGGCCCGAGGCCGTGAAGGCGAACGAGGCGGCGTACGCGCTGTCGCAGGAGTGGGTGGCGCGCGAGCGCGCCGCGAGCGACAAGCGCGACCTGCACAGTTTGTCGTGGCTGCAGTACGCGTATCTGCAGATGCACCGCGCCGCCGACGCGCGGCGGCTGCTCGACGAGGTGCCGGCGAAGGACGGCGAGGGATCGCGCGAGCGGCACACGCGCGAGTCGATGCAGGCCCGGTATGCCATCGAGAGCGGCGACTG
>DATDFB010000114.1:0-9424 GCA_036522835.1 Thermoanaerobaculia bacterium | reverse complement strand
CGGCGCGGCGCTCGGCCTCTTCGCGCTGGGCGCGCTCGGCCGTCGCGGAGCGCTCGCTGGCGGCCTGCGCCAGCCGCGTGCGCTGGAGCTGAAGATCGGGCATGCGCCGGCTGGCCTCGGTGAAGCGGGCGAGGTAGTACGCGCGCCGCGCGATCATCTCGGAGCGATAGGCGAGGCTGTCGGCGGTCTCGCTCTGCGGATTCGCCCGCGAGACCTTGCGCGCGCTCTCCAGGATGTCGGAGGCGAGCTTGAGATTCGCGTCGCCGACCAACTGCTCCGCGCCGGCGGCGCGGGCCTGGTCGATGGCTGCCTGCGCCGCGGCGATGCGCGTCGCCGACGTCGTGCCGCGGTCGATCTCCGCCGTCGGTGACTCGTCCGCGATCGAGACATTGATCGATCCGCCGAAGCGGTTGATGTCGTCCCGCAGCGTGCGCAGCGCCGCGTTCGTCGAGAGCCAGCGCGCCTTGGCCGTCGCCGCCTGCGCCGCCGCCGTCGCTTCGATGGCGCGAATCTGCGCCTCGCCGGAGCGCTTGCCGTTGTTCCAGTTCTCCTGCGCGAAGCGGAGGCGGTACGCGGCGTCGTCGTAGAGCGCCTTCGCGAACGTCGGCGCGCCGGCCCCTTCGGCCACGCCGAGGGCGGCCTTCGCCTCGTCGAGTGCGGCGGTGTTGTTGTTCTGGGGCAGTCCGATCGTGGCGATGAACAGCAGAGTCGCCGCGATTCCGGGTACTTTTCGGACCATAAAAACCTCCTTTGCGCGTGTTCGCAAAGGAGGTTTGCAAATGCTGTGCTGTCGTCTTACTTCGTGTCGAGGTGCGTGAGATCGCCGCCGCCGGCGCCGTGCGCCGCCACTTCGGCGAGCGTGTGATCGGCGTGCTGCTCGGCCATGATGCTGTGTCTCCGGCCGTAGGCGAAGTAGATGACCAGGCCGATGACCAGCCAGATGATCAGCCGGTACCAGTTCTCCGCCGGCAGCGAGAACATCAGCAGCAGGCAGGTGAAGATCCCTAGGATTGGGACGAGCGGCACGAGCGGCGCGCGGAACGGCCGCGGCGCGTCCGGGTTCGTGCGGCGCATGATGATCACGGCGCCGCAGACGATGACGAAGGCGAAGAGGGTGCCGATGCTCGTCATCTCGGCGAGGATGCTCAGCGGGATGAAGCCGGCCATCGACGCGACGAAAAGGCCGGTCAGAATCGTCGACTTCCACGGCGTCCGGAACGACGGGTGGATGTCGCCGAAGAAGCCGCGCGGCACGAGACCGTCGCGGGCCATGGCCAGCATGACGCGCGGCTGGCTGAGCATCATCACCAGCAGCACCGAGGTGATGCCGGTCATCGCGCCGGCCGCGACGAGGTACTGCATCCAAGTGAGGCCGGCGCGCTTGAAGGCGTCGACGACCGGGGCGTTGATGTCGATCTCGTGAGTCGGAACCATCGCCGTCAGGACCGCCGAGACGGCGATGTAGAGGATCGTGCAGATGATGAGCGAGGTGACGATGCCGATCGGCACGTCCTTGGCCGGATTCCGCGCCTCCTCCGAGTGGACGGAGACGGAGTCGAAGCCGATGTAGGCGAAGAAGATGATGGCCGCGCCGGCAAACATGCCGATCGGCTCGCCCGTCGGCGCGGTCTGTCCGAACAGCGTGTGGCCGAAGAAGCTCACGCCCGTATAGCCGAAGGGGGCGAAGGGGTGCCAGTTGGCCGTGCCGAAGCGGGTGAAGACGAGCCAGCCGCCGATGCCGATGACCATGAAGACGATCACGAGCTTGATCGCCACCATGACGGAGTTGAAGGTGGCGCTCTCCTTGATCCCCTTCACCAGAACGACCGTGAGGATGAACGTGATGAGGATGGCCGGGAGATCGAAGTACGAGCCGGTTCGGACGAAGCCGGTCGAGCTGCACATGCCGCCGACGCTGAGGCAGTAGTTGAACGGCGCGGTGGAGAACGCCTTCGGCACATGGAAGCCGAAGATCGGCGTGAACTCCTGGAAGTGCGCCGACCAGCCGTGGGCGACGGTGGCGGATCCGACGGCGTATTCGAGGACGAGGTCCCAGCCGATGATCCAGGCGAAGAGCTCGCCCAAGGTGGCGTAGGCGTAGGTATAGGCGGAGCCGGCCACCGGGACCATGGAGGCGAACTCGGCGTAGCAGAGCGCGGCGAAGACGCAGGCGATGCCCGCCAGCACAAAGGAGAGCATGAGCGCCGGGCCGGTGCGGTCGTGCGCGGCGACGCCGGTGAGGATGAAGATGCCGGTGCCGATGATGGCGCCGACGCCGAGGCTGGTCAGTTGCAGCGGCCCGAGAATCCGGCGCAGACGATTCTCGCCTTTCATCTCGTCCATGAGCATCGAGAGCGGTTTCTTCTGCAGCAGACTTCTTCCGTTCATTCGTTTCCCGGCACGGCCATCAGGCCGCATTCCTTTCTTGGTGATCGAGGACGAGGGAAGTGTAGCAGCGTCAGGGGGCGAGAAGGCCGTAGCGGGTTGCGATGTCGATTGCCGTGCTGGCGAGACGCGCAAAAAGGTATGGATGAAAAATTGTATTCGCGCGAGACTCGCGTTTCATCTCCGCGACAGAGATCCGCAGTCTGCGAACAGCGCCGCGAAAGATCGAGGCGTCTCCTTGCTGCGCCTGAAACGCATCAAGCAAGGCCGCGATCATCCCGTCGCTGCTGTCGCGATGAATGAAGAGATCCCGGCCTTTGTAGTCGCTCAGCCGTTGGTCCAACCGGTATTCCTTCGAATCGAGAACCCGGATCTCGTATCGGTCGGGCTCGCGGAGCTTGAGAGAACATGCGAGGCCCAGCTCGAACGGCATGTTGAATCGCGCAGGAGTGCCGATCCGGCTCATGTCATGAAGGGAGATTCGGCAGGTCCGCATCAAGTCGTAAATCCGCTGCAAACGTCCCTCGCCCGTTTCGCGAACTTCAAGGACGCAGTGCGGCCGGTAATCGAGGAACGTGGTCATTCCGATGAGCGTGACGAACAACGGCTCGTACGCGCTGTCGAACGGCGCGTTGATGAAGACGGCCTTCGGGTCGACGAACGCCGTTTCGCTCACTTCGTGCGGGCTGTTTTGACGGAAGAGCGTCGCTTCGTCTTTCGGCGGCGCGGACGTGGCGCGAACGCTGCCGCGACCGCTCGTGCGACCGCAGCCTCGTCCTCCGGCGTCAGGTTCAGCGAGGCCCTCATCTCCGACGCAGTCAGCGGCTCTCCGATGTATTGGATCTTCGGCGGTTTTCGTCTCGGTGCCATGACCAAAGAATACCTCGGCTACCCTCCCAGGTACGCCTTCTTGATCCGATCGGACGCCAACAGCGCTTTTGTCGTGTCGTGCAGCACGATCCGCCCCGTCTCCATGACGTAGCCGCGGTGCGCGGTCATGAGCGCCATGTGCGCGTTCTGCTCCACGAGCAGGATCGTCGTCCCCTCGGCGTTGATCTCCCGGATCACGCCGAAGATCGCCTGCACCATCTGCGGCGCGAGGCCGAGCGACGGCTCGTCGAGGAGCAGCACCTGCGGCTTCGACATCAGCGCGCGCGAGATGGCCAGCATCTGCTGCTCGCCGCCGGAGAGGGTGCCGGCGTTCTGCTTGATCCGCTCTTTGAGCACCGGAAAGAGCGTGAAGATCCGCTCGTACTCCGCGGCGGAGACTTTGTCCTTGCGCAGGTATGCGCCGAGCTCCAGGTTGTCGTTGACGGTGAGGTTGGCGAAGATCCCGCGCCCCTCCGGCACGTGCGAGACGCCCATGGCCGTGATCGCGTGCGGCTTCACGCCGGTGATCGTGCGGCCGGCGTACGTCACCGTGCCGCGGCGCGGCTTGAGCAGGCCCGAGATCGTGCGCAGCGTCGTCGTCTTCCCCGCGCCGTTCGCGCCGATGAGCGTGACGATCTCGCCCTTCTCGACGTCGAGGCTGATCCCGTGCAGCGCGGCGATCGCGCCGTAGGAGACTTCGAGATCGTGCACCGCCAGGAGCGCGCTCACACCGCCTCCACCGGCTCGCCGAGGTAAGCCTCGATCACCACCGGATTCGCGCGCACTTCCTCCGGCGTCCCCTGCGCGATGGTCTTGCCGAAGTTCAGCACCAGGATCCGCTCGCAGATCCCCATCACCAGCTCCATGTTGTGCTCGATGAGGAGAATGGCGATGTCGAAGCGGTCGCGCACGTCGTGGATCGTCGCCATGAGGTCGTGCGTCTCGCGGTCGTTGAGTCCCGCGGCTGGCTCGTCGAGCAGCAACAGCTTCGGCCGCGCGGCCAGCGCGCGCGCGATCTCCAGCCGGCGCTGGTCGCCGTACGGAAGGTTCTTGGCGTCGTCGCGCGCGCGTTGCTCGAGATCGAAGATGCGCAGCAGCTCCAGCGCGCTCGCCTCCGCCTCGTCCTCGGCTGCGTGAAAGCGATTCGTGTGCAGCACGGCCGACGTGCCGGAGTACTTGTAGTGGATATGCCCGCCGATCTTCACGTTGTCGAGGACCGTGAGGTCTTTGAAGAGGCGGATGTTCTGGAACGTGCGGGCCACGCCGAGCGCGGTGATGTCGTACGGCTTGCAGCCCGCCGTGGAGTGGCCGTCGAAGACGATCGTCCCCTCCGTCGGCGCGTAGACGCCGGTGAGCATGTTGAAGATCGTCGTCTTGCCCGCGCCGTTCGGCCCGATCAGGCCGACGAGCTCGTGCTGCTCGATCGTCAGATTGAAGTCGGCGACGGCGGTGAGGCCGCCGAAGCGGATGGTGACGCCGCGCGCCTCAAGCAGCGGCATCGTCGCGCTCCTTCTTCGGCACCGCGTCCTTGCGCCGCGGCAGGACCTGCCACAGCTCGCGCCGCCCGAAGATACCCTGCGGCCGCGTCAGCATCAGCGCGATCAGGGTGATCGAGTAGATGATCATGCGCGGGTCTTTGTCGCTGTGCAGCACTTCCTTCACCATGCGCAGCCCCTCGGGGAGGATGGTGAGGATGATCGCGGCGATGATCGAGCCGGAGATCGAGCCCAGCCCGCCGAGGACGACCATCACCACGATCTCGAACGAGCGGATGAACGTGAACATCGACGGGTTCAGGTACATCAAATAGTGCGCGTAGAGCCCGCCCGCCACGCCCGCCCAGAACGAGCCGATGACGAAGGCCTTGACCTTGTACTTCGTCGTGTTGATCCCCATCGCCTCGGCCGCGATTTGATCCTCGCGCACGGCCAGGAACGCGCGCCCGACCGCCGACCGCACCAGCCGCCACGAGACCAGGATGGTGATCCCGGCGAAGAAGTAGACCCAGAAGAAACTGCTCCAGTGCGGAATGCCGGTGAACCCGCGCGCGCCGCCGATCTTCTCGATGTTGAGGATGAGCACGCGGATGATCTCCCCGAAGCCCAAGGTGACGATGGCCAGGTAGTCGCCGCGCAGCCGCAGCGACGGCAGCCCGACGACGTACCCCGCGACCGCGGCGAGCGCGCCGCCCGCCAGCAGCGCCGCGACCAGCAGCGCGCTCTGCGCCGATGGATAGCGGTCGACGAGCTTGCTGAAGTAGAAGTAGGTGAGGAAGGCAGAGAAGTAGCCGCCGACGGCCATGAATCCGGCGTGGCCGAGCGAGAACTGCCCGGCGTGGCCGTTGATGATGTTCAGCGACACCGCCAGCGTGATGTTGATGCCGATCAGGACGATGATCCGGGTGTAGTAGGCGATGCCGGGAAAGCGCAGCGCGGCCAGGCCCCAGGCGGCGGCGAGGAGGAGAGCCACGAAGACCGCGAGGTAGATGGCGTCGCGGACGAACCAGGGAAGGCGTTTCATGGCGCCGCGCTCGCGAATGCAGAATGCCGAATGCAGAATGCAGAATCGCGCGGTTGGCGCGAGCAATTCTGCATTCTGCATTCGGCATTCTGCATTCAGACTTTCTCCGCCTCGTACTTGCCAAAGAGCCCGCTCGGCCGGAACAGCAGGATGACGATGAGGATCACGAAGGCGATGGCGTCGCGGAAGTTCGAGAACTGGCTGCCGCCGACGAAGGCCTCGACGATGCCGATCGTCAGCCCCCCCACCACCGCCCCCGGCACGTTGCCGATGCCGCCCAGCACCGCGGCGATGAACGCTTTGAGTCCGGGCATGATCCCCATCAGCGGGTCGATCTTCGGATACGAGAGGCCGAAGAGAATGCCGGCGACGGCGGCAAGCGCGGAGCCGATGACGAACGTCGTGGAGATGACGCGGTCGACCGGGATGCCCATCAGCGACGCGATCTCGAAGTTGTACGACACCGCGCGCATGGCCCGGCCGAACTTCGTCCCGTAGATGATGAATTGCAAGAGGGCCATGAACGCCACAGCCACGACGAGGACGATGATCTGGTAGTTCGTCGTGACGATGCCGCCGAGGTGGACGATGCGCTTCGGCGTGAGCGTGGGGAAGAACTTCGGATCGGGGCCGAAGACGAACTGCCCGCCGAACTCCAGCAGGAAGGACACGCCGATGGCGGTGATGAGAGAGGCGATGCGCGGCGAGTTGCGCAGCGGCCGGTAGGCGATGCGCTCGTTGAGATAGCCGAAGAGGCCGCAGACGACCATCGACAGCAGCATGATGCCGAAGGCGATGAGGTACGTCGCCGGGTGCCCGTTGCCCGCGTGCGCCGCCGCCCACCGCCCGGCGTAGTAGCCGACGAACGCGCCGAGCATGAAGACGTCGCCGTGGGCGAAGTTGATCAGCTTGAGGATGCCGTACACCATCGTGTAGCCGAGGGCGATGAGCGCGTAAATCGCGCCGACGGCGATCCCGTTCAGCAGGTTCTGGAGGATCTCCTGCATCGCTATTTCGGCTGCACCGTCCCCTTCACCACGAGCTGCCCGTTCTTGATCTCCTCGACGACGATCTTCTTGCCGACGGGATTGCGGTCGGGACCGAGGTTGATGGTGCCGGTCACGCCCTGAAAGCCCTTCGTCGCGGCGATGGCGTCGCGCAGCGTCGGCCCGTCGAGCTTCTTGGCCCGCTTCATGGCGTCGGCGAGGACGTGCATGGCGTCGTACGCGAGCGCGGCCATGCCGTCGGGCTTGGCGCCGAAGCGCTGCTTGTACTTGTCGACGAAGTTGCGGACGACCGGCGACGGGTCGTCGTAGGAGTAGTGGTTCGCGTAGTAGCAGCCCTCCAGAGCCTTGCCCCCGATCTCGACCAGCTTCGGCGAGACCCAGCCGTCACCGCCGACGAGCGGCGCGGTGATGCCGAGGTCGCGCGCCTGCTGGGCGATCTGCCCAACGTCCGTGTAATAGCCCGGAACCCAGAGGATCTGCGGGTTCGACGGCTTGATCGATGTCAGTTGGGCGCGGAAGTCGGAGTCGCCGTTCGAGTAGCTGGCCTTGGCCACGATTTTCCCGCCGTCCTCGGTGAACTTCCGCTCGAAGTCGCGGCCGAGAAAGACGGAGTAGTCGTTCTTGACGTCGGTGAGGATCGCGGCCGTCTTGATGCCGAGGTCCTTGGCCGTGTAGTCGGCCATGGCCGGGCCCTGGTAGTCGTCGGTAAAGCAGGTCCGGAAGATGTAGTCGCCCTTCTTCGTGACCTCGGGGTTGGTCGACGACGGGGTGATCATCGGGACTTTGTTCGACTGGCAGATCGGCGCGGCGGCGAGCGAGGCCGACGACGCCACTTCGCCCAGGATGGCCACGACGCTGTTTTGCGAGATCAGCTTCGAGACGGCGGTGGCCGCCTCTTCAGGCTTCGATTGATCGTCCTCGGTCAAGATCTTGACCTTGCGCCCGTTGATGCCGCCGGCGGCGTTGACTTCGTCCGCGGCCATGATGATGCCCTGGTGCGTCGAGGTGCCGAAGGTGGCCTGCAGGCCGGTCAGCGAGCTGTATTCGCCGATGAGGATGTCGCCGCCGGCGGCGTTGTCGGCGTTGCTGCCGGCGTTGCCGCTCTCACTCTTCGGCGGACAGCCGGTCAGCGACAGCGACAGCAACACGACGACTGCAAGAAACCCGATTTTTCGCATGAGTCCGTCTCCAAAAGTGCGCGAATTCTAACTGCACACTCCGCGCCGCGCTATCGCTGTAACGCGATCTTTCCCGAGCGCACCGCCTCGGCCTCCTCCTCCGTCGCGCATTCGACGGTGAAGCGGCCGTGCTTCGGACTGACGTTGGCGTTGAGCTTCGCCTGCCACTCGGCGGGGTCGCCGGGCGGGTCGACGGCGATCAGCCAGACCGAGCGCGCGATCTCGCTGTGGCGCACGTCGCAGCGCTCGATGGCGCCTTGGCCGTACTCGACGTCCGTGCCGGGAACCGGCGTGTAGTGGGCTTTGAGGATGACGGAATCGTTCACGAGAAGACAAAACAGGATGACGAGCATCGATGGTTCGGCGCGAGGGGAGAAGGGTGCCGGGGTGTGTGGGGAGCCGGAGGATATCACGGCTCCCCACGAGGAACGCCCTTACCGGTCGTTATACAGCTCGATGAACTCGTAGATGTAGTTCCCCGTGCCGATGGCGTCGGAGAACTCGTTGATGAACGCGCCCTTGTTGCAGCCGTTCAGCCCTCCGGTGCCCGGCGTGGCCGAGCCGGCGGCGACGTGCGTCCAACTGCTCAGCGAGTTGATCGCCCCGCACGTGGCGCGCTGGAAGTCGAAGCCGGCGTTCGTGTCCATCGCCACGGTCGTCCCCTCGATCGTCGTGCCGCCGGCGTTCTTCAGCGTGTACGTCTCGCTGCCGTTGATCTGCGGCATCGTGTCGGCGGTGTTGATGTAGACGACGTTCGCGCCGAGCGTGCGGCCCCAGAACGTCTGGAACGCCGACTTCGTGGCGTTGCGGGCGATGATGAGGTACCCGTGCGACGGGATCACGGTGTTCGCCGGGATCGTGTACGTCTGCGTGGCGTTGGCCTGCGTGATCGTCCAGCCGCCGACGTTGATCGGCGTGCCGTTGCTCACCGTCACGCTCACCGCGGCCGAGGTGCCGGTGTTGAGCGCCGCGTCGTACGCCTTCGAGGTCAGCGAGTGCGTGCCGTTCGTCGCCGTCGTGGTGTCCCAGCTCCAACTGTACGGCGAGGTCGTGTCGGTCGCCTTCAGCGCGCCGTCGAGATAGAACTCGACCTTCGTCACGCCGACGTTGTCGCTCGCCGAGGCGGTGACCGTCGTTGTCGCCGAGACCGTGGCGCCGTTCGCCGGCGCGGTGACCGACGTCGTCGGCGCCGTCGTGTCGCCGCCCCCGCCGCCGCCCGCGTCGTCGAGCGCGAACGTCTTCGGCAATCCCGACGCCGTGAGCTCGTTCGGCCCCTGGTGCACGAGCCCGTCCGCCGTCACGGTGAAGGTGCTGACGCCGTCCGTCGTCACCTTGATGTTGCCGACGCAGTAGCCGGCGTGGCTCATCAGGCTCGCGCCGGGATTCCCTTCCTCCGTCTGCAGCACGAACGCGGCCGGCGCGGTGACGCACGCCGTCGACTGTGCGAGGAGCACGTGCTCGACG
>DATDFB010000113.1:0-33494 GCA_036522835.1 Thermoanaerobaculia bacterium | reverse complement strand
CGGGCCACGGCGCCGCTGCTGCCGCTCCTGCGCGACCGCGTCTGGCGCATGCGCGCCATGGCCGCGTTCGCGCTTGCCGAGCTCGCCGATCCCGCCGCGCACGAGGCGATGCTCGATGCGCTTGGCGATCCGGCCTGGCAGGTTCGCGTCGAAGCCGTGCATTACCTCGGCGCGATGCGACTCCCGTCCGACCGAGACGTCCTCCTGGGCATGCGCGCCGACCGCCACGTCGTCGTCCGCGACGCGGCGACCGAGGCCACGCGATGAAGGCCATCGTTGCGCTTGTAATGGGCGCACTCTGTGCGCCCCTACCGGTAGTGGCGCAGAGCATGCGGCCTTGGCCGCCGGAGCTCGATGCCTATATCGAAAAGGCGCGCGCCGCCTGGGGCGTCCCCGGCCTGGCCGTCAGCGTCGTGCGCGACGGCAAGCTCCTCGCCGCCAAAGGCTACGGCGTGCGCACGCTGGGCAGGCCCGAGCGCGTCGACGAGCAGACGGTCTTCGACATCGCCTCGGTGTCGAAATCGTTCACCGCCGCGGCGATCGCCACGCTCGTCGACGAGGGGTCGATGTCATGGGACGAGCCGCTGCGCCGGCATCTGCCGCAGGCCGAGTTCTCCGATCCGTACCGCACCGCCAACGTCACGATCCGCGACCTCCTCTCGCACCGCGTCGGCGTCGAGGCGGGCAACTTCGTGTTCCGCTTCACCGGCTATGACACCGCCGAGGTCTTGCGGCGAATGCGGTATCTCAAGGAGCGCGAGGCGTTCCGGACCACGATGCTCTACTCGAACATCGGCTACACCGCCGCCGGCGAAGCCGCCGCGGCCGCCGCCGGCATGCCGTTCGCGGAGCTGATCCGCACGCGGCTCCTGGGACCGCTCGGCATGACCGGCGCCACCGCGGGCGTGCCGCACACCGCCTCGCCGAACCACGCCTCGCCGCACGCGACCATCGCCGGCGTGCAGCAGCCGATCGCGCACACGAAGATGATGAGCATCCTCCCGGCGAACGCCGTCAACGCCAACGCGCTCGACGTCGCCAAGTGGATGCTCTTCCAGCTCGGCGACGGGAGCTGGAACGGGAAGCGGATCGTCTCCAAGGAATCGATGGAGGAGATGCACTCGCCGCAGATCATCATTCCGACGACGCCCGGCATGCGCGCGGCGCGCGGCGTGGAGCTCTTCGCCGCCTACGGCCTCGGCTGGAACATCATGGATTACCGCGGCCACAAGTTGCTGTGGCACAGCGGCTCGGCCGACGGGATGCCGGTCTACACGGCGCTCCTCCCCGCCGACGGCATCGGCGTGACGGTGATGGTGAACACGTGGGACGCGCCGACGCTGCACGGCGCGCTGGCCTCGCACATCTTCGACGTGCTCCTCGGCCTTCCCCAGACGCACGACTGGAGCGCCGAGGCGCTGGCGGCGACGAAGCGCGGCCTGGCCCGCGACGCCGAGGAGCGCGCGGCGATGGAGAGGGCGCGGAACGCGAACGCCAAGCCGTCGCTGCCGCTCGCCGCGTACGCCGGCGTCTACACCGATCCGCTGTACGGCGACATGAACGTGACGCTGCGCGACGGCGCGCTGAGCTTGCAGTTCGCGCGCGGCGAGATCGCCGACCTCACGCCGTGGCAGTACGACACGTTCAAGGTGCGGTGGCGCGACCGCGCCTTCGAGGACTTCGACACGTTCCTGAGCTTCGCGCTCGACCCGCGCGGCACGCCGCGCCGGCTGGACATGCGCCTCAACCGCGACACGGTGGACGCGGTGCGGGGGCGCTGAGCGCAAGTCATCCGGCGGCGAGAGCCCGAACGATCTCGTCGGCGAGGAGCACGGGGTCGAGCGGCTTGGCCGGCACTGCGGTGGGAAGTCTGCGATCGTCGATGACCGTCGGTGGAGACGCGTGCTGGAGCACACTTGAATTGCCGTGCCGTACCGACGTCTTGCCGTCTCTCCTTGCCCGACCCATATTGGACGGACAGCGGTCCAATTCGGCAAAGGAGGCGCGTCATGGCTCGTTTCTCTCCGCCGGGGCGTCTGACGGATCTGACCACGGCGGCGCAGCTCGACGGCTGGAGCGACATCGTCAACCGCGGCCTCGACGGCGCCATCGCCAGCCTCACCGCGGCGGTCGGCGCCCCCAATGTGCAGCTGGTCAACCCGCTGCGCACGACCATCCCGAACCCACAGCGGCGGCTGATCCCGTGGCTCACCTTTCCGGAGCTGGTCTACGACTTCAACCCGCTGGCGGCCGCGCGCAGAATCGTGGAGGGCGACACCACGCGCAATTCGCGCGACGAGTACTCCGAGTGGTTCACGCACACCTCGGGCGGAAATGTCGTCGCCGTCGACATCACCACTGAGCTGCCGGAGTACTGGGAGTATCTCGCCACCGCGCTAACCCATGCAGAGTTCACCGATATCTATCGCCGCCACGCAAATCCCGCCGCCACCGAGGCGGCGCTCTTTCCGCCGGCGGGCAGGCCGACCGATCGTTATGACCCGGCCAACCGTTTCAACACCACCGAGGGCGCGATGCACATGATCTGCAGCATCAACAACCTCGGCGCCGCGCTGGGGTTGATCTGGCAGGCCATCATCTGGCGCCTCAGCGGCTCCGAGCCCAAAGACGTGCAGGATTGCGAGCCCGGTGGCCAGCATCACGCCGACCCCACGGTCATCGCGCACTTCAACCGCATGGCGCGCGAAGGGCGCTTCATCACGCTCGAGGATCCGGTCGGCGTCTACATCCTCGGTGTCGACACCGCAGGCTGGAAGACACCCGACGGCAGCGATCCGCGCAGCCTCATCACCGTCACTCGCGGCAATCCTCCGGTGCGCCTGCGGGTGCACGTGCCGAGCGGCGCCTTCACGCTCTCCGATGTCACCATCGGCGGCGAGCCGATCCGCTCCGGCGCGCAGGTGGCGGAGCGCGTCACGGTCGGTATCTACGCCTCCGTCGGCGCTGCAGGGGCGATCCGTCCCACTGCCGGCGAGCCCTGCCGCGCTGTGCCGCCGCCGCCGCCCCCGCCGCCGATGCCCATGGCCGCCGTGGAGAGCACCGAAATCGCGATCACCTGGACGCTGGGGAGGAAAGCATGAGCGAGCCGCTGCTGCGCGGAAACGAGATCCAGGGCGACAGCTTGGCCGGCTTCCGCAAGGACCACGTGTCGCTGCTCTTTCTCTGGTTCGATCCAAAGCAGATGCCTGCGGTGAAGAAGTGGTTGCGCACGCTGGTGCCGCGCTTGGCCACGCTCAATGCGGTGGCGCAGTTCAACGACGCTTTTCGGATGATGCGCAAGATGCTGGCGACGTCGGAGCCCGCCTCGCTGAAGCCGCCCGATCCCGACCTCTTCGCCATCTGGATCAACATCGCCTTCACCGCGCCGGGGCTGGCCAAGCTGATCGGATCGGCGGCCATTGGCACATTCGAGACGGCCTTCCTGACTGGTGCCGCCAAGCGCGCCGGGGACATCGGCGATCCGACCGACGGCTCGCCCGGCTCGCCGGACACGTGGCTCATCGGCAGCATCAAGAACACGCCCGACGCGATGCTCAACATCGCTGCGGACTGGGACCCTGACCGCGTCGATACAGTCAACGGCATTCGGGCAGAGATCGCCGCGCTCGGCGGCGCCATCCGCGCGATTCACGAGGATGTCGGAGATGCCACGCTGGCGCCGGTACGCGGACACGAGCACTTCGGCTTCCGCGACGGCGTCTCGCAGCCGGGCGTGCGCGGCATCCTCGATACGCCGACCCGGCCGTTCCTCACGCCGCGGCTCATCGACCCCTCCGACCCGCTCGGCAGCACCTACGCCTCGCCCGGCGTTCCGCTGATCGAGCCGGGCGAGTTCGTGCTCGGATACGAACGACAGAATCCGGATCGTGCCACTGCAACGCAGCCGGAGGCGGACACCCGCACGGAGCCCTCATGGGCCGCGGACGGCTCGTACCTCGTCTATCGCCGGCTGCAGCAGGACGTCGCCGCATTCGAAAGCTTCGTCGCGCGCGGCAACGACGAGCTGCGGCGCGCGGGGTTCAGCGGCATGAGCGCGGACCGCTTCGGGGCCATGTGCGTCGGGCGATGGAAGGACGGCTCGCCGCTGGCGCGCACGCCGGCCGCGCCCGACACGGCCATCGCGCGCGATCGCTACGCGCCGCAGAGCTTCTTCTTCTGGAAAGATACAGTGCCGGTCCGTTGGGCCGATCCGTCGCAGCCGCCCGATACGCTCCCCGCCGCGATGATGGACGGCGACGGGCAACGCTGTCCGCTCCCGGGGCACATCCGCAAGGTCAACCCGCGCGACGAGGCCACTGACATCGGACACGGCACGCGCACGCTGCGCCGTCGCATCATCCGCCGCGGCGTGACCTACGGACCGAGCTACGCGAAGGATCCAGCCGCCGACCGCGGCCTGCTCTTCCTCTGCTATCAGGGCTCGATCTCCGATCAGTTCGAGTTCCTCTGGCGCGTCTGGGCCAACAAAGAGCACACCCCGCGCGGCGACGCCGGGTTCGACCCGATCATCGGGCAGAACGGCTCCGGCGGACGTTTCGCGCACTTCGTGCAGGGCGACTTGCGCGCCGACCTGAAAATCTTCGAGCGCTTCATCTTCAGCACCGGTGGAGCGTATCTGTTCGCGCCGTCGATCTCGGCGATCCGCGATACGCTCTGCGCATGAAGCACACCGCCGCCGCGCTGCTGCTCCTGTGCGCCGCAGCGCGCGCCGACGACGCGTCGCTGCGCGCCGGCACGCTGCCGCGCGCCTGGAATCCGAGCGGGCCGAAGTGCATCGAAGTCCCCCAATTTCAGGTGCACGCGTACAACGAGGACTTCGTCATCCTCCGCCAGTCCGGCTGCACAAATTACGAGAAGCCGTTCCTCTTCCTCCTCTTCGGCAAGAGCCGCGCGCTGCTGCTCGATACCGGCGCCGGCGGCGTCGACGTGGCGCGCGAGGTCCGCGGCGTGATTGACGATTGGCGGCGGCGGACGGGCCGCGATTCGCTCCCCCTGGTGGTGGCGCACTCGCACGCGCACGGCGATCACATCGCAGGCGACGCGCAGATGCGCGCGCTGCCCGGCACCACGGTCGTCGAGCCGACGCTCGTCGCCGTCAGCAATTTCTTCGGCTTCACCGACTGGCCCAATCAGATTGTGCCGTTCGACCTCGGCGCGCGCGTTCTCGACATCATCCCCATCCCGGGACACGAGGCCACCAGCATCGCCGTCTATGACCGCCAGACCGGCGTGCTGCTCACCGGCGACACGCTCTATCCCGGCCGGTTGTACGTCCACGACGGGCCGGCGTTCATCCGTAGCATCCGGCGGCTGGTGACCTTCACTGACAAGCGTCCCGTTGCGCATATCCTCGGCTGCCACATCGAGAATACGCGCACGCCGTTCGTCGACTACCCGGTCGGCACCGTCTACCAGCCCGACGAGCACGAGCTCGCGCTCGGCCGCGCGCACCTGCTGGAGCTCGACCGCGCGCTACAGGCGATGGGCGGGACAGTGACCGCGGCGACGCTGCGCGATTTCTCCATCCGCCCCTGATCGAAATGCCGCGTTGTGGACGCCGCGGACTACTTCGCCCACCCGTCTACTGAGCCGTCATCCTCGCCAGACGGCACCAGTGCCTCGGATCCTCGTAGCCGGTCATACCCCACACGGATCGATGCATCTCGCCGCACACCAGCGGCTTCAGTCTGCTGAAGTCGAGATCGGCGACAGAGGCTCCCCACAGGCACCTTTTCTGATCGTAGGAGGCACAGGCCGGATTGCCGTCCGCCATGATGGTGAACGCGAGCATGCCGGCGTTGGGCGGTGGAAACGTAGCAACGCGCCAGCGCGATCGGGGATCCGGGGTTCTCTTGTCGGTCGATGCGGTTGTTCGAGACGCAGACGCAATCAGCCCACCCACGAGCGCGCCGAGGAACTGCGCTCCCCCGGACGGCGCCGGGGCAACGCTGGCCGCCTGAGGACGTTCGACCGGCCTGTTCTCCGTCTCCTTCCAGACGAACGTCGCCAGCGCGTTCTTGAATGTGAGCAGAGGTCCTTCTTTCGAGATTTCGTTGCTGCCGCTGCCGGGGTTTAGAGCAGTGCCTTCCGTCGCCTGGCGAGCTCCTCGAAGCTGGCCAATTGTCAGATCCCAGGCGTTGCCCGAACGCCGTAATTCGCCCGACCAGCCGTAATCGCCAGGAGTGGTCGTTTCGGCCAGGAAGTAATCCTCCGAGACTTTCTGAAGACGCATGAGCATGCCCGGCCGTTGGGCTTGACCGTTCCGGGTGTAAAGCTCATACCACCCTTCGCGAAGCGGATTGATGGCCGGTGCCTGAGAGGCCGGCGCTGGCGCTGGCGCGGCGGGGGGTGCCTGCGCCACAACGGGTGGCGGCGCGGCTCCGGTCGGCTCGAGATCCCACGGATGGTTCCACTTTTTGAAGTACGACTTGACGTACGTGATATCCAGCGCGGTGGCATTGTCGGCGGCGTCGCGCAGGACGATCCCGACGATCCCGGAGGAGGCGACCAGAGGTCCGCCCGAGGAGCCGGGCAGGATCTGCATGGTCTCGAGGTCCATCTGTCCGTCGATGATCTCCTCGCTGGCCACACGGCCGGGGCTCACCGGCACGAGCCACTGCCGGCTCTTGCCGATGTTCCACACCTCGGTCGAACGCTTTCGTTGTTCCGCTCCGCCGAGGCAATGCTTCTTCCACTGGAATCCGGAGGGAGGGGTGACCGTGAGCACGGCCAGATCGTGAGCGATGTCATGAGTGCCGAGCAGCGTTGCGTCGATCATCGCCCCTTGACGGTCGAAGAACTCCACCTGCACCTTGACGGGCTCAACGCCCGCGTCCTCCGGGTGGACGACGTGGTTCGCCGTGGCGATATAAAGACTTCCGCCCCGCTCGCCGACGATGAAGCCGAAGCCATTTTCGGTATGGTCTCCCGCCACAGCCTGGATCTTCACCACATTCGACTTCAGACCGTCGGCGACCTCATAACCGGACGGTTGCGCGGCCAGTCGTGCGGCGAACAGCGACGTAGCCACGAAGACCAGTAGCCTCACTGCCGGAAAATCGTATTTCGAACGCTCCATATCAGCCCCCATAGAAAACACATGGCACTCCAGAAGAACGCCAGTGACTTCTTGTTGTACAGATACTCGAGATAAGAAGGCGCGAGCTCGGTGTTCGTCGTCGAATCTCCTGCGCGGAGGTCCGATACGGCGCCGTTGACGGTCATGTGAATCACGCCCTTGGCGCCTTTCGCGTCGAGGACCGCGGACGTTGCAGGATGCATTGTGAGAAGGTCGCCTTCGCGGAGCTCCAAGACCGGCCATGCCGTGTCGTTGAACCGGGCCGTACCGCTCTTGATCCCGGAGGTGAGCACCCGTTCTCCGGCGCCTTTCAGCTCTTCGCGCGCAAAGCTCAGCTTCGTCGCCGGCGGGCGGCCGAGCGACCACGGCTCGGGTGAATGAACGGTCAACTGAGAGGGCACGGTCTGCGGCTTTCCGACCGTGAATTCCACTGTCTCCGGGATGTCGATCTGATAGGAGCCATTCACGGTCGTTTCGCCGGCCCGCGGGCCCGCGGTCACGCCGACCTTCCCCGTCACCGTGATCTTTCCGGTCAGCCGCGCCCGGCTGGCGAAAATGTCCACCTCGTCCTGGTCCGTGAAGAGCTCGACCGTGCCGTCCTTGTCGACTTCGAGCATCTGCAGGTCGATGCGACCTCCCTTCAGCTCAAACCAGGCGTCGCCGGATGTTTGATCGATCTCCAAGCCGAGGTTCGGCGCGTTGATCCTGGAAACCCGCTCGAAGTGCATCAGTGGCGAGTGAAAGGCGTCGTCGATGCGCCACGCCTTCCCGAGCGTCGCCGTGACGCTGTCCGTATCGACGGTCATGGAGATGTTGGTCTGCGGAATCTTGAGGCTCCAGAGGATGCCCGCTGCCACGACACAAACGAGCGCAACGCCGGCCGGCCACAGCCAGGAGCGGGTTTGTTTTTGGGGAGGCCTGACGGCAAGGAGACGTGAATACGCGTCAATTTCTTCGAGCTCGGGGCGGAGCTCGTGCGCTTCGACACCGTCGAGCAGCCGGCGCACCACGGCGCCGATCCGCTCGTCGCGTCTGCTCGCCAGTTGGTCGCCGAAGTCCGCGGTCATGGCGAAGGAATCTCCAGGCGGAGCTTCAGCGTCTCCCACGTCGGGCTTCCTCCCGACTGTGCCGCTGTTTCCAGGCAGTGCACGCCGGCGGGAAGTTGAGCGAGATTGATGGCGATCGGCCAGCTTGCAGTGACGGGATGTTCAATGGCGTTCTGCCATGGGCCGAAGGCTTGACAGCCGTCATCGCGAGCCGGCGCCCACCGCCACTTGACCTGTTGCGCATCGAACGTCGCTTCGATGGTGAGGAGCGGCGCGGCGGGTTTCACTGCCGCGCCTTGCGTCACGACGCGCACCGGGACCAGCGTCTTCCCGGCCTCGGGTCCCTTCCAGCCGAAAATACCGATCCTGCTCTCGCCAAGGCTGGCCTTCAGAAGTACGTCTCGCACGGGCCAGACCATGGTCCCGCCGGCAGGCAACGGGGCGTCCATCCGGTAATACGTCTTGGGAGGGATGGCCACGGCGCGGACGTTGATGGGCTGTGTTTGACCGGGCGCGGAAACCTGCAATCTGACCGCGGGGTCGAGCTCGAAGTGGATCTTGCCCAGACTGAAGGACATCGCGGCGAGACTGCGGGCTCCCACATTGGCTACGTAGAGCCCTTCGCAGCGGTCGCCGCGCTTTTGATATCCCGACTGGCTGTCTTTCAACGGCGGCAGGTCCTTGCACGTCAAGTCCTGTGCAAAAACGCCGCGTCGATCTACCGCGCAGCAGAGAGCCGCGGCGAAGAAAAGAATGACAGCTGAGCGTCTCGACATGATCTGAGAACCGCCTTTTTCGGACGGAATCCTGCAAAGTAGTGATCGAACGGTGCGATTCGTTTCATGGTCAATCGATCCGCGCTACGCGTCGTCGAAGAGGTCAACTTCCGCACGCTCCAACCGATGATCCGCGAGCGACTGTATGGCTTAGACTCGCCGCATGGGACTCCTGACCTTCAGCATCAACGTCACCCTGGACGGCTGCGTCGACCACCGGGAGGGAATCGCCGACGAGGAGACACACGCCTTCTTCACCCGCCTCATGGACGAGGGCGGGGCGATGCTGTGGGGCCGCGTCACCTACGAGATGATGGAGAGCTACTGGCCGGCGGTGGCCCGCGGCGACGAGGAGGCGCCGCCGGCGCTGCGCGAGTGGGCCGTCAAACTGGAAGCCAAACCGAAGTACGTGGTGTCATCGACGCGAAAGGACTTTCCGTGGACCAACAGCCACCACATCGCCGGCGACCTGCGCACGGGCGTGCAGAAGCTCAAGGACGCGACCCCGGCCGGCGTGCTCCTCGGCAGCGGCAAGCTCGCGACCGAGCTGGACCGCCTCGATCTGATCGACGAGTACAAGTTCCTCGTCCACCCCAGGATCGCCGGCCACGGCCCAACCCTGTACCAGAGCGGGCTGCCCAGCACGCGACGGCTCGAGCTGGTCTCGGCGAAGCCGCTCCGCAGCGGCGCGGTCGCCATGCACTACCGGCGTGCGCGCTGACTCAGAGCAGCCCAATCGCAAGCGCGCCGACGTACGAGATCAGCGACGCGGTACTCGGGCGGCCGCGGTGGAAGAGATCATTGGCCACGACGTGCGACCGGCAGGATCAGGAAGTCCTTCCCGGGCTCCTCGATTGCCATCGCTTCACGCCGCGGCACGTCATCCGGCGGCGAGAGCCCGAACGATCTCGTCGGCGAGGAGCGCGGGGTCGAGCGGCTTGGCCACGAATCCGTTGAAGCCGGCGGCGAGAACGCGCTCGCGGCTGGCGTCGTCGGCGTATCCGCTCACGGCGACGGCCGGAAACGCGGCGCTCTTGAGACCGCGAAGCGAGTGCAGGAGGGCCACGCCGTCGTTCCCCGGCATCTCAATGTCGGTGATCAATATCTCCGGCTCGAAGGTGAGGAGCGCCGCCTCGGCGTCGCTCGCGCACGATGCGGCGGTGACATTCGCGCCGAACGTGCCGAGGACCGTGGCCAGAAGCGTGCGGGTTGTTTCATCGTCTTCGACGAGGAGCACGCGAAGCGACCGGAGCCTCTCGTGCGGACGCTTTGCGGAACGCAGCCGCTCCGCGGGAGCTCGATTCCCGCCGAGCTTGGGGAGGGTCACGGTGAAGGTCGATCCCTTCCCGCGACCGGCGCTGGCCGCGGCGATCGAGCCGCCGTGCATCTCCACGAGCTCTTTGGCGATGGCCAGTCCGAGCCCGAGGCCCGTACGTCCGCGCACGGCCGTGGCGGCCTGGCGAAACCGTTCGAACACCAGCGGCAGGAACTCGGAGGCGATCCCTTCCCCGCTGTCCTCGACCGTCAGGACGACGTTGTCGGCATCGCGGTCGGCGAGGCGGACGCGCACCACGCCGCCCGGCGGCGTGAACTTCACGGCGTTGCTGAGGAGGTTCCAGAAAACCTGCTGCAGCCGCGAGGCGTCGCCGAGAACCATGGCGTCCTCGGCGCGGACGTCCACTTCCAGAGAATGCCGTTTGCCGTCGGTGGCAGGGCGGATGGCCGCGATGGCCCCCCGGGCGATGTCGGCGAGCCGGACTTCCGCTGTATTCAGGTGCAGCTTCCCGGTGACGATGCGCGAGACGTCGAGCAGATCGTCGATGAGCTTGGCCTGCGCTTCGCCGCTCTGGCGGATCGTTCGCAGTCCGAGCGCGATCTGATCGGAGTCGAGGCCGCCGAGCTGCAGCAGGTGCGACCATCCGAGAATGGCCGTCATGGGCGTGCGCAATTCGTGGGAAAGGTTCGCCAGAAACTCGTCCTTGGCTCGATTGGCCTCCTGCGCGTTGGTGTAAAGGCGAGCGTTGTCGATGGCCAGCGCGGCGCGGCGCGCCACCTCCTCGGCCAGAGCGACGTCGTCCGGCTCGAATCGCGTTCGCGCCTCCGTTCCGAGGAAGGTGAGGACGCCGAAGGTCGTCCCGCGGCTGAGCATCGGAACCGAGACGAAGCAGCGGATGCCCATCGAGAGCAGCGCCTTTCGATGGTCGTCGTCGCGGCTGACCGCGATCAGGACGTCGTCGGACACCTCGTTCATGAGGATCGACGTTCCGCGCGCGAAGGTCTGCGACACGCCGTAAGGAGCGCTCTTCGGCGCATAGGCGCGCTGCAATCCGCGCGCGATCGCTTCGTTCTCCGGCCCCGGCGGATGCGCGACGGCGATGCGCCGGAATCCGCCGTCGGCCTCGACCAGGTCGATGAAGCACCAGTCGGCGAACGTTGGAACGACCAGATCGCTGATGGCGCGCAGCGTGTCCTCATAGTCGAGCGAGCGGCCGAGGATTTCGCCGGCCTGGGCGAGAAACCGCGCCGTACGCTCGGCGGTTTTGCGCTCGGTGATGTCGTACACCGAGGCGAGAAACCCAGGCGCTCGTCCAGGCTGCTCGAAAGGAGAAATGAGAACGAGGGCGTCGAAACGCTGTCCGTCCCTTCGCCGGAAACGGAGCTCATAGCCGGCCGGATTGCTCCGTCCCGCGATCACCTCTTCGAAGGCAGCCTGGATGTTCGCGGCATCCTCCGGCGCCCAATACGGGAAGGGAGGAGTGCTGCCGACCAGCTCCGCTTCGGTCCAGCCGACCATCGCGGCAAAAGCCCGGTTGACGTAGGTCTGCCGTCCATGAAGGTCGACGGCGGCGACGCCGGCGCGCATCGAGTTCTCGATGGCGCGCCGGAAGGCCGTTTCCGCGGCGGCGGCGGCTTCCGCGCGCTTCCAATCCAGCCACGTCGAGGCCTGATTCGCGGCCACGCGCAGAATGAGCCGCTCGATCTCGGTCGGGAAGTCCGGCCGGCGTGCAGCGACGGCGAACCGATCGTTCGCATGATAGGAAAGCGCAAAGGTCAGAAGACGGAGATCGTCTTGGCCCGGTCGCGCCACGGTCCGAACGTTGCCGTTCGCGCCCTCGGCGGCGGCAGCGCGCAAACAGCGCTCCGTTTCGCGGTCGCCGTCGTGTTTGAGGCGCAGGATCTCGCTGCACTCGTTCGACGGAGCGACGAGGTAAACGCCTTCCACGTCGATCATGCGCGCGATCACGTCGACGAGGTCGGCGCAGATCTGGCGCGGGTCGTACGCCGCCCACACCGTCGGCAGCATGGTGAGGGACACGACGTCGCGCAGAGAGCGGCGCAGAGCGTCGAGGTCGCGGCCCGCCTCCGCGCCGGAATCACGATGCGTCATGGACCGCGCGCCGCCGCCGGAGTTCGGCGAGCATCTCGTCGGGCGGTACGAAGAACGGGTTCTCCTGCAGCAAGCCGCCGATGATCACCATCGGGTGGGTTCTCATGATGTCCATCACCACGCCCCCGCCAAACTTGGCGAGATCGTACGTTCACGTGACGGCGTCGTCGTACTTGGGCAGAACGTAGTTCAACCGCGTCTCGTACTCGACGATGTCCTCGACGCCGGGCCGGTCCTCGAGCGCCCACTCCATGTTCGCCACCAGCCGCGTGAGGGGAAATCCCTCCGCTTTGCCCTCGGCGAGCACCTCCTCGATCAGGGCCAGCATGGCGTTCTGATCGAAATGCCCTCCGCGGAGGTACGCGTCCTCCCAGCGAAGGACCGTGAGCTGTCCGCGAGTCTCGGCCGATTCGGCGTCGATCCCCCCTTGGCGCAACCGCTCCATGTGCTCGGACCGGTGCTCCGGGTCGACGATGTGGAACGCCCGGTCGCCGTGCTCGAACCCTTCCGAGATGAACGGCAACAGGACGCGGTATTCCTCATCCTTGGTGTGGAAAAACGCACAAACGTGACGGGCACGATCCAGTTTCGACCCTGCCAGATGGACAGCGCGCTCCCCTGCGGCAATTGTCATGTCGAGTCCCTCGCACCGAATGAACGACGAGATCTATCGGCTCGGGACGATGCAAGAGCTATGCAGGGCGCGGACTCGGGTCCGCTCTCGCGACTAACTCGAGCACGGCAGCCGGTTCGGCCGGTTTCAGCAGGTGATGATCGAAGCCGGCGGCGAGCGCTCTCTGGCGATCCTCCTCCTGCCCGTAGCCGGTCAGCGCGACGAGCAGCGCCCCGGCCGTGCGGGGGGATGAACGAAGCTGCCGGGCGACGTCGTATCCGTCGACTCCCGGCAGCCCGACGTCGAGGAGCACGATCTCCGGCAGGAACGACTCCGCGGCCGCGATGGCCGCCGCACCGTCGCCGGCCGTGCGTACGTCGTGGCCGGCGCGTTTGAGCAGGATCGCGAGCATCTCCCGCGCGTCGGCATTGTCTTCGACGACGAGAACGCGTCGCCGCGGCGCCGGAGCCTCGGACTCGGCCGGAGGGGTGGCGACGGCGGCGGCCTCGTACGGCTCCGCGAGCGGAAGCCGGACGCACATTTCGCTGCCGCGGCCCGCTCCGGCGCTTTTCGCCTCCACACTCCCGCCGTGCATTTCCACCAGCCGCCGCACGAGCGTCAGCCCCAGGCCGAGGCCGCCCTGCTGGCGGTCCAGCGACGGCGGTCCCTGCACGAAGAGCTCGAACGCATGGGCGAGAACCTCGGGTGTCATCCCCTCGCCGTCGTCACGCACCGTTACGATCGCGGAGTCCTCATCGCGGGAGATCTCGATGGCGATCGTTCCTCCCTCGGGGGTGAACTTCGCGGCGTTGTGCAAGAGGTTCGCGAACACTTGCGTGAGCCGCGTTGCATCGCCGTCGATCCACAGCGGGCTCTTCGGCGCCTGGACCGTCAGGTTCTGCCGCTTCTGGGACACGAGATGCCGCCACACGTTCACACCGGCGTGAACGACTTCGGCGAGCGGGACTCGGCCGCGCTCCAGCGTGATTTGACCGCGGCTGATCCGGGAGATGTCGAGGAGCTCATCGATCAGCCGCGACATGCTCTTCGATTGCCGCCGAATCACGCGCCGGGCCTGGTCGTTTTCCTCGGGATCGCTCGACCACAGCAACTCCACGGCATGCACGATGGCCGCGAGCGGATTGCGCAGCTCGTGGCCGAGCATGGCCAGGAACTCGTCTTTGCGGCGATGCTGGAGGCGGAGCTCCTCTTCGAGCTCCTTCAGGTGGGTGATGTCGACTCCCACGCCGACCATGCGCGCGGCGCGGCCCTCGGGATCTCTGATGACGATTGCCCGGGCGCTGGTCCAGCGGAGCACTCCATCAGCTCCGACGAGACGAAACTCCGCTTCGTAGGGCACGCCGGTCTCGATGGATCTCGCAATCAGCGCCTCGACACGTTCCACGTCGTCGGGATGAATCGTCTTCCGGTAGGCCTCATACGTTCCGGCGAACCCGCCGTGCGGCAGGCCATGCAACGGTTCGAGGGCCTCGGACCAGACGATCTCGCCGCTGGCAATGTTCCATTCCCACACGCCGACGCGTGTGGCCGCCATGGCCATGCGCAGGCGCTGCTCGCTGCGGTCGGCGCGCTCGTGGGCGGCGCGACTCTGCGCCGCGATCGCGGCGAGGATCAACGCAGTCGTGGCGCCTACGGCCATGAAGCATTGCACCAGGACCAGACCGCGCTCCGGGCCGGCCCCGGCAAACGGCCCGTGCCCTGCCAGTGTGCCGACCACCGCGATGGCGTTGGCGAGGAGCGACGCCGTGGTGGTGTATGCCGGTCCGAGACGGAGCGCCGCCCAGATCAGGAACGGATAGACCATGTACGCCGCGGGAAAGTGCGGCGGCAGCGAAAAGACGATCGCGGCAGCGAGGGCGATGCCGCCGAGGACCAAGGCCCGCTCGAGGAGCCTCCTGCCGTGCGCGCGGCGGTCGCCGCGCGACCAGACGAGGATGAGAGGGGTGACGATCACGGCGCCGAGCGCGTCGCCGATCCACCACACAGGCCAGAGCGCCGGCGCGGCGCTCAGCGGATGCAGCCCTCCCAAAACGAGGAAGGCCACTCCGACGGTGGCGCTGACGCAAGGCGCCAGCGCGGCGGCGGCGATGAGCGGCACGACGTCGCGCAGCCGCGCCAGGGAAGCGTCGAAGCGCGTGCGCGCGAGAATGGCGGCGCCGGCGACCGCTTCGAGAGTATTGCCGGCCGCGATTCCCGCCGCCACCCACAACGGCTCCCCCGCCGCCGCGTTGGCCCCGAATGCGCCGAGGAGGATGCCGGGCACCGCGCGGCGTCCCAGGAGCACGACCGCGGCGAACGCGAAGCCGGTCGGCGGCCAGACGGCCGAGACCTCCGCGGCGCGGACGGCCAGCGCCAGCCCGAGCTTCGCCGATGCCACGTAGAGCAGCGCTACGCCCAGAGTGACGAGGAGGTGGTGAACCGGTGAGGGAGGACGTGTCACGCTGTCAGTTTACGTGCGCAGATGGTGTTCTGGCAGGGCGTTCGTAAGCGTCTAACGCTCGCCGTCTTCGTTCGTCAAATAGGGGGCAGGCGCCCTGCCCCCTACATCCATGAAACCTCTCCTCCTCCTGTTGTGCGCCCTCTCCCTGGCAGCAAAGCGGCCGCTCACCGTCGACGATGAATTTCGCATCGTCGAGGCCGCCAATCCGCTCATCTCGCCGGACGGGCGGTGGGTTTTGTACTCCGTCACGCACGCCTCGCTCGCCGACAACGCGCGGCACTCGGTGATCTGGATCGCTTCGACGAGCGACGGGGTACCGCCGCGCGAGTTTCTGAAGGAAGGCGACGGCTCGCCGATGTGGGCGCGCGACTCGCGCTCCGTCTTCTTCGTCCGCGCAGGGCAGCTCTTCGAGCAGCGGATCGACGGCGGCGCGGCCGTGCAGCACAGCCGCCTCGCGGGCGGCGAGCGGCCGTGGCGTTGGCAGCTCTCGCGCGACGGCTCGTTCTTCCTCGCCCTGCAGTCGGAGGAGAAGCCCGACGCGCCGGGGGCGGAGGGCGACGTGGCCTTCGTCGACGAAGGCTCCAACGGGCAGACGCGCTTGGCGTGGGACAACGTCTTCCGCTATGACCTGAAGAGCGAAACGCTCGTTCGCGTGACGGAGCGGAAGTGGTCGATCGACGACGCCGATCTCTCGCCCGATGGACGGAGCGCCGTCGTGGCCGCGCGTCCCGACAACGACCGCAACACGCGCTGGAAGACGGAGCTCTACGTCGTCGACCTCGCCTCCGGCGCCGCGCGGCAGTTGACGCACAACGCCGCGCCGGAGTCGACGCCGGTGTGGTCGCCGGACGGCACGTGGATCCTCTTCAACGCCGTGCGCCTCGACACGTGGGAGCTCGGCAACGGCGACTTCTGGCGCGTCGACGCGGCCACGGGAAAGACGCGACTCCTCACGCGGAATCGCGCCGGCCGCTTCTCCGGCACGCCGGTGTTCTCGCCCGACGGCCGCTCGATCGATTCCCAAAGCGGCTACGGCACGGCGCGCTTTCCGGTGCGCGTCGACGCCGCCACCGGCGCGATCGCGCGGCTGATCGAGACCGACGGCGCGGCCCGGGTCGGCTCGTGGTCCGAGGACCGCAGCACGTTCGCCTACACGTACGAGGATGCGGCGACGCCGCCCGACATCTACGTCGGACCGCGGCAGCATCGCGTCACGGATCTCAATCCGTGGCTGCGCCAGGAGATCGCCCTGGGCTCGGTGCAGCGCGTGCGGTGGAAGAGCCGCGACGGGCTCGGCATCGAAGGGCTGCTCGTGCTGCCGCCGGCGGAGGTGGCGGCGAAGACGCCGCTGCCGCTCATCGTGCACGTCGCCTGCGGGCCGGGATGCGGCTGGGTGAACTCCTTCTCCGCGAAGAACCAGGTCTACGCCGGCCTCGGATATGCGCAGCTCTCGCCGAACGTGCGCGGCTCGAGTAACTACGACGACGCGTTCATGCGCGCGAACAAATTCGACATCGAGGTCGGCGACCGCCACGACCTCCTCGACGGCGCCGATGCCATGGTCGCGCGCGGCATCGCCGATCCGAAGAAGCTCGGCATCGACGGCTGGTCGTACGGCGCGATCCTGGCCGGCTACACGATCACGCAGACGGACCGCTTCAAGGCCGCCTCGCTCGGCGCGATGGTGAGCGACTGGACCACCGACTATGGCTCCGTCGCGTACTACAGCACGGAGCGGTGGTTCATCGGCGGCAACCCGTGGACGATGCCGGCGCGGTGGCGGGAGCGCAGCAGCCTCACGTACGCGAATCGCGTGCACACGCCGGCGCTGCTCCATCACGGCGACGACGACCGCTCCTGCGCGCCGTTCCAGAGCATGAACTTCTTCGTGGCCCTGCGGCGCTTCGGCCGGACGGCGCGGCTGATCCGCTATCCGGGCGAAGGGCACGACTTCGTCCAGCCGGTGCACATCCGTCTGCGCGACCAAGAGGACATCGATTGGATGGAGAGGTACGTCCGAGGAATCGGGCGCTAGAGGCGGCGGAACTGCGACGGCGTGAGCCCGTACGCGGCTTTGAAGGCGCGGCAGAAGTGTGAATGGCTGGCGAAGCCGCACGCCAGCGCCACTTCCGTGACCTCGGCGCTCGTCCGCAGCATGGCCTCGGCGCGCTCGAGGCGCAGGTGGCGGCGGTAAGCGCCGACGCTCGTGCCGAAGTAGCGGCGGAACTCGCGCGCCAGATGCACCGGATGCCTGCCGCTCTTCGCGGCGAGCTCGGCGAGGGAGAGCGTTTCGTCGCTGCTTTCACGCACGGCGTCGCGCGCGGCGCGAAGCCACGCAGGCGGCGCGTCCGAGGCGGCGGCGCGCTCCGTCCGGACGAACGCCGCCACGAGCTCCAGCGTCAGCCCCTCGACGGCCATCGCGGCGAACGGATCGTCGGTGCGGAGCTCCGCGAACAAGCGCTGCGCTAGATGTGCGATGCCGGCCGCGGCGACGTAGCGCGGGGCGTGGAGCGGCACGCCGCGGTCGCGCAGGTAATCGAGCGACGACGCCGGAGGTGTGAAGATGATGGTGCGCGCGCCCGCCGCGCCGAACTGCTGCGAGTGCACGGCGCCGGCCGGGTAGAACAGCATGTGGCCGGGCGCGTGCGCGGCGGTGGCGCCCTCAATGCGCTCCTCGTAGCCGCCGCTGACGACGACGCTCAGCGACAGGTCGTCGTGCGCGTGCGGCGCCATCGTCCCTCCCGCGGGATAGTCGCCGATCCTGAGCTTCAGCATCGCGTTCGTCTCGTGCAAGCGCGCTTCGACGAGGAAAGCGCCGCCGCGTCCTGGACCTTAGACTCCTCAGGTATGAAAAGGTTGATGATCGTGCTCGCCGCGCTGGCCCTCTTCGACCGCAACGCCTGGCTGGGCGACTACGCGGCGCTCAAGCAGGCGCTCGAAGCGCGCTACGCGAACCTGGCCTGGTTTGCGTCACCCGAGGGGGGCGTCGATCTGCCGGCGCTCGACCGGCGGACCCTGGCCGCGCTGCAGAGCGCCGCCAGCGACGACGACGCCCGCGAGGCGCTGCTCGCCTTCGTGCGCGGCTTCCGCGACGGCCACTTCTCGCAGTTGCCGGCGGTCGAGCCGGCGCCGGCGGTGAAGGCCGCGCCGCCGCCGAACGCCGAGCTTTCGCGGAAGGACGCCGCCACCGGCTGCGCGGCGCTGAATTACGCGCCCTACAACCGCCCGCAGTTCTCGCTGCCGTTCGAGTCGCTGCCGGGATTTCGCCTGATCGCCGACGGCATCGGCACGCCCTTCCGCGCCGGCATCGTGGGCGGCGTCGGCATCGTGCGCATCCCGGCGTTCGAGGAGAACGCCGACCAGGGTCTCTGCCGCGAGGCGTGGAAGCGGCGCGACGTGTGGGAGCACGGGAAGCTGAACCGCAACCGGCTGCGTCATGCCGTCGAGCGCGCCTGGTACGACGCGCTGGCCCGCGACCTCCGCGCGTTCCAGTCGGGGGGCGCGAAGGCCGTGGTCGTCGACATCGGCGCCAACTCCGGCGGCGACGACTCGGGCGACATCGCCGCGCGCCTCTTCACCGCGAAGCCGCTGCATTCGTCGCCGCTGTGGCTGAGCTACGACGCCGCGGCAGCGACTCCGTACTTCGACGAAGCGATCGGCGAGCTGCGGGAAGCGGCGAAGCTCGATCCCGGATCGACGATCGTGCAACGCACGCTCGCCGCATTCATCGCGAGGAAGGAGGAGTTGACGAAGGCGACGTGCACGCTCGATTGGGTGTGGCGCGAACGGCGGCCGTGGAGCGGCAACGGATGCCGGCGGCTGATCGAGGCCGGCTCCGCGGGTGGACCGCTCGGTTTCCTCGCGCCCGACGCCGTGAAGAACGCGGAGGCCGGGCGGCGGCTGCATTGGCCGATCGCCGTGGCGCCGCTGTGGGGAACGTGGCGCGGCGCGCTCTACGTCCTCACCGACGGCCGCACGTACTCGGCCGCGGAGATGTTCGCCGCGGTGCTGCAGAACAACGGCGCGGCCAAGATCGTCGGCGCGCGCACGGGGGGCGACGGCTGCGGCTTCATCGACTATCACGACCCGGTCGTCCTGCCGCACTCCGGCCTCCGTTTCCGCGTGCCGAATTGCGTGCGCCTCCGCGCCGACGGCACGGACGAAGTGGCGGGGGTGAGCCCCGACCTGCCGGTGCTGCCGCGGGAGGGGGAGAACGCGCGGGCACGTGCGATGCGGGTGCTGGAGGCGGTACGCGGGCGATAGAGGGCGCACGCCGTGCGCCCCTACCGAATCACCCGCAGCACCAGCGGCATCGGCCGATCGGGCGGCTCGGTGGCGATGGCGCGGCTGAAGCGCAGCGTCGCGCCGTCGAACGTCCACGCGCCGTCGCTGCATTGCGAGCGGGTCTCGATCGGCTTCCCGGCGCGCACGCGCAGCGCGTTGGCCGTGGCCTCGCGCTCGGCGCGGTAGCGGAACGCGCGGCGCCAGACGGAGGAGAGGTCGACGCCGAGCTCGTTCATGGCCGTGCTGACATCGCATCGGGTCTCGGCGAAGACGACTTCGGCGATGCGGCGGTCGTGCTCGACCGACTTGACGACCAACGCCGTCGGCATCGGCGTGTGTTGGTACGACGCGGCCTGGTACTGAAACGCGCCGAGAAGCGGCCGCACGGCGTCGCGCTGCTGGACTTCGCCGAGCCACGCAGGCGCGGGCAGCGGCAGCTTCCACGCCACCGCGTTGATCATCCGCGCCATCGAGAGCGCCGCCGTCTGCATCATCACCTGCGGCTGCGCGTCGAGCGAGCGCGCCAGGAGCCAGACGGCGTGCAAGTCCTCCCACGCCGCCGGATCGTTTGCGCGCCCCTTCGCCAGGGCGCTGGCGACGAGCGCGCGCGCCATCGTCATGGCCAAGCCGCGCAGCTCCGTCGCTTCTTTGCCGCCGATGTCGCCGACGCCGCCGGGGCGCGCCCAGACCACCGGCTCGCGCAGCAGCAGCGCGCGCATCGCCGCGACGTCGGGGAGCGCCGGCGGCGCGCCGATCGCGAGCTCGCCGCGCGCGACCTCGCGTCCGACGAAGTCGTCGAGGGCTTCGTTTTTCGGCAGCGCGCCGGCGAGCGCCGCGAGCTTCGCGGACGCGGCGTTGGCCTGCTGCGCCGGATAGCGCGCGGCGGTGGAGTCGAGCGATCCGAACCCTCCGGGCCACGGCCGCGCGGCCGAGGCGGCCAGAGGCGCTCTGGACCAGAACCTCGAGATCGCCCAGCCGACGAGCGAGACCACGACCCAGGCGCCGACGGCGATGATGGCAATGACGACCAGCGTTTTCTTCATCGTCCCCAGATTATGCTGATCCGATGCTGAAGCTCGTTTGCCTGACCGCGCTCCTCGCCGCCGCGCCGCTGCACGCCGCGGAGGTCACGCTCGCCGATGCGCTGAACGTCATCCGGAGCAAGCCCCTCGTCGACCTCACCCACAGCTTCAGCCCCACCACGCCGGTGTGGGGCGGGTTCGGGCAGGCCACGATGAGCGCGGCGTGCGATCCGAAGACGCACCGGCCGTACACGATCGAGCAGGACGGGTTCCGCACGATCGTGTATTCGATGGTCGGGCAGTACGGGACGCATGTCGATCCGCCGGCGCACTTCCGCAGCGACGGGCTGACGATGGATGAGATCCCGCTGCGCGACATGATCCTGCCGCTCGTCGTCTTCGACGTCACGCCGCTGCTCGGGAAGGAGCCGAGCCACGCGCTGAGCGTCGACGACGTCAAGGCGTGGGAGGCGCAGCACGGGCGCGTGCCCGCCGGCGCGTTCGCCGCGCTGCGCACGGACATGAGCAAGGACTGGACGAGCAATCCGGAACGGTTCAAGCGCTCGCCGTTTCCGGCCTGGTCGCTGGCGGCGATCAAGTTCCTCTTCGAGGAGCGGAAGGTGACGGCGATCGGACACGAGTCGCTCGACACGGACACGACCGAGTCGATGGAGTCGGAGACGTGGATCCTGAAGCAGAACCACTTTCAAATCGAGGCGATGGCGAATCTCGACAAGGTGCCGCCGGCGGGGGCGGCGATCGTGGTGACGTGGCCGAAGGTGGAGCGCGGGTTCGGGTTTCCGGCGAGGGCGTTCGCGATCCTGCCGTGAGGCGCCCCTCACCCGGCGCTTCGCGCCACCCTTTCCCCGCAAGCGGGGCGAGGGCTTCTTCAAGTTAGAAGAGGTCGGGGACGTGCTCGAAGTGTTGGAGCGCGTCGACGGTGCGCGGCGAGATGCGTTGCAGCAGCCATGTGAGCGTCTCGATCGTCGCCGGCGGGATGGCGTAGCGTGTCACGAAGCGGACGTCGACATCGTGGCTGTTGCCGGTGCGGTCGAAGAGGTCGTCAACGGCGCTCTCGTTGGGGTTGATGACGAGGGCGCCCTGTGCCCTCGCGAGCGCTTCCTCGAAGAATTCTTTCCGATAGCCGTAGTGCGTGCAGGCGAGACAGGCGACGATCGGCGCGCCGGCGTCCGGCATTTTTGCCATTGCCGCCGCCACCCACCGCCCGATCTCCGCTTTCGCTTTGCTGCCATCGCGATCCTCGGAGATCACATCCGCGAGTCCCGGGCAGGCCTGGCTCACGATGCGCGCGGCGTCGATGCCGCGCTCCCGCAATGCGCGGGGGTAGACGCCGGCGTCGATCGTCGTCTGCGTGCCGAAGATCATCGCCACGCTGCGCGGCTCGGCTTCGAGAGCGCGGAGCAGCAGCGCGACGCCGGTCTCGATGATGCCCTTGGCGGGAATGGCGACCTCCGGCAGCAGCACGGAGAGCGTGTTGCAGGCGACGTAGATCATGTCGGGGGCGAACCGCGCGGTGACGTTGCGCAGGAATCGCTCGAACGTCTCGATCTTCGCCGCGTGCGTCGGCATGGCGTTGTAGCCGTAGTCGTTCGCCGGCGCGGCGTTCGCGAACGTCAGTCGCACCGGCTCGGTGAAGCCGCGCGTGCGCACGAAGCGCTCCGCGTAGGCGACGACCGAGAGTCCGCCGACGCCCGAATCGGTGATCGCGATGTGCATCAGAACTTGCCCGTCATGAGGTCGATGAGGACCGGCACGTGGCGGTCCTTGAGCGTGTAAAGCGAGGCGTCCTCGAGCTCGAGCGTGACGAGGTTCAAGCCCCGTTCCGCCGCCCACGTCCCCATCGAGCCGGGCGTCGGATAGCCGATCTCGTTGAGGAACGGCAGCGCGCAACGCTCGGCGAGCCGCGCGCCGAGCGGGGAGGCGCCGCTGTCGTCGACGCAGGCGAGCGCGGAGTGGAGGCTGACGACGGCGCGCGGCTGCAGGCGATCGAGCAGCGCCAGGAGCGCTTGCGTTTCCGGTTCCGAGGAGGGGGCGGGGCCGGGCGTGAGGGCGATGTCGCGGGCGTCGTTCGCCCGGCTCTTGTAGAAGACCGGCTCGGGGCGCCAGTTCGACGTCGGGAAGTTGCGGTTCAGATCGACGCCGCGGGCGTTGCCGCGCGTGCCGCGCAGGAGACCGTCTGGATTGCCGCAGAGGATCACCGCGGCCTGCAGCGCGCCTTCGGGAAGGCAGCGCATCGCCTCCGAGACCACCACCGTCGTCTCCGCCTCGTCGCCGTGGATGGCCGCCAGAATCAGGAGCTCCGCGCGCCCGGAATCGGGGAGATGAACGGTGAGTGGGATGCCGTCGACCGACGCGCCGTACACGGCGGCGGCGTGGCGAAGCATGCCGCGATCGCGGCGCTCGACCAAGGGTTGTTCTGTCACAGCTCCGCATCGTAGCGGAAACGCGAGGGAGTAGATTTCCGCGTCCGCGTCACTCCTAAAGATGAGGAGAACTGCATGCGCTACTTCCCTCCTACGCGGAACTTCAGCTCGTTGTCGATTCGCGACCTCCTCGACGCCCGCGAGGCCTACCACGTCCACCTCGCGCACTTCGAGACGGTCGTCGGCACCGCCGTCGGCCGGTATCTCATTCGCCGCGGCGAGGACCGCGACTGGAAAGCCGGGCGCACCGCCGGCAATTACGGCCCGCGCACGCTGGGCAACTCCGTGGTGCGGCCGTGGTCATGGCCGTGCGTGCTCGTTTTCGTCAAGGATTGGGTCGACGAGTCGAAGCTGCCGCCGGCGGAAGTCATCCCGCACACGCTCTACCTCTCCGACGGCCGCGCCGTTCCGACGTGCGTGGTCCATGCGCCGCTCGACGAGAGGGCGGTGCCGCCGCTGCGCGAGCTCTCCTTCCCGAGCGATCTGATCGGCGGCGGCTACTCGGTGCTGACCGATTCGCAGGGGAGCGAGAACGCCGGCTCGATCGGCTGCATGGTCACGAACGGCGACCTCACCTTCGCCCTGACGAACCGCCACGTCACCGGCGACGCCGGCCGCGTGGTCTACTCGATCATCCGCGGCGAGAAGGTGCCGATCGGCGTGAGCGACACGGTGCAGCAGCGGCACCTGAAGTTCGCCGACGTCTATCCGGACTGGCCGGGCGAGCGCGTCTTCGCCACGATCGACGCGGGGCTGATCCGCGTCGACGACGTCTCGCAGTGGACGGCGCAGGTCTACGGCGTCGGCGAGCTCGGCGAAGTCGCCAACCTCAACGTCGACACGATCTCGCTCGACCTCATCGGCTGCCCGGTCAAGGCCTTCGGCAGCGCCAGCGGAACGCTCCGCGGAAAGATCAAGGCACTGTTCTACCGCTACCGCTCCGTCGGCGGCTTCGACTACGTCTCCGACGTGCTGATCGGACCGCGCAGAGACGCCGGAGAGCTGGCCACGCGGCCGGGCGACTCCGGCACGCTGTGGGTGTTCGATCCGCCGACCGAGGAGAAGGAGTGGGAGGAAAAGCAGTTCCACGTCGACCCCGACGATATGGACAAGGGCGCGCTGGCGCGGCGCTACCGCCCGCTCGCGCTGCAGTGGGGCGGCACCCGCGTCCTCGGCGAGCAGAAGGAGAAGTCCAGCCAGTTCGCGCTGGCCACGTTCGTCAGCTCGATCTGCCGCGTGCTCAACGTCGACGTCATCCGCTCGTGGAACACCGGCCATCCGGAGTATTGGGGGAAGATCGCCCACTTCAAGATCGGCGCGAAGGCGTGCGACCTCATTCCGGCGAAGTCGAAGCTGGCGACGCTGATGCGCAACAACCTGAGGAACATCGGCTACGACGACGACGACCTCGGCAAAGGAAAGGACTTCAAAGTCGACCGCGAAGGGTTCGTGCCGATGGCCGACGTGCCCGACTACGTCTTCATCACCGCGTCGAAGTTCGTGCCGGCGCGCAAGAACGAGGCGCCGCAGCACTTCGCCGACATGGACGTCGACGGCAGCGCGGCCTTCCCCGGCAAGACGCTGCTCGATCTGGTGAAGAAGCGCGAGAACATCAGCGCCGACGTCTGGAAAGACTTCTACGACGGCTTCCCGGCGAAGCAGTCGCCCGAGCCGGGCGCGGTGCCGTTCCGCGTCTGGCAGCTCTACCGCGCCATGGTCGACGCCGTCCGGCAAGGCAAGTCCGACAGGTTCGTCGCGGTGGCCGGCGTGCTCGCCCACTACGTCGGCGACTCCTGCCAGCCGCTGCACATCTCCATCCTCAACCACGGCGACGGACCGTTCCGCACCGACAAGGCGGCCTTCGCGAAGTACAAGAAAACGCCCCAGTACAAGATCCACAGCATCTACGAAGAAGGGATGTTCGAGGCCGAGCCGGCGGCGATGCTGACGGCGATCGACAAGGCCGTGGGCAAACGCAAGGCGAAGTCCATCGCCGGCAACGGCTCGATCGACACGCGCAACGGATACGACGCGGCGGTGGCGACGGTAAAGCTGATGGAGCGGACGATCAAGACCCTCGCGCCGAAGGAGATCATCGACGGGGACGATCCGTCGAAGGGGCCGAAGGCGCGGGCGGAGATTCTCTTCGAAAAATTCTCCGATCAGACGGCGGAGTGCATCGCCGACGGCTGCCTCACGCTGGCGAGCCTCTGGTACACGGCGTGGCTGGAAGGCGGCGGCGACTCGAAGAGCTCGAAGATGAAGGATCTGAAGACGCGAAAGCCGGACGCGCTGAAGAAGCTCTACAAGTCGGGGACGTTCGTGCCGGCGCTGACGTTCGAGGAGATGATCGCGGAGGGGATGGTCGCGCCTTGAGTACGGTAGCGCTTCTGCCCGCGGAATTGCGAATTCAGAATTGAGAAAACGGAGCCGGCTCCGACGGGCGTCGCCCGAAGACATCGACTCCGCAATTCCGTGGGCCACGAAGTGAATCGAGTGCTACGCCGGGAACAGGCCGTTGATCTCCGTCCCCGACATGGCCTCGGCGAAGGCGTGGAACGTCCCCTTCTCCGCGATCTCCGTCGCCGCGCGGACGAAGCCGCTCCACGCCGCGCGCGCCAGCGCGCCGCCGACGCTGATCCGCCGCACGCCGAGGGCCTCGAGCTCGGCGACCGAGGTGAAGTCGCTGCCGACGTAGACGTTCACCGGCTTCGGCGCGACGGCCTGTACGATCGCGGAGAGCGCGGCCGGGTCGCGCACGCCGATGCCGTAGAGGCAGTCGGCGCCGGCGTCCGCGTACGCGCGCAGGCGGCGGATGGTCTCGTCGAGATCGGGGCGGCCGACGACGAAGCCCTCGGAGCGCGCGGTGAGGAGGACGCCGCTGCCGCTCGCGTCGATGGCGCGCCGCGCCGCGCGGATGCGCTCCACGGCGAGCTCGAAGTCGAAGAGGGGATTTTCGGAATCGGATGTCGAGTCTTCGATCGAGAGGCCGGCGATGCCGGTGCGCGCCGCCGCGGCGACGTTGCGCGCGACCTCCTCCGGCGCGACGGCGAAGCCGCCTTCGAAGTCGGCGCTCACCGGGATGCGCACCGCCGCGCTCAGCGCGCGCAAATGCGCGAGCACTTCGTCGAGCGTCACGCCGTGATCGCGCCGGCCCATCGTCCAGGCGAAGCCGGAGCTGGTCGTGGCCAGCGCTTTGAAGCCGAGCGACTCGAGGAGACGCGCGCTGCCGGCGTCCCACGGGTTGGGGATGACGAAGCAACCGGAGCGGTGGAGCTCGTGAAAGCGCGCGACGACGTCGTTCATCGCGCCAGTATGGCCCAGCGCTCAGCGGATCTCGAAGCTGAAGTCGACGTCTTCGCGCGTCACGTTCGCGGCCGCGCACGCCGTCTCGATCGAGACGTTCGGAGGACAGGCCCGTCCCATCCGATACGTCCGCACGAACACGGTTGCGTTGTCGGCGCGCCGCACCGTGGCGATGTAGTCGCCGTTCTCGGTCGGGCTGATCGGCGTCACGAGAATCGTCGTGATCGTCCCCGACCGCAGCGACAGCTTGTACAGGCCGTGCGCCGGCTTCGATACGATCGCGCCGCCGGCGCACGTCGCCGGCGTGGTGATGGTCGGCACGGCCAGCGTGCCGTTGACGCGGCCGCACACCTGCGCCTGCGCAGCCATGGAGACGAGGGCAAACGACACCGCGAGCATGATCCCCTTTTTCATGCGAGCCTCCTGTGAGGAAGAGAGTACAGCAGTTCTCCCGTATCCTCATCCCATGCCTTGGCGGCGCCTCGTTGTCGCACTCGCGCTCGCGGTCGCGATCGCCCTGCTGCTCGTGTCGCAGTGGACGAACGGCTTCGCGCCGCTGCTCTTCCGCACCGTGACGCTCGCGCTCGTGGGCGTGTCGGTGTACTCGATTTTCGAGCGATGGCCGCGCACGCTGCCGCGATGGCTGGCGCGATGGGCGCTGCAGGTCGTCGGCGTCGGCGCGGCCATGCCGCTCACCACGCTCGCGGTCTACATCCTCTCCACGCCGCCGGGCGCGCCGCAGTTCTGGATGGACAAAGACCGCGCCGACGGCTTCATGATGCTGACCTTCCTCAGCATTCTGATCGCTCCGTGGACGGCGCTGGCGGCGCTGCTGCGGCAGCGCGAGGCCTTGGCGCGCGAGCAGGCGCTCGGGTTCGCCCTGGAGCGGAGCGAGCTCGAACGGCAGGCGCTCGACGCGCGGCTGCATCTCTTGCAGGCGCAGGTCGCGCCGCACTTTCTCTTCAACACGCTGGCGAACGTGCAGGCGCTCGTCGACGCCGGCTCGCCGCAAGCCTCGGCCGTGCTGCGCAGCCTCGTCGCCTACCTGCGCGCGGCCGTGCCGCTGCTGCACGAGCCAGCGGCGACGGTGGGGCGGGAGGTGGAACTGGTGCGCGCATACCTCGAGCTGATGCACATGCGCATGCCCGACCGCCTGCAGTATGCGTTGCACGTCGACGACGAGGCCCTCCAACTGCGC
This sequence comes from Thermoanaerobaculia bacterium, assembly GCA_036522835.1. Classification (GTDB taxonomy): domain Bacteria; phylum Acidobacteriota; class Thermoanaerobaculia; order Gp7-AA8; family Gp7-AA8; genus DATDFB01. The sequence continues at coordinate 5,857 of DATDFB010000113.1, read as the reverse complement.
TGCCCGCCGACGGCGCTCCTGACCCTCGTCGAGAACGCCGTGCGCCACGGCATCGATCCGGCGGAAAACGGCGGGCGGATCGACATCGACGTGGAGCGGCGCGGCGACCGCTGCGTCATTCGCGTGAGCGACGACGGCGCGGGCATGGGACAAACGAATGGCTTGGGCACAGGTCTTTCGGCGCTGCGCGAGCGGCTGGAGCTCATGTTCGGCGGCGACGCCGCGCTACGCGTGAGCGCGCGGAAACCACGGGGAGTCACGGCCGAGGTGGAGCTCCCGGCATGAGCCCCACCGCGCTCATCGCCGACGACGAGCCGCTGCTGCGCGAAGCGCTGGCGCGGCAACTGGCCGAGGTGTGGCCGGAGTTGGAGGTCGTGGCGCAGGCGCGGAACGGGCGCGAGGCCATCGAGCTCTTCGACGCGCGGCGGCCGGACGTCTGCTTTCTCGACGTGCACATGCCCGGGCTCTCCGGCGTCGACGCCGCGAACGCCATCGGCCGGCGCGCGCACATCGTCTTCGTCACGGCCTTCGATCGATACGCCGTGCAGGCGTTCGCGCAGGGCGCGCTCGACTACCTGCTCAAGCCGGTCGAGCCGGCGCGTCTAGCGGAAACAGTCGCGCGGCTGAAGGAGCGGATGCGCAGCACGCCCGCGCCGTTGCGCTGGATCTACGCGCAGAGTGGCGAGATCCTGCGCCTCATCGCCGTCGACGACATCGACTACGCGCGCTCTGACGCGAAGTACACCGTCGTGGCCTGGCGCGGCGGCGAGGCCACGGTGCGGATCCCGCTCAAGGACCTCGCGGCGCAGCTCGATCCCGCGCACTTCGCGCAGGTGCACCGCTCCGTCGTCGTGAACCTCCGCGCCATCGACTACGTCCGCCGCCGCGACAACGAGACCGCGGAGATTCACCTCAAGGGGCGCAGCGAAGTGCTGCCGGTGAGCCGAGGATATCTGCACGTGTTTCGCGGGATGTGATTCCCCTCATCCGGCGCTGCGCGCCACCTTCTCCCCGCAAGCGGGGCGAAGGCCCTCCCCCCAGGTCCCTCGCCCCGCGTCAGCGGGGAGAGGGTGACCGAAGGCCGGGTGAGGGGCCATTCATCGCGCCATACCCCCGTTCGTCGCACGCCCGTTGCCGCCATCCGCGGCGGGACCGACATTCTCACGCATGATCTCCACATGGCGCCTCTACCTCCTCCGCGGGCTGTACCTCCTCATCTCGCTCTTCCTCACCACGCAGATCTGGCCGACGCTCTTCCATCACCGTCCGTGGCCGCTGATGCACGGCGTCGGCGTCGCCCTTATGGCGGCGATGGCGCCGTTGATGATCCTCGGCATCCGCTATCCATTGAAGATGCTGCCGATCATGCTCTTCGAGTTCTTCTGGAAGACGATCTGGATCGTCGCCATCGCCCTGCCGGCGTGGCGCGCGCACAGCGTTGACCCGAACATGATGCAGTCGATCAAAGAGATCGGCTTCGGGGTCATCGTCTGCCCGATCGTCATTCCGTGGGACTACGTCTGGGAGAATTACATCCGCAGTGGGTCACCCACTGCGTCGCCGATCAAAGCCTGACCCACGCTTTCGGTGCGCGCGGGTCAACAAAGCAGCCAAACGCCCGCAAATATCCCAAAATCAAGCGGTTTTCCCATGGCACAGCCCTTGAGATGGCACCCGGCTTCCCGGCCTCGGAAACGCCAATCTGAAGGGAACGTAAGTGAAGAAATCTCTGCTTTTTGCGACCTTTGCGGTCTTTGTCGCCATCATCGCCAGTGCCGATCCAGGGAACGGCAACGGCAACGGCAACTTCCCCACCCTCGACGCACAGCTCAAGCAGGCGCACGCGAAACCGGGCAGCGCCCTCGACAAGCTGATTCGCGCGAATCAGAACTTCGGGCAGCTCAAAAAGCGCGACGCTGACTACGCCCAGATCGTCCCTCCATGGCTGAAGGTCTACTGGCGGAAGGGCCACCCGGAGGTCAACTACGACAACGACAACGATCCCACCGGCGGCTACCCCCACGTCCTGAAGGAAGTCTTCGAGTGGATGGTCAGCCACCAGGACCTGCAGCCGGGACCGGCCGACGCGTCGCTGTCGCCGGCGCGCGAGTTCGGCGACCGCGATGAGGACGAAGACGCCGACCGCTCGCTCGGCGGCAGACTGCGCTTCGCCGCCATGGCCGCCACCGTCGGCACGAACGTCCGCACCTCGGGCGCGCAGACGGTGTCGCGCAGCGAGTCCGACATCCGCATCAACTTCTGGAACCCGAGCAAGATCATCGCCGCGTCGAACAACATCGGCGGCTCCGGCACGCAGGGCGTCTACTACTCTTCCGACGGCGGCGTGACGTGGGGGCAGACGAACCTCCCGCTCGCCAGCGGCGACGCATTCCACTCAGATCCGACCGTCGAGTGGACCTCCGATGGCACCGCGTGGTCGAGCACGATGGGCATCAACTCCGCCCAGACCGTGCTGAAAGTGCAGTCGTACAAGTCGACCAACGGCGGGGCCACGTGGACCTTCGACGGCACGATCTCCGGCAGCCAGACCAACACCGACAAGCAGATGCAGTGGGTCGACCACAGCGGCACGTCGGCGTTCGCGAACAACATCTACGTCATCTGGCACAACGGCAACCCGGCGTTCATGAACCGCCGTACGTCGACGGGCTGGGGGACGCCGATCCAGGTCAGCGACTCCCAGGCCACCGGCACGTGCATCGGCGCCGACGTCAAGACCAACTCCGCGGGCGACGTCTTCGGCTTCTTCCCCGACACCGGCTCGCGCGGCATCTACGTGGTGAAGTCGACCAACGGCGGCGCCAGCTACGCCGCGCCGGTGAAGATCGTCACGACCTACGACTCGTACGACATCGGCGTGCCGGCGTTCTCCAGCCGGCGCATCCTCATCTACGTCTCCGGCGGCGCGTACAAGAACGGCACGACGAACAACGTCTATGCGCTCTGGACCGACCTCTCCGGCGACAGTGGCTGCACCGCGGCGGGCAATGAGCCCGGCACCAACACGGCGTCGACCTGCAAGACGCGCGTGTGGTTCTCGCGCTCGACCGACGGCGGCGCGACGTGGAGCGCGCGCACGAAGATCAACAACCAGAGCGGTCTCAATGACCAGTTCAACGCCTTCCTGGCCGTCGACGAGACGAACGGCAACCTCGGCGCGATCTACTACGACACCGTCGCCGACGCCGGCCGCAAGAAGGTCGACGTCTACTATCAGCTCTCCACCGACGGCGGCGCGACGTGGGAAGCGCCGGTCAAAGTCACGACGGCGATGACCGACGAGACCGTCAGCGGCTCCGACTCGGGCAATCAGTTCGGCGACTACAACAGCCTCTCCGGCTACGCGAACTCGTTCTTCCCGTCGTGGACCGACCGCCGCAACAACGCCAAGGAAGAGATCTGGACGGCGAAGGTGACGGCGTCGTCGTCGCCGACGTTCTCGATCTCCGGCAACGCCGGCACGACCGGCGCGACAGTCACGGCCGGCTCGTCCTCGGCCACGAGCGACGCGTCGAGCAACTACTCGATCTCCGGTCTGGCCGCCGGGACGTATACCGTCACGCCGAGCAAGAGCGGCTGCACGTTCTCGCCCGCCTCGAGCTCGGTGACGATCACCTCCGCGAACGTCACCGGCATCAACTTCACGGCGAATTGCACGGCGCCGACGTTCTCGATCAGCGGCAACGCCGGCACCTCCGGCGCGACGGTGACGGCGGGCTCGAGCTCGACGACGAGCGACGCCTCCGGCAATTACTCGATGTCCGGCTTCGTCGCCGGGACCTACACGGTGACGCCGAGCAAGTCGGGCTGCACGTTCTCGCCGGCGTCGAGCAATGTCACGATCACCTCGGCGAACGTGACCGCGAACTTCACCGCCTCGTGCGGCAGCGGCGACACGCAGCTCACCAGCGGCGTGGCCGTGAGCGGCCAGAGCGTGACCCAGGGAACCTGGAAGTACTACTACATCACCGTTCCGTCGGGCGCGACGAATCTGACGTTCGCGACGACGAACGCCACCGGCGACGTCGACATCTACACGCAGTCGGGCGCGAAGCCGACGCTCTCGAGCTACATCTGCCGGCCGTACACGTCGTCCGGCAACGAGACCTGCTCGCAGACGAACCCGGCCGCCGGCACGTGGTGGCTCGGCGTCTACGGCTACGCCGCCGGCAGCTTCACCGTGACGGGCACGGTGACGACCGGCTCCGTTACGTACTCGATCTCCGGCAACGCCGGCACGTCGGGCGCGACGGTGACGGCGGGATCCGCGTCGGCAACGAGCGACGCGTCGGGCAACTACGCGATCTCCGGCCTCGCCGCCGGCACGTACACGGTGACGCCGAGCAAGTCGGGCTGCACGTTCTCGCCCGCCTCGACCTCCGTGACGATCACCTCCGCGAACATGACCGCGAACTTCACCGCCTCGTGCGGCAGCGGCGACACGGCGCTCACGAGCGGCGTGCCGATCAACGGCGAGAGCGTGGCCGCGGGCGCGTGGAAGTACTACTCCATCACGGTCCCCGCCGGGGCGACGAACCTGACGTTCTCGACGACGAACGCAACCGGCGACGTCGACATCTACACGCAGTCGGGCGTCAAGCCGACGTCGACGAGCTACGTCTGCCGGCCGTACACGTCGTCCGGCAACGAGACCTGCTCGGCGACGAATCCCGCCGCCGGCACGTGGTGGCTCGGCGTCTACGGCTATGCCGCCGGCAGCTACACGGTGACGGGCACGGTGACGACGGGTGGCGGCGGCACGACGCTCTTCTCGAACAGCTTCGATAGCAGCAGCGGCTGGGCCACCGCGCAGGTCTCCGGCACCGCCGGCGCCTGGACGTTCGTGACGTCGGGAACGAATCCGACGGCGAGCCCGCACGGCGGCACCGGCATGGCCAAGTTCAACTCGTACGACTCCGCGAGCGGCTCGCAGACGCGCGTCTATCAGACGACCGGCTTCGCCATTCCGAGCACGGCGACGACGGCCACGCTGAAGTTCTGGATGTACCACGACACCGCCTATTCGACGTCCGCCGACAAGGTGCAGGTGCAGGTCTCGACCGGCGCGACGTGGACGAACGTCGGCACGGCCGTGAACCGCTACGACGGCTCGACCGGCTGGAAGCAGCACACGATCGACCTGACCGCATACAAGGGCTCGACCGTGCAGCTCGGCTTCCTCGGCATCAGCGCCTTCGGCGACAACGTGTTCGTCGACGACGCGGTGGTGACGACGCCGTAACGTTTGGATTGGGGGAGGGCGCGAGCCCTCCCCAATCGCTCGCGCGCCAAACCGAAACGATTTCGCCCCTTCCTGCACTAATGAAAGAAGGGGTAGCGGATCGTGGCATTCGGTCACTCCATTGATGTGGGTCGTCTGGTGTCGGTTCTCGGGCTGGCGGTTTGTACCGCCGCCCCGGCCGCCCTCGGCCAGCCGGCACCGTCGCTCGGCGCAGCCGAATCCTTCGTCATCCTGGCGAACACCGGCGTCAGAAGCTCCGGGCCGACGCGCGTCACCGGCAAAATCGGCGTCAGCCCTGGCACAGTCAGCGGGTTTCCTCCCGGGATCCTCAGCTTCGGACCACAGGCGATCGAGACGAACGAGCGCACCATTCAGCGCGCGCAGCAGGACAGCGCCGCGGCGTACGACGCGCTCGCCGCGCTGCCATGCGACATTTGTCATCCAGGCGACGCCGATCTTTCCGAAAACGTCATCTTCAACGGCACTCGCGACGCCGTCTGGATCGTACGGGTCCGCGGAAACCTGACCGTCGAGCGCAATGTATCGACCATCCTGCAAGGCCAGGCGCTCAGCAGCCATATCTTCTGGATCGTC
>DATDFB010000112.1:0-3668 GCA_036522835.1 Thermoanaerobaculia bacterium | reverse complement strand
GAGCTCTTGACCGTGCGCGCTCCGGTGCGGGCGGGCGGGGGGGCGCGGGCGCCGTTGTCGCAGCGCGGGAAATTGCTGGCCAGCAATCCCGGGCGGCCGCTCAGCGCGCCGCGGCGGCCGCGCGCGTTCGAGTCGGGACTGCCCGACGCCGCGGCCTTTCCGTTCCGCACGTGGACGCGGCTCATGGCGCGGCAGTGGCGCGAGCCGTCGTACGAGTTGCTGTCGTACGGCGATCCGGCCGGCTACCGTCCGTTGCGCGAGGCCATCGCCGCGTACGTCCGCACCGCGCGCGCCGTGCGCTGCGTCGCCGAGCAGGTCTTCATCGTCAGCGGCTCGCAGCAGGCCCTCGACCTCACCGCGCGGCTGCTCATCGATCCCGGCGACGTGGCGCTCATCGAAGACCCCGGCTATCCCGGCGCGCGCATCGCGCTCAGCGCCGCCGGCGCGCAGATCGTACCGCTGCCGGTCGATCAGGACGGCGCCGACATCAGCCGCCGCGCCGCGCGCGCCAGGAACGCGCGCCTCGTCTTCGTCACGCCGTCGCATCAATATCCGCTCGGCGTGACGCTGAGTCTGCGCCGCCGCCTCGCGCTCATCGAATGGGCCAGCCAGCGCGGCGCGTGGATCGTGGAAGACGATTACGACTCCGAGTTCCGCTACCGCACGAAGCCGCTGCCGTCGCTGCAAGGCCTCGACGCCGCCGGCCGCGTGATCTACCTCGGCACGTTCAGCAAGACGCTCTTCCCGTCGCTCCGCCTAGGCTTCGTCGTGCTGCCGCCGGAGCTCGTCGAGCCCTTCCGCCGCGCGCGCAACGTCGTCGACGGCCACTCCCCCGTCAGCGAGCAGGCCGTGCTCGCGGAGTTCATCGCCGGCGGCCACTTCGCGCGACATATAAGAAGGATGCGCGTGCTGTACGCGGAGCGGCAGCGCGTGCTCGTCGAGGCGGCGCGGCGCGACCTCGGCGGCCTCCTCGACGTGAGGCCGCACGAGGGCGGCATGCACCTCGTCGGCTGGCTCCCCGAGGGGGCGGATGACGTGGCCGTGGCCGAGCGCGCCGCGGAGCACGGCGTGCACGTCGTTCCGCTGTCGCGCTGCGCCGTCGGCAAGTCGCCGCGCCGCGGCCTGCTCCTCGGCTACGCCGCCCTCACGCCCGCGCAGATCCGCGAGGGCGTGCGCAGACTTGCGGCGGCGCTTGCCGGCTGAGCCCTGACGAACCTACCTTTCTTCTTTCGGCACGTCTGATGAACGAGCGGTACATCATGCGCTTCCGCGATCGCGACGAAGCCGGCAAGCTCCTCGGCCGCGACTTGGCGCGGCGGCTGGCGCAGCGCGACGACCTGCTCGTCCTGGCGCTGCCGCGCGGCGGCGTGCCGGTCGGCTTCGGCGTCGCCCAAGCCCTCGGCGCGCCGCTCGATGTCTTCATCGTGCGCAAGCTCGGCGTGCCGGGGCACGAGGAGCTGGCCATGGGGGCGATCGCCAGCGGCGGCGTGCGCGTGCTCAACCGCGAGGTGCTCGGCTATCTCACCGTCTCGGAGCGGATGATCGACGCCGTCGCCGAGCGCGAGCAGCGCGAGCTCGAGCGCCGCGAGCGCGAGTACCGCGGCTCGCGGCCGCCGATCGACGTCACGGACAAGACCGTCATCGTCGTCGACGACGGCCTCGCCACCGGCTCCACGATGCGCGCGGCCGTCGCGGCGCTGCGGAAGATGGAGCCGCGCCGGATCATCGTGGCCGTGCCGGTGGCCGCGGAGTCGACGTGCGACGATTTCCGCGCCGAGAACATCGCGGACGAAGTCGTCTGCCTCCGCACGCCGGAGCCGTTCCAGGCCGTCGGACTCTGGTACAGCGACTTCACGCAGACCACGGACGAAGAAGTCCACGAACTGCTGGAGCAGCGGCGATGAACGACGCCGAGGTCATCGCCGCGATCCGCCCGACGCTGCAGCCGCTCACCGGCGCGGCGCGCGACCTCGATCCGCTCATGGAGCTGATCGGCGAGGCGCGCTTCGTGCTGATCGGCGAAGCGTCGCACGGCACGCACGAGTTCTATTCGATCCGCGCGAAGATCACGCGGCGGCTGATCCGCGAGAAAGGCTTCAACGCCGTCGCGGTCGAAGCCGACTGGCCCGATGCCTATCGCATCAACCGCTACGTCCGCGGCGAAGGCGACGACGCCGAGGCCATCGACGCCCTCGGCGACTTCAAGCGCTTTCCGACGTGGATGTGGCGCAACGCCGACGTGCTCGACTTCGTCGGCTGGCTGCGCGGCCACAACGATGACGCGCGCGACAAGGCCGGCTTCTACGGCGTCGACCTCTACAGCCTCTACGCTTCCATGGCCGCGGTGATCGAGTACCTCGACAACGTCGACCCCGAGGCGGCGCGGCGGGCGCGCTATCGCTACGGCTGCTTCGAGCACGCGGGCGAGGACCCGCAGTCGTACGGCTACGCAGCGTCGTTCGGCCTCACGCCGACGTGCGAGAGCGAGGTCGTGCAGCAGCTCGTGGAGATCCGCCGCAACTACGCCGGCTCCGACGACGCGTTTTACGCCGAGCAGAACGCGCGCCTCGTGCGGAACGCCGAGCGCTACTACCGCTCCATGTTCACCGGCCGCGTCTCGTCGTGGAACCTGCGCGACCAGCACATGGCCGAGACCATCGAGGCGCTGGCGCAGCACGTCCCCGACGCCAAGATCGTCGTCTGGGAGCACAACTCCCACTTGGGCGACGCCCGCGCCACGCAGATGGGACGCGAGGGAGAGCTCAACGTCGGGCAGCTCATCCGCCAAAAACACGGCGACGACGCGCGCCTCATCGGCTTCACCACGTACCACGGCACCGTCGCGGCGGCGTCGGAGTGGGACGGCCCGGTCGAGCACAAGCGCGTGCGGCCGGGACTGCCGGGCAGCTACGAGGCGCTGCTGCACGGCGCCGGCGTCGCCGACTTTCTTCTTCCCCTGCGCCGCAACGCCGCCGCGCGCGCGCTCGAAGAAGAGCGCCTCGAGCGCGCCATCGGTGTGATCTACCTGCCGGCGACGGAGCGCATCAGCCATTACTTCGAGGCCTCGCTGGCGCGGCAGTTCGACGCCGTGATCCACATCGATGAGACGCGCGCGGTGGAGCCGCTGGAACGGTTCGAGCGGGAGCACACGCGCGAAGCTCCCGAAACATACCCGAGCGCGCTATGAAACCAGAATGGAGGAGAGGCACTCTTGCCTGTCCCCCGCTTCAAGGACAGGCAAGAGTGCCTGTCCTCCACGGAGCCCGTCATGGAGAGCATGCACGTCGAAGAAGGCCTCGTCTACGTCTCCGCCGGCCGCGTCACGCTGGAGGGAAATCTTTTGATCCCGGACGGCGCAGCGGGCTTGGTCATGTTCGCGCACGGCTCAGGCTCGAGCCGCTTCAGCTCGCGCAACCGCTACGTCGCGGACGTGCTGCGGCGGAGCGGCGTCGGCACGCTGCTCATCGACCTGCTCACGCGCGACGAGGAAGCGGCCGACATGCGCACCGCGCATCTCCGCTTCGACATCGCCCTGCTCGCCGACCGCCTCGCCGGCGCGAGCGCGTGGCTGGCCAAGCAAGCGGAAACGTCGCGGCTGAAGCTCGGGCTCTTCGGCGCGTCGACCGGCGGCGGCGCCGCGCTCGTCGCCGCGGCGCGCTTGCCGGAGC
>DATDFB010000111.1:0-8178 GCA_036522835.1 Thermoanaerobaculia bacterium | reverse complement strand
GTAGAAGTCAGCGCCGTCACCCCCGACTCGAAGTTCGCGGTGACCGGCACGTTCGACCTAGCCCCGAACGAGTACCGCCAATACTCGTCGATGCTGAAGTCCCTCGGCCTCGACACCGCCTACAACACGCGCGTGACCGTCCGCGTCATCGACGGCGACGGCAAAGTCAGCGCGTACGCGTCGGTCGTGGACCAGAAGACGCAGGATCCGAATTATGTGAAGGCGCAGTAGAGGGGGCAGGGCGCAGGGCGCAGGTGATTGTCTTGCCGAGGCGCGTGCACCGGCAAGAACACCACCTGCCCCCTGCGCCCTGCTTACTGCCCCCTGGTGTTCCGAATCAGCGCCTCCATATGCCCCAAATACTTCTCCAGCGCCCGTCGTCCCGCCGCCGTCAGCGTGTACTCCGTGCGCGGCATGCGTCCCTCGAACGACTTCCGGCAGGTCAGGTACCCGGCGTCCTCGAGCTTGCGCGCGTGGACGCTCACGTTGCCGTCCGTCGTCTTGAGGATCGCCTTGAGCTCGTTGAAGCTCAGCGACGGGCTCACCGCCAGCGCGCTGACGATACCGAGGCGCGTCTTCTCGTGGATGAGGCGATCGAAGTCGGGGATCTCCGCGGGCCGCGGTGCGGGCGCGGGAGCGAGTTTGCGTGCCGGTTTAGCCACCGTATCTCCTTGCGATGAGGATTCCGAAGACGACGTGCAGGCCGCCGAAGCCGCAGCCCAAAAGCGCATTGGCCATGGGGAACGGCGCGAAGGCGGCGGCCACTCCCAGGAGCATGTAGCAGACGCCCATGACGGGGATCACGCGGATGGAGAACGCGCCGCTGCTGACGAAGGCCGTGCCGTAGAGCAGCAGCCACGTCGCCGGCATGGCCGCGAACGCGCCGGCGCGGTAGAGCGCGATCGTGAGGATCGCCCCGGCCAGCATCGGCGCGAGGTAGCCGGCGAAGAAGCGCTTCGCCGCCGGCGTCGTGAACGACGTCCCCGCGCGGCGGCCCTTCATCGCCACCGTGACGGCGCCGATGACCGCGGCCAGCGCCGCCTCCACGAGCCAGACCGTGAGCCAGGCGCGGCCGCGGAGCGGCTGCGCGACGACGCTCGCGCCGATCGCCGTCAAGCCGATGGCAAAGCCGCCCCACCCCGGGATCGACGTGAACGACCCCGCGCGCTCCATCGTGTCGCGGATGAAGCGGAGGCTCTCGGCGGCATGCTCGTGGAGCGCGTCGGCCATGACGCGCATGATAGCGTAAAGTGCTTTGTCTTCCGTGACACGATGCTACAGTGGATAGTCTGGTGGCAACGCGAGTCATCACCACGAGCCGCTTCTTCCGGCCCGGCTTTGTCTTGCTCACGTCGGCAAGTCCAGCGCAGGGATTGAGTCTGCTGCAGGATGCGTTCGCGACGCGCCAACCGATCATGAACGGCTGGCATTTTCAAGCCAGCGGGGACGAGCTGGCCCTTCGTTTCGCCCCGGACCGCGCGCGTTCTTCCTCGCCGCGCACTTGGTTTTCGTGCAGGTCGAGCTCGAACGCGTCAAGACGCTGCTCCTGACCGTCCTTCCAGGCTGAGGCATCAACGTGTGGGCGCGCCTGGCGGCGCGCCCACACAACATCAACTACATCACTGCTTGGTATCCGGTGCCGGCGGTTTGGCCGGCGGAGTCGGCGTCGGCGTTCCGGGCGTTCCCGGCGCCGGAGCCGGAGAGGTCTTCTTTCTCCGGCCGCGGCGTCCGAGGGCGCGGGACATCGCGTCGGCCAGCGGCGCCAGATCGGCCGTTCCCGGCCGCTTGGCAAGGCGCTGCGTCAACGCGTACGTGTCGAGCGCATCGCTTCCCACCGTGTTTTTCGCCGCCGTCACGCTGTGGCGGACGAAGGAGGCCAGCGCCTCCAGCTCGTCGGCCAGCGGTCCATACGCCTCGGCATACAACGACTGGTCGCGGAGGAACTCGGGATCCGGTCTTCCGCCGCGGACGAGCGCCACGTTGTTCTTCACCGCCACTGTGGTCAGCTCGATCAGCTCCTGAGGAACCGAGGCGGCGGAGACCAGGCGCCGGAGGTCGCCCTTCGCGGTCGGAAAGATGAGATTCGGGATTTTCTGACGCATGGCGCGGACCTCCTCGATTCGCGCCTGCGCGTCTTCATTATGAGTCGCCATGAAAAATCTCCTTTTCGGTTGTCGACTTGTTGTTGAACTAGAGCGGGCAGGCCAAAACGAAAGGAGGCGCGCGTCCGCGCGAGACGCGCCGTGGCGCGTCCGCGGACGCCGTACGCGCCGGACGGCGCCGGCGCTGTAAGAGAAGCCGAATGCGGTTGCTCGGCTGAACGCGACAGTAGCGCAGGTACCACCGCGGCGCCGCCGGCCGCGACGCGGCGATGACGGGACGGATGTCGAAGCCGCCTTCCATCGCCCACTGCAACACCTCGGACAGGAGCAGCGCGAGCTGATCGTGGGTTGCGAGGAGCCGTGATGCCGCGGCGCTCCACTGCTGCGCCGCCTCGCACACGATCTGCGGCACCGCGCCACCCTCTTCCGGCGCACGAGCGAGGCTCCTCTGCGTGTCCCGAAGACGGCATCCGGCGCGCTCGAGTTGATCCGTGGCGCGGTCGAGCCACTGACACGCGCGCAGCAACCGCATGGTCGTGAACACCGGCCGCCGCGCCACGATGAGGATCGCCTCGTCGATCACGGCGCAGGAACAGTTGATCCAGCGAAGACACGCCTCGGTCGCCCGCTGCATGCGGCGCAGCGGGTGAATCCATCCCGGCCGATGACGATGTCTCACGCACGTTTGGACGCGACACGCTTGCCGAGGGTAACGGCGACGATGTGAACATTTTCGGCATCGACGCCGTCGCCGACGAGGTCGATGCCGTCGCCGACGAGGTCAATCCCGTCGCCGACGAGGTCGACGCCGTCGCCGACGAGGTCGACGCCGTTGTCGACGAGATCGATGCCGTCGTCGACGAGGTCGACGCCGTCGCCGACGAGGTCGATGCCATCGCCGACGAGGTCGATGCCATCGTCGATGAGGTCGATGCCGTCGAGCTAGGCGTCGACGCTGACGGCGGAGCGATCGACGGCTGAACGCGCGCGCTCAGCGAGACCGTACCCGATCACCGTCGCCATCGGCAACGCGACAAAGGGGATATGGCCGATCCCTTGAACCCACCAGCGGCTGGTGATCGCCGGCGGACGCCTGAGAAGCAGCGGAATGACGATCATCGACATCACGATCCAAATAACCGGCCCATAGACCGCCGCCACCGTCAGCCGCCCCATCGCTGAGCGCAACCGGTCACGAAGCCTCGGCGAGCGCGTCGCGAAAAACAGAAGCACGCTCGACCAGAAGAAGGCCACGCCGAAGTGCATCAGCAGGCCCAACGCCGTCGTCCTCGTGCCGCCCGCGAAGGATCCTTTGCCGATCAAGACGGCGGCAACGCCCTGCCACAACCGCGTGAACGTCGAATGGTAGAAAAAGACGCTCAGCACCGTCGCGAACAGACCGTCGCTGATGCCGGTGGCCAGACCTGCGCCGGCGAGCAACGAGACGAAGCGGCGTGACATGTTCGGGAATCGTACGCGCGTCCGGCGTTCTTCGAGGCTACAGAGGTGTGACGGCGCGAGGACCGAGGTACCATGAGCGTATGGCGGATGTAACGATCCACGATATCGATCCCGAGTTGCTGGAGCGGCTGGAGGCGAGAGCGAGGGCCTTTCAACGATCGGTTGAAGAAGAGATCCTGGCCATCGTACGGCGCGACCTTCCGAAGCATCGCAGCCGAGAGAGTCTGCGCCGCGCTGCGCACGCGTCCCACGAACGATTTCGCGGGCGCGTGTTCTCCGACAGCACGGATCTGATTCGCGAAGACCGCGACCGATGAGCGTCGTCATTCTCGACGCCAGCGTCGTCATAAAATGGTTCGTGCCTGAAGTACACGGCGAGGCGGCGCTTCGCGTGCTCGATTCCGACGACGAGTTCATCGCGCCGGATCATTTGTTCGCGGAGACGGCCAACGCGATTCGGAAAGGCGTACGGCGGAGAGAGATCACGCCGGAAGAAGGCCGCGATCTCATTTCGCAAATCGACGAAGAGGCCGAAATCGAGCTGGTTTCCTGTCGAACGCTCGCCGACGATGCCTACGGCATCGCGCTCATGTATGGCCTCTCGGTCTACGACGCGATGTACGTGGCTCTCGCCATCCAGCGCGATACACGCCTGATCACTGCCGACGACCGTCTCTGTTCAGCGCTGGCGAGATTCCCGGATATCGCGCCGCACGTCCAATCTCTACGAGACTACTGAGACCTACCTCGCCGCCCGCACCGAGATCCCGTACGGCCCGGTCCTGGATGCGCTGAAATGGCGCACGCGGACGACGTACTGGCCGACGGCGAGATCCTGAACCAGCAACGACAGATTCCCGGGCCCGCTGTCGTCGTCCTCGGCGATCAGGCGCGTCTCGCTGTCGGGACCGAAGAGGCTCACGTACGTATCCGTCGGCCCGGTCGTCTCGATGGCGTACCGTCCCGCGGTCGTCACGCGGAACGAGTAGCGATCGCGCTCGCCGCCGGTGCTGATCTCTCCCTGAACCGGCGCGCCGTCGATGGCCAGCTCCATGGCCGGTTTTTCGTCCGGCCCTTCCGCGCCGTGCACGGCGTTCGAGAACATGAATTGGACCGGTGTCGGCTTCGGGCCGGGAAGGGTGAGCACTTCCTTGAAGATTCTGTCCTCGCTGTTGGCCGCGAGCGGTTGATCGCCGATCTCCTGGCCGGAATTGGAGTTGAATCCGATGAAGCGATTGTCGTGCTGGCGGATGGCGTCGCCCACGTCGGGATCGGTCTGCGACTCGATCAGCTCGTGGTACAGCGTGCACACCACGTTCTTCCACGGAGTGCTGAAGAACGGGATGCCGTTCCGCCGGCCGTGCCGGACCGCGGAGTAGGCGTTGGCGGAGTAGTACAGCGTGCGCTCCTGTCCTCCGCGGGTGAAACGCACCGAGCCGTGATAGCCGCCCAGGCCGGCCAGGGAGCTGGAGCCGTCCAACCTGAGCACCGTATCGGGCGCCAGGATGAGGTTGAAGACCGTGCGATCGAGGTCGGTGGCCTGGATCAGATTGTTGTCGAAGAGATCGATGACCTTGTTCTGGACGTCCGGCTCGTCCATCTCGTTCCGGCGGTTTTCATCGAGGACGACCGACGGCGCGACGTCGTAGGTCAGCTTCTTGCCGGGGAAGTATTGCTGGACGATGCGCTGGAGCTGCTCGTCGCGCAGCAATCGCACGATGGCGTCGTCGATCGACTCGACGTCGCCCGCGGCAAAGTCGCCGGAGCGCCCCAGGTAGATGTTTTGGAGCGCCATCTGCGGGAGGACTTTGCCGCCGCGAAAGACCAGGTCGTCCTCGGGTGACGCGCTGACGCCGGGCGCCAACGCCTCCCGGCGGAGGCTTCCGTCGCTGCGCCGCGCCGCGGTGCGGTAGTAGCGGTACTCGGCTTCGGATCCGCGCGCCACCTGGATGCGCATCGGGAATGAAAACGTGTCGGCGTCGAATGCCACGAATGTCATATCTATAGGAGTGGCGCGGCGGCCGGTTTTCCTACCCTCAGAGCTCGATCTGCGCCCCCAGCTCCACCACCCGGTTGGGCGGCAGGCGGAAAAAGCGCGCCGCGCTCTCGGCGTTGCGCATCATCGAGGCGAAGATCTTCTCGCGCCACGTCGACATCCCGCTCGGACGCTTGGTGATGATCAGCGTCTCCCGGCCTAGGAAATATGTCGTGTCCATCGGCGGCACCGTCAGCGCGTGCTCGCCGGCGATGCGCTCGAGGAGCGCCGGGATGTCCGGCTCCTCCATGAATCCGTAGCGCGCGGCCACGCGGTAGATCCCTTCGCCGAGCTCGTCGAACTGGAGGCGCTCGTCGTCGCGCAGGTGCGAGACCTCCTCGGTCACCACCGTCAGCAGGATCACCTGCGCGTGCATGGCCTTGTAGTGCTTGAGGCTGTGCAGCAGCGACGGCGGCACCGCGTCGCGCGTGCGGTGCATGAACACCGCCGTGCCGGGGACGCGCGCCGGCGGCCGCGCCTTGAGCGACGTGACGAACATCTCCGGCGACAGCGCGCCGTCGGAGAGGCGGGCGTTGAGGATCTGCCGGCCGCGCCGCCACGTCGTCATCATCGTGAACACCAGCGCCGCGATCAGCAGCGGGAACCATCCCCCCTCGGCGATCTTGAAGAGATTCGCGCTCAGGAAGGCCACGTCGCCGATGAGGAACGCCAGCGTCAGAGTCAGCGCCTTGGCCATGCTCCAGCGCAGCAGATCGCGCGCCACGAAGTAGGCCAGGAGCGTGGTGATGATCATCGTCATGCTCACCGCCACGCCGTACGCGCCGGCGAGGTTCGACGAGCTGCGGAAGCCGACCACGAGGAGGATCGTCGCCACCATCACCGCCCAGTTCACCGCGGGCATGTAGATCTGTCCGATCGCCGCGCTCGACGTGTGCACGATCTGCATGCGCGGGAAGTAGCCGAGCTGGATGGCTTGCCGCGTCAGCGAGAAGACGCCGGAGATGATGGCCTGCGAGGCGATGACCGTCGCCACTGTGGCCAGCACCACCAGCGGATAGAGCGCCCACTTCGGCGCGAGGAGGTAGAAGGGGTTGTGCGCCGCGGCCGGATTCCGGATCAGCAGCGCGCCTTGTCCGAAGTATTGCAGCACGAGCGACGGTCCGACGATGGAGAACCAGTCGACCTGGATCGGCTTCTCGCCGAAGTGCCCGAGGTCTGCGTAGAGGGCTTCGCCGCCGGTCGTGACGAGAAAGACCGCGCCGAGGACGAGAAAGCCGTGGCCGTGGTTCTCGGCGAAGAAGCGCACGGCGTAGATCGGGTTGATCGCGAGCAGCACCTTCGGCGCCCAGAGAATTCCGCGCAGGCCGAGGAGCGCGAGCGTCGAGAACCAGACCAGCATGACCGGGCCGAACACCGCGCCGACGCCGCTCGTCCCGCGGCGCTGGAAAAAGAAGAGCACCACGAGGATCACGATCGTCAGCGGGACCACGTACGGCTTGAAGAGCGGCGTGGCGATCTCGAGGCCTTCGACCGCGGAGAGCACCGAGACGGCCGGCGTGATCATGCCGTCGCCGTACAGGAGCGCCGCGCCGAAGACGCCGATGGCGAGGAGCGTGTATCGCACGCGCCGGCTGCGGCTGCGGTCCATGCCGACCAGGCCCATCAGCGCCAGGATGCCGCCCTCGCCGCGGTTGTCGAAGCGGATGACGTAGACGTGGTACTTGAGCATGACCACGACGACCAGGGACCAGAAGATCAGCGACAGCACGCCGAAGATGTTGGCGGGCGTGACGGCCACGGGGTGCGCGCCGTGGAAGCACTCCCGCACGGCGTAGAGAGGGCTCGTGCCGATGTCGCCGTAGACGATGCCGAGGGCCAGGAGGGAAAGCGCGAGGAGGCGCCGGCCCGTCGCCTCTTCGCGGTGATGAGCGCTCGCTTCCATTCGCCGCGACCATCGAGTGTACGGTGCGGATTCGGTGCACGAGGATTAAGAATGGCTAAAGACCCCTCAGTCGCTCTCGCGCCCTCCCCACGGCGCGGTGTTGATCTCGTTCACTTTGCCGCCGACGAAGGTGATGACGGTGTCGAGCTTGCGGACCGGGTCGCTCGCGTAGCTCCATTCCTCAATGGATACGCCGTCGAACCGCAGGCGCGCGTGTCTCCGCTCCGGGCCCTTCCCCATGATGCGCTCGACCTCGGCGAGGGTCTGCCCCATCCGCAGCTGATTGATCCGCTGCTGATTCTCGAGCGCCGCATGAAACGCATACCGCGGAACGTAAACGGCGCAACCCGAAAGGAGACACGCCACTGCGATCGTGAGGACTCTCAGAACCAGCCGTTCCCGTTCGGGTTGACCGCGGCGCGTGCAACGCCTGCGTACAAGGCCGCGCGGGTGGCGTCCTCGTCGAGTCCTCCGCGTACGACGACGTAGCGCATCGGCGCCTCGGCCGGATGGAACACGGAGTTGTACGAGGCGAAGTCGGTCGTCGTCCCGATCGACAACTCCACGCCGGGCTCCATCATCACCACGTAGATCGTATCGGCGTCGACGTGCTGCAGCCGCCCCTCGTCGACGGCTTTGGAGAGGGCGCGCTGGATGTCGAGATCGTTCGCCTTCAT
>DATDFB010000110.1:0-6429 GCA_036522835.1 Thermoanaerobaculia bacterium | reverse complement strand
GAGCCGTCGCGTGCTCGTCCGCATACGACCGAGAATACCTCGGTGGCCTCAGAGATCTACCGCTTGCAGACAAATGCCCCTCATCCGCCGCTTCGCAGCACCTTCTCCCCGCGGGCGGGGAGAAGGATCTGTTCATGGCTTCCAGTCGTCCATCATCTTCACGAATTCGCCGAAGAGATAAAACGAGTCATGGGGGCCGGGCGCCGCCTCCGGATGGTACTGCACCGCGAGGATCGGCTCGCGGCGGTGGCGGAAGCCTTCCAGCGTCTGGTCATTGAGATTGATGTGCGTGTACTCCACGTCGTTCTCGCTCAGCGAATCGGCGTCGACGGAGAAGCCGTGGTTCTGCGAGGTGATCTCCACGCGCCCGCTGCGCAAGTCCTTGACCGGATGATTGCCGCCGCGATGCCCGAACTTGAGCTTGTAGGTGCGGCCGCCGAGGGCCAGGCCGAGGAGTTGGTGTCCGAGGCAGATGCCGAAGAGCGGCACCTTGCCGACCAGCATGCGGATGTTCTCCTGCGCGTACGTCACCGGCTCGGGGTCGCCCGGGCCGTTGGAGAGCACCACGCCGTCGAAGTGCCCATGGAGAATCTCGTCGGTATGCGTCGTGGCGGGGTAGACCGTCACGTCGCAGCCGCTCTGGGCCATGTGCCGGAGGATGTCGCGCTTCACGCCGAAGTCGTAGACGGCGATGCGGCGCTCGCCGCCGTTGACCTCCTCGAACGGATACGGCCGCAGCGTCGTCACGCGCTGCACCAGATCGAGCCCGCTCATCGACGGCGCGCGGCGGATCTCCGCCACGACGTCGTCGACGCCGCGGTGCGACTCCGTGGTGATCATCCCCCGCATCGCCCCCTGGCTGCGGATGTGCCGCGTGAGCGCACGCGTGTCGACGCCGTGGATCGCCGTGATGCGCGTCCGCTCGAAGTAGGCGGCCAGCGACATCTGCGCGTGCGCGCTCGACGGCTCGTCGATCACGTCCCGCACCACGAAGCCGGCCACCTGCGGCTCCTCGCTCTGCTCGACGGCCGCCTCCACGCCGTAGTTCCCGATGTGAGGGTAGGTCATCACCACGATCTGGAAGCGATACGACGGGTCGGTGGCGATCTCCTGGTAGCCGGTCAGCGACGTGTTGAAGACGACTTCGCCGATGGCGTTGGCGGCGGAGCCGAAGCTCTCCCCGTCGTAGACAGCGCCATCTTCCAGAATCAAGCGGGCCGCGGGCATGTGGCGCGGATTATAGGAGAGGAGCGGCGCGCAGCCGGTCGCGACAACGATTTCACCGGTCGAGTCTTGCAACTTATTGGCGACTTAGGTGTAGACTGCGCGGACAGTTCCCCCGGTTCTAATGAGAGAGAGGACTCAACATGCGCAAACTGCTCGTGGCGCTGTTTCTGCTATTTCCCGTGATCGCCTCTGCGGCCATCACCATTTCCCCCGCTCGCGTCGCGTATAACACCGAGGGGCAGATCCTCTCGATCTCCGGCAGCTTCCGGCCGGGGAATGTGGCGACGCTCGTTGATTTCACCTACACCGACGGCGGCGTAGCCGAGGTCGTAGCCAACTCGGTGACGAGTGAGCTCATCACGTGCGAGATTCCGCTGAGCGTCACCGGCCAGCCGGGCCCGTGGGCCGTCTCGGTCGTCTTCGTCGACGACAACGGCGTACGGACGGACGACGGCGCAACGCTCTTTATCTTCGCGAACCTGCCGCCGATTCTCAACGTGCCGGAGGTCCTCACCGCCGAGGCCACCAGCGCGTCCGGCGCGGCCGTCGACTTCTCCGGCGACGTCAACGGAATCAGCTTCGTCGATCCGCCGCCGGCGCCGACGATCTCCTGCACGCCGGCCTCCGGCTCGACCTTCGCGCTCGGCACGACCACGGTCTCGTGCACCGCCACCGACAGCTTCGGCTCCACGCACGGCTCGTTCAAGGTCTTCGTCGGCGACACGACCGGCCCGGTCATCACCGTGCCCGCGCCGTTCACCACCACCAACCCGGTCACGTACACCGTTTCCGCCGTCGACGCCGTCGACGGCACGCGTCCGGTCACCTGCTCGCCCGCATCGGGGACGACGTTCCCGAACGGCGTCACGACCGTGCAGTGCTCCTCCACCGATTTGCACGACAACACCTCCTTCGCCTCGTTCCAGGTCTCGGTGGGGGCGCCGCCCGCGCCGACGCTGACGCTGCCGGCCAACATGACCGCCTTCGCCGACGACAACGTCGGCGTCCGGGTGGCCTACGAGGTCACGGCGGATCAGGATGCCGCGGTCGTTTGCACTCCGGAGTCAGGAAGCTTCTTCAACATCGGCACCACCACCGTGAGCTGCACGGCCACGAACAGCTTCAACGTGTCGTCGACCGGCAGCTTCACCATCACCGTCATCGGCGACCCGCGGCCGATTCTGATCGTTCCGAACGACATCACCGTCGATCCGGCCGGCCCCTCGGGCACGGTCGTGACGTATACCGCCACCGCGACCGACGGCGTCGACGGCAGCCTCACGCCGGTCTGCACGCCGCCGTCCGGCTCGACCTTCGCGCCCGGCGCGACGCTCGTGCAGTGCAGCGTGACCAACTCGCGCGGCTACTCGCGCTTCGGCGCCTTCTACGTGTTCGTCCGCGACGGTACGCCGCCGGTGCTCACGCTGCCGACCGCCGTCAACGTCGCCTCGTCCGGCAGCCCGGACGGCACGGTGGTCAACTACACCGCGAGCGCGCATGATGCGGTCGACGGCGACGTGGCGGTCAGTTGCGAGCCGGATTCCGGCACGCTCTTCCCCGACGGCGAGACCACGGTGCAGTGCCGCGCGGTCGATCTGTCGGGCAACATCGCCACCGGCTCGTTTATCGTGACGGTCGGCGACACGCAGCCGCCGGTCATCAGCTTCCCGCCGTCGGTCACGGCCGAGGCCACCAGCCCGGCCGGCGCGGTCGTCACCTACGTCGTCACGGCCGTCGACAACTTCGACGGCGCGGTTCCGGTGGTGTGCGCGCCCGCCAGCGGCTCGACCTTCCACCTCGGCACCACGCAGGTGACGTGCACGTCGCGCGACTCCTCGAACAACGTGGCCATGATCTTCTTCAACGTGTTCGTGGTCGACACCACGCCGCCGACGATCCTCAGCCTCACACCGACGCCGTCCAACATTTGGCCGGAGAATCACAAGTACGTCGACGTGACGATCGCGGCCAACGTGGTCGACAACTCCGACACCGCCCCGGTGACGCGCATCATCAGCGTGACGGCGAATCAGCCGATCCTCGGTCCGGGCAGCGGAAACACGACGCCCGATTGGGAGATCACCGGCGACCTGACGGTGAAGCTCCGCGCCGAGCGGACGAACAATCAGAACCGCATCTACACGCTCACCGTGACTTCGACCGATTCCAGCGGCAACACGTCGACGGCCACGGTGCAGGTGTTCGTGTCTCAGACGAGCAACAACCCGTAACCGAGAACGTTTGCCGAAAACCGGTAGGGGCGCACAGCGTGCGCCCCTATTTTTTTTCGAGGTGCGCTAGAAACCCTGGTCGCGGTGCTCCCCGAACGTCGTCTTCAGCGTGTTCACGATCTCTCCGATCGTGCATTCGCTCCGCACGCAGTCGACGATCGGCGGCATCAGGTTCGCTCCCTCGCGCGCGGCGGCGTCGAGCGCAGCAAGCGCGCCGCGCCAGTCGCGCGTCCGCTTGTCCCGAAACGCGTGCAGCCGCGCCACCTGATCGTGCTCCACGCTCTCGTTGATGGTGAGCAGCGGCAGCTTCACGTCCGCCTCGGAGACGAACTCGTTCACGCCGACGACGATGGCGCGCTTCTCCTCGATGTCGCGCTGGGCCTTGTAGGCTGATTCGCCGATCTCGTTCTGCACGAAGCCCGACTCGATCGCCGCCAGCGCGCCCCCCATCGCGTCGATCTTCTCGATCAGCGCGCGCGCGTCACGCTCGATGTCGAGCGTCATCGCCTCGATCTCGTACGATCCCGCCAACGGATCGGCGTACTTCGGTACGCCGGTCTCGTAGGCCAGCACCTGCTGCGTTCGCAGGGCGATGTTCACCGACTCCTCGGTCGGCAGCGCCAGCGCCTCGTCGCGGCTGTTCGTGTGCAGCGACTGGCACCCACCCAGCACCGCGGCCATGGCTTGGTAGGCGACGCGGATCACGTTGTTCTCCGGCTGCTGCGCCGTCAGCGTCGAGCCGGCCGTCTGGGAATGGAAGCGCAGCGCCAGCGAGCGCGGGTCCTTCGGCGCGTAGCGCTCGCGCATCAGCTTCGCCCACAACTTCCGCGCGGCGCGGAACTTCGCCACCTCCTCGAGAAAGTCGTTGTGGGCGTTGAAGAAGAAGCTGATGCGGGGCGCGAAGGAGTCGACGTCGAGCCCGCGCTCCACCGCCGCCTGCACGTACTGCAAGCCGTTCGCGAGCGTGAAGGCCACCTCCTGCACCGCCGTCGAGCCGGCCTCGCGGATGTGATAGCCGGAGACGGAGATCGTGTTCCAGCGCGGCACGTCCTTCGCGCAGAACTCGAAGATGTCGGTGACGATGCGCAGCGACGGCGCCGGCGGGAAGATGTACGTTCCGCGCGCCGCGTACTCCTTGAGGATGTCGTTCTGGATCGTGCCGGAGAGCTTCGTCCACGGCGTGCCGCGGCGCTCCGCCACGACGAGGAGGAGCGCCAGGAGGATCGACGCCGGCGCGTTGATGGTCATGGAGATCGAGACCTTGTCGAGGGGAATCTCGGCCAGGAGCGTCTCCATGTCGTCGATCGAGTCGATGGCCACGCCGACCTTGCCGACCTCGCCGCGGGCGCGCCCGTCGTCCGAGTCCATCCCGATCTGCGTCGGCAGATCGAAGGCCACGGAGAGCCCGGTGGTTCCGCGCTCGAGGAGGTAGCGATAGCGCCGGTTCGACTCCTTCGCGGTGGAGAAGCCGGCGTACTGGCGCATCGTCCACAGCTTGCCGCGGTACATCGAAGCCTGCGGCCCGCGCGTGTAGGGGAACTGGCCGGGCTCGCCGAGGTCCGCGGCGGGATCGAAGCCGCGGGCGGCGAGATCGGCGGCGTCGAAGTAGGGTTTTTGACTCACGCCAGCAACTATAATTCGCGTTCCTTGGCTGTCAGCGGCAATCTCAAAACGATGCTCCCGGGAGACCTGCTCCAGTGGCTCAGCCTCGGGCAGAAAACCGGCACGCTCGTCGTCAGCAACAAGGCCGTCGAGAAGAAGATCTTCTTCAAAAACGGCCGCGTGATCTCCTCCGCGTCGAACGATCCGCGCGAGTACCTCGGCCAGTTCCTCATGAGCCACGGCTACATGAGCGAGCCCGAGCTGATGAAGGGGATGCAGGTCCAGGCCGAGTCCGGGATCCTCCTCGGCAAGATCCTGGTGATGATCGACGTCATCAGCGAAGAGGAGCTGCAGCGGCTGATGCGCATGAAAGCGGAGGAGGCCATCTACGACATCTTCCTCTGGCGCGACGGCGAGTTCCGCTTCGCCGACGACGAGCTGCCCACGCAGGAGATGATCCCGCTGCAGGTCGACGTCACCGGCATCATCATGGAAGGGACGCGCCGCGTCGACGAGTGGCAGCGCATCCGCCTCTTGATCCCGAACGAGGCCCTGGTGCCGGCGGTGATCAAGGCCGTCGACGAGGATGTCGCCGACCAATTGCACTTCGACGACGCGCAGCGGACGGTGGTGGGGGCGATCGACGGCAAGCGCAACGTCGCCGAGATCGTTCTGGAGAGCCGCTCGTCGTCGTTCCTCGTCGCCGAGACGCTCTACCGCCTCGTGCGCGAAGGCTACATCGAGCTGCGCGAGCCCGCGCCGGAGAGGGCCGCGGCCATGGCCGCGTCGTCGAAGGTCTCGTCGGCGAAGATCCCCGCCGTCGCGGAGACGCCGGAGGACGAGGTCACGGCGCTGCTCAACCGCGCCCAGCAGGCCCTGCGCGCGCGCGACTACGAGAAGGCCCAGCGGCTGCTCAAGGCGGCGGAGAATCTCGACCCCAACCACCCGAAGGTGCGCAGCGCCATCAAGGGCGCCGAGGCGGTGATCGTCGCCGACCTCCGCTCCCAGGGGCTGACCGACGGGCGCGTGCCGAAGGTGGCGAAGTCGTTCGACGACATCGCCAGGATGAATTTCACGCCCAACGAGGGCTTCATGCTCTCGCGCGTGAACGGGCAGTGGGACATCGGGTCGCTCATCAAGATCAGCCCGATCCGCGAGCCCGACGCGCTGCTGATCTTCCATCGGCTGTGGAAAGACGGCATCATCACCTTCGAATCGTGATCCGAAAAGTCCACGGCGTCATCCGCCGCCGTCTCCTGGTGAACTTTCGCGTCGATCCCGCGGCGATCCAGGCGCTGCTGCCGGCCGGATTTGCGCCGAAGCTGCAAGGCGGGCACGCCATCGCCGGCATCTGCCTGATCCGCCTCGA
>DATDFB010000109.1:0-22809 GCA_036522835.1 Thermoanaerobaculia bacterium | reverse complement strand
GAAACGAGCTTGAGGAACACCTGCTCGTACGCGGATCGCGTCAGACGGCGATCGGGAAACGGGACCGCGTACGCGTTTCTGCGCCGCTCGGGGCTGCGCCTCCGCTCACGCACTCGCCTCGGCGGCAGCAGCGACGTCCCGCGGCGGTCGAGGTACTGCGGAGGAACGAGTCGTTGTACCTGTCCGTTGCCGCGCCGCGGAACCGTTCGCGCGACCGGCACCTCCCCTTTCGCGACTGCAGCCTCGGGTTGCTTTTGGACGACATGCTCGGTTCGCGCGCGCTGCCGCTCAACGATGTATTGATCGATCGAGGTCTGCGGTTTCGCCACTCCGTAGTTCCTCAACTCCTGAATGACCATCCCCCAGCGGCAGAGTCGGCCGACGTCTTCGTATGCGGCCGGACGGTCGGCCAGTTCGAGCATCGACGGCGCGCGGCCGGTCATGATCGCGAAGAGCAGCCGCACGCTGAACGGATCGGAGTACCTGCGGATCGAGCGGCGGAAGAACCACGCCGTCTCGCGGCCGATCTGGCGCAGCGATTTTTTCTCGCCGTACTGCGTCGTCCAGATCGGCGCGTTGATGTCGCAGGTGTACGGGCTTTGCGGGTAGTGAAAATCCTTGGTCAGCCATCCTTTTCGCGTCGTGTGCTTGCCGGGGACGACGCCGGCGATGATCGGGATCGGCAGCTGGTTGAGCAGCGAGATCTCGTACGACGGCCAGGTCATCACTTCGCGCACGATGCCGACGACGAGCGCCGCGGTGGCGATCATCAGACCGGGATCGGGAGTGAAGTCGACGGTGACTTCGATACGGCGGCCGCGCGGACGGACGCCGACGCCGGTGGAGCGGCGGTTCGACGCCACCAGCATCACCGGCACGGGCAGGATGTACGCGAGCAGCAGCGCGAGCAGCTTCTCGTTGCGGTGCCGGTTCTGCTGCGCCTTCGGGATCTCGTACGAGATGTTGTAGTGGCTGCTGTACGCCTTGAGCCGGACGGTATGCCCTTCGCGTTTTTCCCACCGCGTGAGCTGATCGCGCACGAAGCCGATCTGCTCCCACAGATTGCGCACCATCCGCGCGGTGCTGTGCGGCGCGAGCTCGATGACCGGAGTGACAACCTCGATCACTCCGCGGTCGAAGTAAACGGCGCCGCCCGTCGGAATCTGTGACGAAGTGCGCTCACGCTCCAGCATCGGCGCGTCGATGAACGCCTTCGGATGTTTCCAGTACGCTTCGGGGACGATCTCCTGCTCGTCGAGCCAGACGTTGAACTCCGACTCCATGCCGATGACCGGCATCGCCAGCCACGTCTGTTGGGGCCGTCGGCTGTCTCCGATCTCGTCTTTCCAATTCGGTCGAAGCATGCAGTTCCCAGGGCAGGAAGGTGGACTACTGCAGAAGCCCCTTAAGCAAACGATAGGCCGGGCCAGGTGTCATTCCGAGCGAAGCGAGGAACCCCCTGCCGCAGGGGATATCTTGCTGCGCTCGACATGACACGTGCTCTCAATCTTCGCCTGCTGAGCCCGCCGGAATCGCCGCCCGCCGCTCCCGTCGCCGCCGCTCCTCGAACGCGAAACGGGGGCGGCTCTCCTGCGGCATCTCCATCCGATCCTCGCTGATCTCGCGGGGGACGACGGTGATGTAGCCGAGGTCGATGTGGACGTGATCGTCGGCATTCTTCCCCGTCACGTGGCCGTACGGCAGCGTGGTGAGGTCGTCGGAAAGATCTTCCGCCACGTCGTTGAAGCGCTCGATCAGCTCCTTCGTCTTCAGGATGTTCGTACCGATCCGGTAGATGTCCGCGGCCGTCCCCCACATGTGGGGCGTGGCGCCCAAAGCCATCTTGTGCGCCGGCGAGCGGTAGCCGCCGTTGACGGCGATGTGCACCGAGGCGCCGGCGGCGGCGCGGAACTGCTCGAGGTAGAACGCCAGCACGCGCACCGCGCAGGGAATGTAGCGCGGGAAGCCTTGCAGCCGGGGGTGCTCGCGCAGATCGACGAGGACGAACTCGTTCATGCCGAAGTGCGGCGTGAGGCGGAGGTTCGTCGCCTCCTCGTGCGCGGCGATCTCGTAGAAGTAGCGCGGCAGGCGATGGCGGCGGCCCTGCTCGTCGCGCACCATCTCGCCGGGGCGGAGGAGGGTCCGCAGCTCATCGTCGAGGTCGAAGGCGTCGACGACTTTCAGCCGGTCATTACTCATAGGTCATGTGCGAGAGGGTATTGAAAATGTCGCGCGAGACCTGCGCAACCGCGGTGCCGCGTCCCGTCTCCGCCGCGAACTGCGTCAGCACGACGAGAACGTACGGCTCGCGCCCCTCCAGAAAAACGATCCCGGCGTCGTGGTGGACCGTGGAGATGTTCCCTGTCTTGTGCGCGACGCGGGCCGCCTTCGGCAGCCCGGCGGGAATGCCGCTGCGGTACTGCTGCTCGAGCATGATGTTGAGCATCTCTTCGCTGGCCTCGGCGGAGTATGCCTTGCGGTCGGCGATGATGCGCAGAAGTTTCAGCAAACCGTTCGCGGTGACCTCGTTATTGAACCCCGCGTTGAACGCGGCCTGATCCTCGACGCCGCGGAGGATCTTGACGCCGTCGATCTCCAGCTCGTCCAAGGCCTGCTGGACGTTGCCGATGCCGACGATGTCGACGAGGAGGTTCGTGGCCAGGTTGCTCGACTTGGTGATCATCCAGTACGCCAGCTCGCGCACCGAGAGGGTCTTGCCGAGGTGGCCATAGACGTCGGGATCGGCATCGCGGGCGAGGTCGAGCATGAAGGGCTCGTTGTTGATGATGGAGGTGAAGCGGTTGCGGATGTGCACCGGCGCGTCGAGGGTGAGGTCGCCGCGCTCGACCTCGCGCATGACGCCGAGGAGGACGGCCAGCTTCATCGTGGAGGCGGCGTGGAAGTAGTGGTCGCCGTTGTACGACCACTGAATGGTCGTCTCTCCGTCGAAGAAGGCGATGCCGAGGTTCTCGAGATCGTGCTCCTTCTTGAGCTTCAGGACGTTGCGGTAGAGCGAGACCTCCGACGAAGCGACCGATTCGGTAGTCGGCGGGGCCGCGGGAACTTTCTCTTCCACTGTTTTCAATCTACACGAAACGCGTGCAGGATCAGCGCCCGGTCGGGGAATGCAGAATGCTGAATGCTGAATGCCGAATTGCTCGCGTCTTCTGCATTCTGCATTCTGCATTCTGCATTTCGTCAGCGCCCCGCGCCGCGCAGATATCTACCGATCCGCTCGATCCCCGTCCCGATCTCCTCCACGCTCGCGGCAAACGAAATGCGCACGAATCCTTCGCCGCGCTTTCCGAACGCTGCGCCGGGAATGACCAAGACCGCGGCGTCCGTGGCGAGGGCCTTCGCGAAGCCGACGGTGCCGCAGAGCGGAACGGGGACGAAGGCGTAGAACGCGCCGGCGGGCGGCTCGATCTCGGCCTCGAGCTCCCGGCGAATCGCGTAGAGCGCGGCCTCGCGCTGGGTGCGGAACTGGGCGCGCACGCGCTCGAGCCACTGCTGGTTCCATTCGGCGTCGGCGAAGACCGCCTCGGTCAGCGCCTGCGAAAAAACCGAGGCGCAGGTGGCGATGTACTGGTGCGCGGTGACGACCGGCGCCATCAGCTCCGCTGAGCCCAAAATCCAGCCGAGGCGGAGGCCGGTCATGCCATGCGACTTCGACATCCCGCCGACGACGAGGACGTTCGCGCCGCGGCCGAGCATCGACGGCGGCGGCGCGTCGTACCAAAGCTCGCGATAGACCTCGTCGGCGACGACGAGGCAGCCGGTGGCGGCGATGGTATCGAGCGCCTCTTCGTCGAGGACCGCGCCGAGGGGATTCGACGGCGAGTTGACGACGATGAGCTTCGTCTTGTCCGTGATGTTCAACGCATCGAGCGTCCACGACGGCGGCTCGAGCTCGTACGTGCGGACCGTGGCTCCGCAGAGGCGCGCGAGCGTCGCGTAGGAGAGAAAGCCGGGATCGGGCACGAGCACTTCGTCGCCCTCGCCGACGTACGCCTGGAAGATCGCGTACAGCCCCTCCTCCGTGCCGGCGGTAATGCAGATCTCGGATTTCGGGTCGACGCCGAACGCATCGCCGAGGCGTTTGCGGAGCGGGAGCGAGCCGGCGTTCGGCGAGTAGCGCCACGACGTCGTGGCGGCGCGGCGGGCCATCTCGCGCAGCGTCTCGTCGGGCTCGAGGTTCGGCTCGCCGATCCCCAAATTCACCGAGAGCGGAGTTGCTAGGGCGTTGATTTGACGGATCAAGGAGATTTCGATGCCGTCGAGACGAGGCGCGGGACGCAGTGCTGTGTGCTGTGTGCTGTGTGCTGTGTTTTTCGGCGTCATCTCACTCAGCACTCAGCACACAGCACTCAGCACTCTCATCGCAGCGCATCTTCCAACGCCGTGGCGCTGTCCGTGCGATCGTCGCGATACTTCACGATCACCGGCGTCTGCATCGATAGCCCGTGCTGCTCGGCGAACGCTCCCTTCAGCGGCCGCGCGCCGGGGATGACGACCGCGCCGTAGGGGATCTCCAGCGGGTGCTCGTTTGTCCGCCGGTAGACCTGGCCGCGCACGACGTCGAAGACGGGGGTCGAGCCGGTCAGCACCACGCCGGCGCCGATGACCGCGCGCGCGCGGACGATCGTTCCTTCGTAGATCCCGCAATTGCCGCCGATGACGACGTCGTCCTCGATCACCACCGGCACGTTGCCGATCGGCTCGAGCACGCCGCCGATCTGCGCCGCCGCGGAGAGGTGCACGCGCTTCCCCACCTGCGCGCACGAGCCGACGAGCGCGTGCGAGTCGATCATGGTCTCGTCGTCGACGTGCGCGCCGACGTTGACGTAGGCCGGCGGCATCAGCACGACGCCCTTGCCGAGGTACGCGCCGCGGCGGATCGCCGTGCCGCCCGGCACGATGCGGATGCCGTCGGCGACTTTGAAGCGCCGCGCCGGCATGGTGTCTTTGTCGATGAAGGAGAGCGACCCCGACGCGAACTCCGCAGGGACGCCCCACTTGAAGGCCGCCAGGATCCCTTCCTTCACCCACGTGTTCGGGCGCCACACGCCGTCGGCGTCGCGCTCGGCGGCGCGCACGGTGCCTTTTTCGAGCTCCGTGAGAAAGAGACCGATCGTCTTGATCGCCTCGGTGCGGTCGTGCGCCGACTTCAGCGCCGCCACGCGCTCCTCGATCGTCAGCGGCCGCGCCTCCGTCGCCATCAGCCGGCCTTGCGCTCGATCCCGAAAGCGCCCTCGCGGGCGACGACTTCAGGCAAACCGCACTCCGCGAGGATCGCCGCCATCTTCTTGCGGTTCGCCTCGGTGATCGGCGCGAGCGGCGAGCGGACGGTGTCGTTCTCGAGGATGCCCATCATCTTCATGGCCGTCTTCACCGGGATCGGATTCGACTCGATGAAGTTGCCGGTCATGAGCGGCAGGACGCGGTTGTGAATCTCGCGCGCGCCGTCCCAGTCGCCGCCCAGCGCCGCCGCGACCATGGCGCTCATGAGGCGCGGGATCTCGTTGCCGGCGACGGAGACGACGCCGTCCGCGCCGCAGGAGATCATCGGCAGGGTCCAGGCGTCGTCGCCGCTCAAGACGAGGAAGCCGTCCTCGCGGTCGCGAAGGATCGTCAGGATTTGCTCCATGTTCGCCGACGCTTCCTTGACGCCGATGACGTTCGGCACTTCGCGGGCGATCTGCAGCGTCGTGGCCGCGGTCATGTTGATGCCGGTGCGCCCCGGGACGTTGTACATGACCATCGGGAAGCCGCCGTGCTTTCTGTCGATGGCCTCGGCCTGCAATCCGAAGTGCCGGCGCAGGCCGTCCGGCGTCGGCTTGTTGTAGTACGGCGTGATGGTGAGGACGCCGTCGGCGCCAAGGTCGATGGCGATGAGGGCGAGCTCGATGGCCTTGTCGGTCGAGTTCGAGCCGGCGCCGGCCAGGACCGGCACGCGTCCGTTGGCGCGTTTGCACGCGATCTCGACGACGCGCCGGTGCTCCTCCAGCGACAGCGCCGGGTTCTCGCCGGTGGTGCCGCAGGGGACGAGGAAGTTCGTCCCCTCGTCGATCTGGAAGTCGATGAAGCGCTCGAGCGCCGCCTCGTCGAGCGAGCCGTCGGTTTTGAACGGCGTGACCAGGGCCACGCCGAGGCCGCGGAATTTCGTGCTCATGGGCTGCCTCCCCTTTGTGGAGTGCGGCGGCCGTGCCGCCGCGATCAGAGCGCCGGCACGGCCGGCGCACTCCAGATTAGCTCGTCGAACGTCATCAACCCCTTCTTCCCCCGCACCATCTCCGCCGCAAAGACCGCGCCTCTTGCAAAGCCCTCCCGGCCGCGGGCGCGGTGCGAGAGCTCGACGAGGTCGTCCGGCGAATCGAAATAGACCGTGTGCAGACCGAACTCCGCGCCGACGCGCGACGCGGCGATCGGCGGATCGAGCTTGCCGCCGCTGCCGTCCTTCACCTCGCGGGCGATGCGCAGCGCCGTGCCGCTCGGCGCGTCCTTTTTCTGCGAGTGGTGGCGCTCCTCCATCCCCGCGGCGTACTGCGGGAAGCGCGCGAAGAGCTCGCCCGCTTTGCGCGCCAGGGCGAACGTGACGTTCGCGCCGGGCGAGAAGTTCGAGGCGTAGACGCAGGCGATGCCGGCTTTGTCGACGCGCGCGCGGACGTCGTCGACGCGGTCGTTCCACCCGGTCGTGCCGACGACCATGTCGAGCTTGTGGCCGCACGCGATCCCCAGCGCATGATCGAGCGCCGAGGCGTGCGAAAAGTCGATCAGCACCTCGGCGCCATTCAGCGGCTCGTCGCGGCCGACATCGAAGACGCAGACGACCTCGTGCCCGCGCTCCTTGGCCATCGTCTCGATCGTGCGGCCCATCTTGCCGTAGCCATGCAGGGCTAGGCGCATACCGGAGCCTCGAACAACGCGTGGTGAACGGACTTGATGGCGCGGTCGGCGTCCTTGTCGTCGACGACGATGGAGAGGTTGAGACCGGAGCGCCCCAGGCTGAACATCGTCAGCGGGATGCCCTGCAGCGCGTCGAAGATGGCCGGGCCGACCATCGACTGCTCCATCAGGTTGCGGCCGACGACGGCGATGATCGACTGGTTGTCGTCGACGGCGACGTCCGCGACTTTGGCGAGCTTCTGCTTGAGCGCCGGCAGGTTCTCTTTGTCGTCGATCGTCACCGACACCGACACCTCGGACGTGGTGATGAGGTCGACGGAGATCTCCAGCTCCTCGAAGATGGCGAAGAGGTGCGCGAGGAAGCCGTGCGCGCCGAGCATCTTGTTCGAGGTCATGTGCACGACGGCGATGTTGCGCTTGACGGCGACGGCGCGCGGACCGGCGCCGCGGTCGTCGCCGTCGCGGGTGATGACCGTGCCGGACGAGGCGACGTTGTGCGTGTTCAGCACGCGCACCGGGATGTTGAGGCCGACGGCGGGCGCGATCGTTTTCGGATGGAGGACTTTCGCGCCGAACCAGGCCAGCTCGGCGGCCTCGTCGTAGGCGATGCGGTCGATGACGCGCGCGCCGGGGATGAGGCGCGGATCGCACGTCATCATGCCGTCGACGTCGGTCCAGATCTGGATCTCCTCGGCGCCGACGGCCGCGCCGATGATGGCGGCGCTGTAGTCCGAGCCGCCGCGGCCGAGCGTGGTGGTGGCGCCGTCGGCGGTGCGGCCGATAAAGCCGCCCATGACCGGGATGACGTTGCGCTCGACGAGCGGGAGGAGGACGGCGTGCGCGTTGCGGCTCGTGCGCTCCATGTCGGGGTTCGCTTCGCCGAAGCGGTCGTCGGTCTCGATCAGTTCGTCGGCGATGGCCTCGCTGGAGAGGCCGCGGATGTACATCGAGTGCGCGAAGAGGACCGAGGAGAGCTTCTCGCCGATGGCGACGACTTTGTCCTTCGCGCGCGGCGTGATCTCGCGCAGAAGGCAGATGCCCTGGAGAATGGTCTTCGCCGCGGCGAGCTCGTTGTGGAGCTTGGTGAGGAAGTTTTCGTAGAGGTCGGACTTCTGCTGCACGAGCCGTGTGGCCACGTTCTCATGGCGCATCAGGACGTCGTTGAGGATGGCATCGACGCGCTCCTGATCGCCGGCCTTGGCCGCCTCGGTGGCGGCGATGAGCTGGTTGGTGATGCCGGAGAGCGCGGAGACGACGACGATGGGCCGCAGATGCTGCCGCTTCGCCACGATGGCCACCGCGTTGGCGACGCGGTCCGCGTCGCCGACGCTCGTGCCGCCGAATTTGATGACGATCACGGGCGCGTCTCCGGCGATGTGGAGTGCGCCGGCCATGCCGCCGCGATGACAGCGCCGGCATGGCCGGCGCACTCCACAGTTGCATTCTGCATTTCGACGCTCACAGCAGCCCTCGCGCCTCCAACAGCTCCGCGTTCAACAGCGCAGCGCCGGCGGCTCCGCGGATCGTGTTGTGGACGAGCGCGACCATGCGGATGTGAAGCAGCGGGCACGGGCGGATGCGGCCGACGCTGACGGACATGCCGCGCTCGCGGTCGCGGTCGAGGCGCGGCTGCGGGCGGTCGGGCTCGTCGAGGACGTGGATCGGCTGCCGCGGCGCGGACGGGAGCTGCAGCTCCTGCGGGACGCCTCTGAAGCTGCGGAGCGTTTCCTTGATCTCGTCGATCGCGGGCATGTCGTTGCGCACCGCGAGGGAGATCGTCATCAGGTGGCCGTCGATGGTCGGGACGCGGTTGGTCTGCGCGGAGATGCGCATCGGCGCGTAGACGAAGCGCTCGCCGTCCCACGCGCCGAGGATCTTGCGCGGCTCGATCTCGATTTTTTCTTCCTCGCCGCTGATGTAGGGGATGACGTTGTCGAGGATCGCCAGCGACGTCACGCCGTTCCAGCCGGCGCCGGAGACGGCCTGCATGGTGGTGACGTGCATCTGCTCGATGCCCCAGCGCCGCTCGATCGGCGCGATCGCCAGCGCCAGGCCCATCGTCGAGCAGTTCGAGTTCGTGATGATGTAGCCGCTGCGGCGGGCGCGTTGCTTCTCGATCGCGGCGAGATGGTCGGCGTTGATCTCGGGCAGCAGCAGCGGGACGTCGGCGCCCATGCGGTGGTTCTTGGAGTTCGTGACGACGACGCAGCCGCGGCTCGCGTAGCGCTCCTCGGCTTCGCCCGCGACGGAGGAGTCGAGGCCGCTGAAGAGCAGGCGCGATTCGAGCTCGCTGCCTAAGGATTTGACCGTGAGATTCGCGGCGTCGTTGGGGAGGAGCGTGTCGAGGCGCCAGTCGGCGGCGTCGGCGTAGCTCTTCCCGGCGCTACGCTCCGAGGCGACGACTTCGTGGAGGCGAAACCAAGGGTGGTGCTCGAGGAGCTGCACGAAGCGCTGGCCGACCGAGCCGGTCGCACCGAGGACGGCGACGGGGATGCGCGACGTGCGCGGCGAGGTGGCCGGCGTGTCAGCCGAAAGCGTGGCGGTCATGCAAAAACGATTCTATAGCGAGCGCTACGAGGGTGATCGCAAGGCCAATGCCGACGCCGGGCGGGGGGGCGTTGCGCGGCAGCGGCTGCGGCGTTGCGCCGGGGAGCTCGGCGATGCCGTTGTATGTCACGAGCCATCGTGGCTTGGCGTTTGGCGCTCCTGATTTGAGCACGTCGTACTCGCGGAGATCGCGGACCTCCTGGAGCGTGGAGAGGTTGGGCGGGAAGACTTCGAAGTCGGCGGTGAGGAAGTAGCGATCGTCGCGCGGGAGCTGCGGATGCGGGACGTCGCGCGTGGCGGGGTTGTAGCCGTAGGCGAAGGCGATCATTTCGATGGCGATGGCGGCGATTGCGGCTCGACGCCCGAGGCCGAGGAGCGCGAGACAAAGACCCGGAACGGCGATGCGCCTCAGCGCGACGACCGCGAAACCGGCGAGGTAGCCGGCGAGGCGCACTTCGTAGATTTGCGGCGGGCGATGCAGGTAGCCGCGGTGCCGCAGCATCGCCAGTCCCTGCCGGGCCACGCCGATGAGCCACGGCTTCGCGATCGGCAGCGCCAGGACGATGCCGCCGGCTGCGCCGACGAGGCCGAGCACGATCCAGATGCGCCGCGGCGTGAACGACTCCAGCGCTGGCGGCAGGCATACGCAGACGAAAAACGCGAACACCAGTCCGAGGCGCTCCGTGGCGCCGGGGAGCTTCGCGACGAGGCGCAGCAACGGCAGGTGCCAGGAGAGGACGAGCGCCGCGAGGGCGATGACGAGCGCGCGGCGGGGGACGCGGCGCCATGCCGCGAGCACCACGACGAGCGCGCAGAGTCCCGCGTAGCCGCCGGCGCGCTCGTTGAAGTTCTCGCCGCCCAAGGCGCTGAGGTCGATCTCACTCGCCAGGGGCGAGCCGAGGTAGCCGGGGAGGAGCGTCGCCGGCATCGCGGCCAGGCGCGTCGACGCGTGCGACTGCAGGCGCGAGGCGAGGAGATCGCTGTGCGACGCGGCGATCGCGAACGGCACGAGCTGCACGGCGCAGAAGGCGAAGCCGAGAAACGCGGGGATGAGCCAGCGCGCGCTCCAAAGGTAGACCGCGATGGCGACGACGCCGTAGAACAAGGTCTCGGGATGGCCGCCCGCGGTGGCGAGCGCGGCGAACGCGAACGTCGCCACATGCCGCTTCGTCAGTGCCGACGCCGCGAGCCACGGCAGCACGGCGTAGACGTTCGTGTGCGGCGAGAGGAGCCACACGGTCATGTAGCCGCAGGTCATGTAGACGAAGCCGGCGGCGAGCGCGCTGCGCCAGTCGCACTTCGTGACCTCACAAGCCAGCCACCACATCCCCAGCCCGGCGAGAAACAATTTCAGGAAGGCGTTGAGTGCCCAGCCGCGATCACCCATCGCGATGCGCAGCCACGTCAGCGGAAAGAGCAGCGAGGCCTCCGGGTTCGCAAAGAGATGCTGCCCGTCGCCCGCCCAGACGTTCTTCCACGGAAACTGGCCGGAGGCAATGAGGCGGCGCACCTCGTGGTCCCACGGGCGAAACTCGAGGATCGCGTCGCTCAGGAGGCTGTTCGAGACTTTGACGCGCATGTTCGGGTCGTGCTTCCACGCGCCGTAGTCGAGGACGAGGTCGAGCGGCAGAAAGACCCGGCCGGGCAGGAATCCCTTGGCCGTGAAGAGCAGCGCGGCGAGCGCGAAAACGATCGCGGCGATGCGCCACTCACGCATTGCGCCCCCAGCGGAACAGCCGGCTGGGATTGCCGGGAGTCATCCTCCCCGCCCACGTCTGCACGAGATGCGTGGTGATGACGGCGTCCCAGGCGACGATCCAGAGCGCGACGAACGGGAAGCGCTTCACCGCCGGCGCGAGCAGCGCCGGGACGACGATCGGCACCGTCACGAACCAGTACCACCCCTCCCCCCCACCCACCCGCGCCGACTTCACGAAGTTGACCGCCTGCGCGAGCGCGAAGGCCGCGAGCACCGCGGCGGCGAGGAGGAGGAGATCGCGGCGGCGGGCGCTCAGGGCAATGGCCACGACAATCGGCAAGGCGTAGAGCGCGATGCCGAGCGGGCGCAGCGCGTCCCAATGCTCTCCGCTCGTCCAGGCGGCGGAGGCGATCGTGACTTTGATCAGGTCGACGACGCTCAGCGCGCCGCCGGCGTGCGTGAAGTGGACGCCGATGGCGGTGCCGGTGCGCGCCGCGAGATCGCCCATCGTCAGCGCGGCGGAGGCAATGCACGCGGCGATGACGACGGCGACGCGCCAACGCGAGGCGCGCTGCCATCGCCAGAAGAACGGCAGGGCGATGGCGAGCGGCCAGGTGTAGAGCTTCGCGGCGATGGCCAGAGCCCAGGCGACGGCCTCGGCGCCGATGTGGAGTGCGGCGGCCATGCGGCCGCTGTCGAGAGCGGCGGCACGGCCGCCGCACTCCACACTCAGCGCCAACGCCACCGCCACCAGCGCGCACGCGAACGCGTCGTTGCCGGCGCGCGTCACGAGCGTCTCCCACGTCGGGATGAAGGCGACGCATGCAGCGGCCAAGATGCCGGCGCCGCCGAACCAACGCTCGCCGATCGTCGCCGTCGCCACGATCACGACCAACGCGAACACCACGCTCGCGAAGCGCCAGACGCGCAACTGCGTCAGCACCGTGCGCGGAAAGAGCCGCGCCACCGGCGCCACGAGCGAGTAATACAGCGACGGCTGCTGCGCCTCGTAATTCGCGCGGACGTACGGCCGCGGCGTGACCGCCCGGTCGCGCACGGCCGGCGCACGCCACTCCGTCTGCAACAGCGCGAACGACGGCACGGCGTCCCACTTCCGCTCCAGCGTCGCCTCCAGGTCCGGAGGCACCGACGCCTCCCCCATCCTCGGGTTGCGATGCTCCTCGAGCACGAAGGCCAGCCGGGCCACGTGGTACAGCTCGTCGAGCCCGGCGTACGGTGGCATGGCCGCGACCTGGATCAGCAGGCGCACCGCCGCGGCGGCGATCAGCAGCGCGTAGGCGGTCCGGCGGCTCACGCCGCGATCGTACAATCAGCCGTGCCCGCTTCGATCGAATTCCGCGGCCTCTCCGTCGACGGCATCCTCCACGACCTCGATTTGCGCATCGGCGCCGGCGAAGCGGTGGCATTCATCGGCCGCAGCGGCGCGGGAAAGACGACGTCGCTCCGCCTGATCAACGGCCTGGCCGTGCCATCGCGCGGCACCCTGCTGATCGACGGCGCCGCGCCGCGCGACTTCATCCCGCTGCGCCGGC
Organism: Thermoanaerobaculia bacterium; assembly: GCA_036522835.1. Taxonomy (GTDB): domain Bacteria; phylum Acidobacteriota; class Thermoanaerobaculia; order Gp7-AA8; family Gp7-AA8; genus DATDFB01. The sequence goes on along the minus strand of DATDFB010000109.1, from coordinate 10,104 downwards.
GAACCGGCTACATCATCCAGGGCTCCGGCCTTTTCCCGCACCGGACGGTCTACGAGAACGTGGCCACGTTGCCGCGCCTCTTGCGATGGGACGAGCCGCGTATCCGGGAAGAGGCGGAGCGGTTGTTGGGGCGCGTTGGGTTGCCATTTCAAACCTTCGCGACGCGCTATCCGCGATCGCTCTCCGGCGGCGAGCAGCAGCGCGTCGGCATTGCCCGCGCCATCATCGCCCGCCCGGAGATCCTCCTCTGCGACGAGCCGTTCGGCGCGCTCGACCCGATCGTCCGGCGCGAGCTGCAGGAGGCCTTCACCGCCATTCGCGAGGAGCGTAACGCCACGATCGTCTTTGTCACCCACGACCTCGCCGAGGCCATGCGCGTGGCCGAGCGCGTCATCGTGTTCGATCAGGGGCGCATCGTCGCCGACACCGCCGCGCGCGAGCTTCCGCGCCACGACGCGCCGGCGGTGCGGGCGCTCGTCGCCGCCGCGAGTCTGCCGTCATGAGCGCGAACATCGCACGCGCCACCGGCGAGCACGTGATGATCGTGGCCATCGCCGTCGTCATCGCCATCGCCATCGGCGTCCCGTTGGGCGTCTGGGCCGCGCGCCGCGCCCGCGCCGGCGGCGCCGCGCTACGCCTCGTCGACGCCATCCAGACCATCCCCTCGCTCGCGCTCTTCGGCTTCCTCATCCCCATCCCGTTCATCGGCGGCATCGGCATGCGCACCGCCATCGTGGCGCTCATCCTCTATTCACTGCTGCCGGTCGTGCGCAACACCGTCACCGGCATCCGCGGCGTGGAGCCGAGCGTGCGCGAGGCCGGCGTGGCCATGGGCTTCACGCCGCGCCAACTCCTGTTGGAGGTCGAGCTGCCGCTGGCCATGCCGTCGATCGTGGCGGGGATCCGCATCGCCACGGTGACGGCGATCGGCGTGGCCACGATTGCCGCGGCGATCGGCGGCGGCGGCCTCGGCACGCTGATTTTCCGCGGCGTGGCCATGGTCGACACGCGGCTGATTCTCGCCGGCGCGCTGCCGGCGGCCGCGCTGGCGCTCATCGCCGACGCGGCGATGACGGTGATCGAACGTAGACTGATCCGATGAAGCGATTGTTGTTGTTCGTCGTCGTCGCGCTCGCCGCGTGCAGCAAACATCCGATCGTGGTCGGCTCGAAGAATTTCACCGAGTCCGACATCCTCGGCGAGCTCGTCGCCCAAAAACTCGAGGCCTCGCGCTGCGCGGTCGACCGCCGCCTGCACATGGGGGGCTCGCTGATCTGCGACGCAGCCGTCAACTCCGGTTCGCTCGACGCCTACGTCGAGTACTCCGGCACGGCGCTCACGGCCATCTTGCATCAGCCGGCCATGACGGACCGCGCCGCCGTCGACCGCACCGTCGCCGCGAGCTACGCGCGGCGCGGCCTGCGATGGGGCCCGAACCTCGGCTTCAACAACACGTTCGCGATGATCGTGCGCCGCGACTACGCACAGCAGCACGGGCTGCGCGCCATCTCCGATCTGCGCACGGTGCAGTCCGCGGTGCGGCCCGGCTTCGGCTACGAGTTCGTCGAGCGCCCCGACGGCTGGCCCGGCCTCGTGGCGCGCTACCACCTCAACGTCGCCGCGCCGCCGAAGACGATGGACCTCGGCCTCACCTATAAGGCGCTCGCCGCCGGCGAGATCGATCTCATCGCCGGCAACTCGACCGACGGGTTGATTGACTCGCTCGGCCTCGTCGCGCTCGCCGACGATCTCCGCTACTTCCCGCCGTACGACGCCGCCGTCGTGGCGCGCAACGACATCGACCGCAAGTGCAGCGGCGCCTCGGCCGCGCTGGCGTCGCTCGCCAATACGATCGACGACGCCACGATGCGCCGGCTCAACTACGAAGTCGACGGGAAGAAGCGCGACGTGGCCGAGGTCGTGCGCGAGTTTCTCAGCGGGCCGCCCGGCGGTGGAACTGCACGAAGTCGACGTAGCGGAACCTGAGTTCGCGGTGCGCGTCGTCGACCTGCACTTCGTAGGCGAGGGCGAAGCGGTTCGGCATGACGGCGACGACGAGCGGGTTGCGCTCCTGCCCCGGCCCGGTGGCGAGCATCACGTTTTGCAACAGCCCGTTGGGCAGGAGGACCGCGCCGGCGAGGTCGCCGCCGCTCTCCCAGGCGACGAGGAAACGCTGACCGTCGGAGGCGTTGGACGTTCGCGACGAGATGCCGCCGGGCGTGAACGTGCCGAGGGTGCGTGGCGAGTCGAGCTTGTCGAGCAGCTGGCCGTCGGCGCGGATGCGCGCGGCGCTGATCCGGCCGGCTGGTTTATTGAGATCGCTGAGCCACGTCACGAGATACATGCCGCCGCCGAATCCGATCGCCGGCCGCGCGATCTCGTTGTCGTATGTCGCCCCGAACCCGAAACCGCCGACCGTCGCGCCCACGATCCAATGCGGAGACGTGAGCGGGCAGGGCCAGCCGCACAGCGGGTAGTAGGTGTACTGCGGCGGCCGGTACGTGACCGTGGCGATGCCGAGCGGAGCACCGCGCGGGATCGTCGCGGCGTCGATGGTCGCGTTGGTGATCTTCGCGAGGCTGCTGCCGCCGTTGACATCGATGGTGTAGAGGAACCCGTTCGGCACGAGCACGGAGACGGCGCGCGCGTCGCCGCCGGCAATGCGGGCGATACCGCCGCTCTCGCCGGTCCACGCCACGAGCGTCGCGGCCGATGGCTCGAGCGCCGATGACAGGCGGCGGAGGATGACGGCGAAGGGGCGCGGCTGGTCGATGCGCTCGCGCTCGAGGGCCACGAGCGCGTAGCCGCCGTCGACGGCGGCGATGTCGGGATCGATCGCGTCGTAGGCGGTGCCGAGGAACGGCTCGATCTCGCGAAGGACGACCGGCTCGAACGCTGCGTTCAGGCGCGCGACGTAGATGTGCGAAGGATTCGTGCCCGCGCTCCACGCGGCGATGAAGCCGTTGCCGTCGGGCACGAGCGAGACCGCCGGCGCGATGCGCGTGGCGAACGGCGACGCGTTCGCGACCGGCATCGCTTTCTCCGCGGAGACGAAGGGCTGAGCGAGAGCGGCCGTGGCGAGAAATGCCAGGAGAAACGCGCGCTTCATGACCGTTCGTACGCGTGGGCCGCGGCGGGCGTCTATCATGCGCGCGATGGCGACGTTTCAACGCCCGCGCGCCGGCGAAGGGATGATCGAGGTCGAAGAGGCGCAGCGGCGCGTGCTCGCCGAGGTGCCGGTGCTCGACGTCGAGGACGTCGCGCTCGCCGACGCGCTGGGGCGCGTGCTGCGCGAGGACGTCGCCGCGCCCGAGGACGTGCCGCAGGGCGACAACAGCGCCATGGACGGCTACGCCGTGCGCGCCGAGGACGTCGCCACTGCGCCGGTGTCGCTGCGCGTGATCGAGGATTTGCCGGCGGGGAAGGTGGCGGCGAAGCGCGTCGAGGCGGGGACGGCGATCCGGATCATGACCGGCGCGCTGCTCCCCGAGGGAGCGGACGCGGTCGTGCAGGTCGAGCTCACCGACGCGGGCTCCGAGCTCGTGCGCGTGCACGAGGCAGTGCCGCGCGGCGCGAACGTGCGCAGCCGCGGCGAGGACATGCACCGCGGCGACATCGTGCTGCGCGACGGCACACCGATCCGCGCCGGCGAGCTCGGCGTGCTCGCCAGCGTGCAGCAGCGCGTGGTGCGCGTCGGGCGGCGGCCGGAGATCGCGATTTTCTCGACAGGCGACGAGGTGATCGACGTCGACGCGCCGCGCGCGCTCGGCAAGGTGGTCAACTCGAACGCCTACGCGCTGGCGGCGCTCGTGCGCGAGGCGGGGGCGATCCCGCGCGTGCTGCCGATCGTGCCGGATCGCGCCGAGGCGACGGTCGCGGCGATCGAGGAGGCGCTGGCGTCGGACTTCGTCGTCAGCTCCGGCGGCGTCTCCGCCGGCGCGTTCGACTTCGTCAAAGACGCCCTCGACTCGCTCGGCGCGGAGACGAAGTTCTGGCAGGTGGCGATGAAGCCGGGGAAGCCCGTCGTGCTGTCGCGCGTGCGCGGCCGGCTGTACTTCGGACTGCCGGGCAATCCGGTGTCGTGCATGGTGTCGTTCCTGTTGTTCGTCGCGCCGTCGATCCGGAAGGCGATGGGGCAGCGCTCGGCGATCCTGCCGCCGACCGCGAACGTGCGATTGGCGGCGCCGCTGCGCGGCAAGGGCGACCGGCGCACCTACTTCCGCGTGCGCGTCGTGGCGATGGACGGGGAGCTCGTGGCGCAGCCGGCGCCGGCGCAAGGCTCGGGCGTGCTGACGTCGATGATCGGCGCGAACGGCCTGGCGATCCTCGAACGAGGCACGACGAGCTCGGAGGCCGGCAGCGTCGTGCCGTGCGTCCTCATCGGATCAGTGGCAAGCGCGTGACGCTCAGTTCCGCGAAGAGGCGCGTGAGGCGGCGCGTCTCGGCGCTCCCTTGCTCGAACGTGCGGCAGAGGAGCTCGACGTGCTCCTGCGGCTCGGACGGCGCGATGGTGAAGCCGTTCGGCGGCTGGTCAGGCAGGAGCGACGCGCGGCGCGTCCAGACGCCGCCGTCGAGGGTGTAGGCGACGAAGACATCGGCGGCGGGAAAGCGATCGGCATCGACGATGTTCGGCGCTTCGTCCGTCGCCGGCTGCTCGCGCAGGAGCTCGGTGACGGATTCCTCGAGGAGCTTGTGGAGCAGCGCAGGCATCTCGTCGAAGCGGAACCCCGCCCGCCCCTCCTCGCACCAGACGACGGCGGCGCCGGCCTCGACATCCGCGCCACGCCAGGAGAAACGGACGAGGCCGCGCGCGCCGGGGCGCAGCTCGGCGCCGGTGAGCGCGAGGACGCCGCGCGCGCTGACCTCGACGATGCGCAGCGGCACGCCGCCGAACGCGCCGTCGACCGGCTGGGTGAGGTTGAGCCGCTGGAACGCGCGCCGCTCGTCGGTCATGGCGCTTTCTTGACGTCCGTGAGCCAATAGCGCTCGTCGTGGACGTGGAGCTTTGCTTCGACTTTCGATTTGTCCGGCGGCAACTGCACGACCTTCGCCCCGCGCACCGGATAGTCCATGGTCATGGCCTCCATGAATCCCGGAATGGCTTCATGGTCAATGCGGAGGGAGTTGTCGGAGACGTCGCGGCTGAGGATGGTTCCCTTCAGTGTGTAGAGCGTCTCGCCCGGCTCGGAAAGCGGCTTTTCCGCTTTGGAGCAGGCGAGCGCGAGAAGGACGAGCGAAGCGAGGACGGCGGCGCGGCGCATCGAGGCGGATTATAGGTTTGCGGTGCAGGGAGCGCCGAGGGAGAATGGGGGCGATGTCGAAGGTGAAGAAAAAGGATGGCCACATCGACTGGAGCGCATACGAGCTCACGCCTGAGCAGAAGGCCCAAGCACGCGCGGAGGCCGAGGAACGGGCGCGCAAAGCGGCAGAGAGCGGCGTGTACGAGCGGCTCATGGAGCTTCGGGGCAAGGTGAAGTGGGACCTCGATCTCGATGAGTTGCGCGAGGACCGTGATTGATCATCGTGGTCGACACGAGCTCGTTCCAGCGATTTCTCGCTGGGTTCACTGGTCCCGATACGGAGGCAGTGCTCGACGCGATCGCGCAACACGAAGCGCATCTCCCGCCAGTGGTCGTGACGGAAGCACTGAGCAACCGATTTCTGGATGAAGGGGCTGTTGCGTTCGTTCTCGACATGCCGGTGCTGCCGTTGCTGGAGGGCTATTGGGTGCGCGCCGGCCAAATGCGGGCGAAGCTCCTGAGCCGAGGCCGGAAAGCCAAACTGGCGGACACTCTGATCGCGCAGTGCTGCCTGGATCACGATGCCCCGCTTATTACTCATAATGGCGACTTCGATCACTTCGTCTCCTCCGGCCTGAAACTCCTGTAGAGAGAGGTCCAAAAATGCTTCCACCCAACACCTTCGACGGCCGCGTCGCCGTCATCACCGGCGGCGGTACGGGCATCGGCTTCGGCATCGCCCGCGAGCTCGCCAAGCTCGGCGCCACGCTCGTCCTCTGCAGCCGCAGCGAAGAGCACCTCGGCCCTGCCGTCGAGCAACTCCGCAGCGAGACCGGGCGGGCGGGGGCGGCGCACTACCACGTCCTCGACGTGCGCGACGCGGAGGCCGTGGAGGGGATGGCGGCGAAGATCGTCGCCGAGCACGGGAAGATCGATCTTCTCGTCAACAACGCGGCGGGGAACTTCATGGTCGAGAGCGCGGCGCTGTCGGTGAACGGGTGGAACTCGGTCATCGGCATCGTGCTCAACGGCACGTTCTACTGCACGAGCGCGGTCGGGAAACGGATGATCGAGGCGAAGTCCGGCTCGATCCTCAACGTCATCGCCAACTACGCGTGGACCGGCGCGCCCGGCGTCGTGCACTCGGCGAGCGCCAAGGCCGGCGTGCTGGCCATGACCCGCACGCTCGCCGTGGAGTGGGCGCGGTTCAAGATCCGCGTCAACGCCATCGCGCCGGGGCCGGTGCACACCGAGGGGGCGTCCAAGCGGCTCTTTCCCGATCCGATGATCGAGGAAGGGATCCGGCGGACGATTCCGCTCCGGCGCTTCGCCTCGCTCGACGAAGTGGCCAATGCGGCGGCGTACCTGCTGTCGGACTATGCCAGCTACGTCACCGGGGAGGCCTTCGTCATCGACGGCGGGCAGTGGCTCTCCGGCGCCGACTATTGGGGCCGCATCAAACAGATGGCGCCGCGTTGATGTGGAGTGCGCCGGCCATGCCGGCGCTGTGACAGCGGCGGCATGGCCGCCGCACTCCACATTACCGGCGGAGGTAATCGAGCGCCACGTGCGCCAGCGCGCGCACGCCGAGCTCGAGACCGCTCTCGTCGACATAGAAGAGAGGCGAGTGGTTCGACGGCGCCTCCGCGGCGGTCTGGTTCTTCGGCCGCGTGCCGAGCCAGAAGAAGAGCCCCGGCACTTTCTGCTGATAGAACGAAAAGTCCTCAGCGCCGAGCGTGGCGTTGACCACCTCGCTCGTCTCCGCGAGGCGCTGCAGCGTCGGCGCCATCTGCTCGGTCAGCGCCGGATCGTTGTACGTGATCGGATAGCCCGGCGTGATCGCTACTTCGGCTTTCGCGCCCGCGGCCGCGGCGATGTCCTCCGCGGTGCGCTTGATGCGCGCGTGGATGTCGTCGCGCATCGACTTGTCGAGCGAGCGGATCGTGCCGATCATCTCCACGTCGTCGGGGATGATGTTGTTGCGCACGCCGCCGTGGATCGCGCCGACCGTCACCACCGACGGCGCCAGCGTGGCGTCGACTTGACGCGATGGAATGAGCTGCAGCGCCAGCACGATCTGCGAGGCCACGACGATGGGGTCGACGCCGAGCCACGGATAGGCGCCGTGCGTCTGCTTCCCGTGCACCTTGATCTTGAACGAGTCGACGGCGGCCATCATCCCGCCCGGCTTCCAGGCGATCTCGCCGACCGGATAGCGCGACGTGACGTGCAGTCCGAACACGGCGTTCACGCCCTGCAGCGCTCCTTCCTTCACCATCAGCTCCGCGCCGCCTTCTTCGCCTTGCGGCGCCCCTTCCTCGGCGGGCTGGAAGAGGAAGACGACGGAGCCGGGGATTTCGGAGCGCACTTTCGACAGCACCTCGGCGACGCCGAGGAGGATGGCCACGTGGGCGTCGTGCCCGCAGGCGTGCATGACGCCGACGTCCTGGCCGTTGTACGTCGTCCGCACCGTCGACTTGAACGGCACGTCGACCTGCTCGACGACCGGCAGCGCGTCCATGTCGGCGCGCAGGGCCACGGTGCGTCCCGGCTTGCCGCCGCGCAGCGTGCCGACGACGCCGGTGTGCGCGACGGGAGTCCGCACCTCGATGCCGAGCGATTTCAGCTTGTCGGCGATCAGCCTCGACGTCCGCACCTCGCGGTTGCCGAGCTCGGGATGCTCATGGATATCGCGCCGGCAGGCGATCACCGACGACTCGACCTGCTTGGCCAGCTCGTCGATGCGCTGGTCAACGGTGGCGGCGGACGCGGAAAGTGCGGTCATGAGAGCTCCGAGCGTGATGAGTTTGCGCATGTTCTAGTTCTTGTTCTTGGTTCTTAGGTTCTTAGGTTCTTAGGTTTTGCGCTATTAGGTTGCTCGTAAGAACTTAAGAACCTAAGAACCTAACAACCTATCTCGTCACCGTCCCCCGCAGCGCTTCCGCCTTTTCGATCAGCTCGCCGAACCACTCCGCGAAATTCGGCTCGTTCTTCTCGATTGCCAGCGCGCGCGTCCGTTCGGCCATCTCCAGGAACTGGTCGATGAACGTGCGGAGGTCCTCGCCGACGCCGAGGAGCAGCAGCGTGGTGGACTGGTCCTCGATGGCCTTGAAGGCCTGCAGAGCCTGCGCGTACTCGTTCGCGAAGTACGTGAAGTTTTCGCGCGCGTCATCCGGACGATCCATCGCGGCCTCTTCGGTCATTTTTGCTGATTCTGCGCCAGTGCGTGCAGATCGTCGATCGACCGCACGACGCCGGAGCGCACGACGTATCGTACCTTTCTGAAGTTCGCCACGTCGGACGCCGGATCGCCGGCGACGAGCACGAGGTCGGCATCCTTCCCCCTCTCGATCGTGCCGACGCGCTTGTCGAGCCCCATCGCCCGCGCCGCCACCGCGGTCGACGACACGATCACCTGCATCGGCGTCATCCCCGCCTTCTGCATCGCCTCCATCTCCGCGTAGATGGCCGGACCGTGCAGCGTCAGCGGATTGCCCGCGTCCGTGCCGGTGGCGATCGGCACGCCGGCATCGACGAGCTTCTTCAGGTTCGCGGTCGACACGGAGGCGATGCGGGCGATGCGCTTGTCCATGCGCTCGAGGCGCGCCGCCGTCACGAGCGACGCATCGAGCGTGGCCGTCTCCGCCACCTTCTCGAGCGTGGCGCGGTCGACGCAGCCGTTCGGATCGTCGACCGCGGGCGGCTTGCGGCCGGCGACGCCGTGCATCATCCGGCCGTAGCCGCCGACGACGGTCAAGGTCGGGATGATGATGGCCTTGTTCTTGAGCGCCAGGTCGATGAGCTCGTCGTCGACCGGCAGGTCATCGACGTTGTGCACGAGCACGTTCGCCCCCGCCCGCAGCGCCCCCTTCGCCTCGGCCAAGCCCGTGGCATGGACGATGAGCGGCAGCTTGTTCTTGTGGGCCTCGTCCGCCGCGGCGGCCACCGCGGGCGCGAGCGTCTCGACCGGGAGCTCCGGCGTGACGATCCACCACACCTTCACCGCGCGCGAGCCTTGCGCGGCGAGGTACTTCACGCCGTCGCGCGCCGACTTCTCGTCTTTCAAGACGATGAACTGCCGCTCCGCGGCGAGGTTGAGCCAGTGGTCGAGCGTCGAGAGCAGCGGCCCCGCGGCCTCGACGTGCGGCACGGTCGTGTTGTTCTCGAAGCGGTCGTGCAGGCCGAGGGTCCAGGTGTAGCCGCCGACGTCCCACACCGAGGTCACGCCGGAGCAGACGTAGGAGCGGCCGTAGCGCTCCGGGTTGGCGCGGTTCTCCGCAATCGTCTTCTCGTAGGGATGCGTGGCGCGGACGTCGATCGAGTCAGGCCGCCCATCCGCCCACCCGGTCTGCGAGAAGTGCACGTGCGCGTCGATGAGCCCCGGCGTCACCCACATCCCTTTCCCGTCGACGACGTCGATCCCCTCGGGCGCTTTGCACGCGCCGGCGCAGTCGATCTTGCCGTCGCGCATGACGATCGTGGCGTTCGGCACGGGCGCGCCGCCGCGGCCGTCGATGAGCCGCACGCCCGCGATCGCCGTCACCTTCTCCGCCGACGGAGCGGGGGGAGGGTTGAACTCGCGCAGCTGGCCGCTCTTCCGATCGGGCGACGCGTTCTGGAGGAACCAGATCAGCATCGACGTCTCGCGGAACCGCCAGTTGAACTTCCGGCCCGGGCGATTCGCGCCGTCCTTCATCAGCGGCGGCCAGAGGGTCTGGATGGTGTCCAGATACGCCTTCTCGGTCCCGCCCGACAGCCAGTAGCCGAGCGCGAGCACGTAGCAGGCTTCCATGTTGTGCGGCGGGCTCTCGGGATCCTCGCTCTTCCCTCGGCCCGGGGAGTTGACCATGTAATAGACGCCCTT
>DATDFB010000108.1:0-7793 GCA_036522835.1 Thermoanaerobaculia bacterium | reverse complement strand
ACGCCGTGCGCCCCTACCGGAGGGGCGGCTTCGCGGGCGGCGGCGCGGTGCTCGTCGTCGTCGTCGCTGTCGCCGTGCGCGGCCCCTCGTCGATGTTCGGCGCCGGCGACTCCGCGCTCTCGCCGGACTGCGCCGAGGCGTCGGCGATCGGCTGCGTCGGCTCCGCTTCCTTTGCCTGATAGAACGGCCGCTGCAGGTAGTACGGCAGCTTGCTCACCGCCACCGTCGCGCCGCTGCAGTCCTTGTCGGGCTCCTGCCCCGCCACGAACGCCTCCTCCACCACGCGGCTGCACGGACCGACGCCGCGGCGGCCGCTGGCCAGATCCATCGGCACGACCACGATGCCGGGCGGCGCATCGAAGTTCGGCTTCGGCGTGCGCAGCTTCATGGCGTCGAGCTGCTTGACGATGTCGATCCAGATCGGCAGCGCCACCTCCGCGCCCGTCGCGCCGCCGCCCAAGGATCGGCTCGGATCGTCGTAGCCGGTCCAGACCCCGATCGTGAACTCCGGCGAGAAGCCGATGAACCACGCGTCCGTGTACGCGTTCGTCGTCCCGGTCTTCCCGGCCAGCGGCGGCGGCAGCGTGTGCGCGGCGAAGCCGGTGCCGCGCAGGATCGTGCCGCGCAGCATGTACGAGATCTCGTAGGCGATCTGCGGCGACGTGGCCTCGCTCAGGAGCGGCAACTGCTCCTCGAGCAGGCGGTCCTGCTGGTCGACGATGCGCCGGATCTGCCGCGGCTTCACGTACACGCCGTTGTTCGCGAAGGCGTTGTACGCGGCCGTCATCTCCAGCGGCGACACCCCCGCGGTGCCGAGCGCCGTCGACGGATACTTCGGAATCTCCGCGGTGATGCCGCAGCGGCGGACGAAGTCCGTCACCCGGTCGGCGCCGACCATCATCCACGTCTTCACCGCCGGAATGTTGATCGACAGCTCCAGCGCGCGCTGGATCGTCACCACGCCGGCGTATTTGCCGTGGTAGTTCTTCGGCGCGTAAATCTGGTTGCCGACCGGGATGGCGATCGGCTCGTCGAAGAGCGTGTCCGCCGGCGTCAGCCCCTTCTCGAAGGCCGCGCCGTAGACGAACGGCTTGAATGACGAGCCGACCTGCCGCCGCGACTGGATGGCCCGGTTGAACTTCGACATCTGGAAGTCGTAGCCGCCGACGAGCGCGCGCACCTCGCCGGTTTTGACGTCCATGATCACCACGGCGCCCTGCACCTGCGGGAGCTGGTCGAGCTTCCACGTCCGCGCGTGCGTCTTCGGATCTTCGTCGATGCGGACGTAGATGATGTCGCCACGGCGGAGCACGCCGTCCATCGTCGTCTTCTGCGTCCACTTGAACGCCGCCGGCGGCAGCGCGATCTGCTCGCGGTTGACGCGCGCGGCGACGCCGCCCTTGTCGACGTCCATGACCACGGCGGTGTAGAGCTTGTCGGGCACGAGCGCGTCGTTGCTCCAGCTCGCGTCTTTGTACGCGGCCGGATCGATCCCCTCGGACACGAGGTTCCGCGACGGCTTGCGGAAGCCGCGCCGCCGGTCCCACGCGCGCAGGCCGCGCTGCAGCGAGACCTCGGCGGCCTGCTGGATGCGGAAGTCGAGCGTCGAGTAGACCTTCAGGCCGCGCTGGTAGAGGTTCTCCAACCCGAACTTCTCGTTGTGCTCGATGTACTGCCGGATCTCCTCGGCGAAGTACGCGCCGACGCGCGGCGCCTCCTCTTTGTACGTGCCGAGGACGAGCGGCGCGTTCAATGCCTGCTGGTACTGGCGGCGGTCGATGAAGCGCTCCTCGAGCATGCGGTAGAGCACGTGATTGCGCCGGGCCACGGCCTTGTCGGGATGCGTGATCGGCGAGTACGGCATCGGCGAGCGGATCAGCCCCGCGATCACCGCGGCCTCGGGGATGGTCAGGTCCTTGGCGTGCTTGCCGAAGTAGAGCCGCGAGGCCTGCTCCACGCCGTACGCGCCGTGGCCGAGGTAGACCTGGTTCGCGTAGAGCTCGAAGATCTGGTCCTTGGTGAAGTTCTTCTCGATCTCGACGGCCAGGAAGGCCTCGTTGATCTTGCGGCGGAAGCTCTTCTCCGGCGTGAGAAAGACCTGCTTGGCGAGCTGCTGGGTCAGCGTCGACGCGCCCTCGACTTTGCGCCGGGCGATGATGTCCTTGATGGCCGCGCGCACGAGCGCCTTCGGGTTGATGCCGCCGTGCTGGTTGAAGTCCGCATCCTCGGTGGCCAGGATGCCTTTGTAGAGCCACGGCGAGATGTCTTTTTTCGCCACGACGATGCGCTTTTGGATGGCGTACTCGGCGAAGGGCACGCCGTTGCGGTCGTAGACGCGGGTGATGATCGCCGGCTGGTAGTCCTCGAGCGAGCGCACCTGCGGCACGCGGATGACGTGCGCGGAGATGAAGCCGGCGGGAATGCCGAGGACCAGGGCGACGGCGAGGATGAGGAGGCGCGTGCGAGCCACATGCATAGCATAGAGCCTTCTCCCCGCGTGCGGGGAGAAGGTGGCACCGCAGGCGCCGGATGAGGGGCGCCATCCGGGAAGCATCCGCCCCTCACCTGCCGCTTCGCGGCACCCTCTCCCCGCAAGCGGAGCGAGGGACGCTCGAATACAATCCAAGCTCACATGACCTCGCTCCCCGTTGCTCCCCCCCGCCCGGAGTGGAGCCGCCTCGTGGCCGATTCGCTCCGGCAGCACGGCTCCTGGCACACCTACCTGAAGCTCGTCGAGGCGCGCAATGCCTACCCCGACGATCTGGCGCTGCGCGGCTACGTCGAAATCGTGCGCAACACCATCGTGCGCGAGCTCATCGGCAATCCGAGGGGGATGCAGGCCGTGCCGCGCCTCAGCGCCGAGTTCCTGACGAACTTCGACCGCTTCAACCTGAGCGCGCAGGAGGGGTACCTCGTCTCGCTCATCGACGGCCGGCTCGACCTGCAGAAGCTGCTGATCCTCTCGCCGTTCGATCCCTTCAACACGCTCTTTCATCTCGCCAAGCTGCAGCAGGAGCGGGCGATCACGGTGCCGCAATGAGCAAAACCTACACGATCGCCCAGCGGATCAAGACGCCCATCGCCATCATCAACGAGCGCGGCGGCATCGAGTGGCGCAACGACGCCTTCGAAGAGACCTTCGGCGCCGACGCCGACGAGTGGCTCAAGGAAGCGGCGCGCGCCGTCGCCGGCGAGCGCGGATGGCTGCAGGGCTTCTTCCTCGCCGCCGAGGACCAGCGCACCATCGACGTCGACATCGAAGGGCGCACCTACCGCGTCGACAAAGTCATGCCCATCGACGACTACGGCGAGCCCTCCGTGGCGCTGATGTTCGAGGACGTCACGCGCCAGCGCGAGATGGAGCAGGCCAAGTCCGATTTCACCGCGCAGATCGTGCACGACCTCCGCGGGCCGCTGTCCGGCATCCAGGGGACGCTCGAGTTCGTGCTCTCGCAGGAGGGGGCCAAGCTCGATTCCGTCTACGCCGATCTCCTGACCGAGGCGCAGCGCGAGTCGGAGCGGATGATGGGGCTGATCAACGAGATCCTCGACTTCTCGAAGATCCAGTCCGGCAGCTTCGCGGTCGAGGCCGAGCCGGTGCGCGTGGCCGGCCTCCTCAAGCGCGCCGTGCGCAGCCTCCAGAGCGTGGCCGCGCGCGACGAGGTGTTCCTGCTCTCCGCGCACGGCCGCGACGTGCCGCTGATCATCGGCTCGGTGGAGAAGCTGACCCAGGCGGTCATCAACCTGATCTCGAACTCGCTCAAGTTCACGCCGAAGCGCGGGCTCATCTCCGTCGGCGCGCAGATCGTGCGGAACGGCGAGCTCCCGGAGTCGATCGTCATCACCGTGACGGACAGCGGCGTCGGCATCAAGTCGAGCGAGCTCGCGCAGATCTGGGAGAAGTACAAGCAGAGCGGCAGCAAGTCGCTCCGCGGCGGCGGCGGCACGGGCCTGGGACTCTACATCGTCAAGCAGATCGTCGAGGCCCACGGCGGCGAGATCTCCGTCGCCTCGATCGAAGGCGTGGGGACGTCGATGGTACTGAAGCTGCCGGTCAAGCGGGCGGCGTGAGGAGGATGCGATGAATTGTCCGCGCGACGGAAACGCGCTCGAGACCAAGTCGTTCGACGACACCGCGGTCGAGACCTGCCCGCTCTGCCGCGGGATGTACGTCGAGCACGGGGAGCTGAACCGCCTGGCCGGGCCGACGCCGGGCGACCTGGAGTTCTCCACGATCGACGGCGACGACTTCCAGCACGCGGACGAGTACGGCCCGATTCTCTGTCCCCGCGACGGCGCGACGATGAAGAAGGTCGACTTCAACATCGAGACGACGATCGTGCTCGACTACTGCCCGAAGTGCCGCGGTTTCTGGCTCGACGAGAAGGAGCTCGGGGCGATCCACGACGAGGTGAAGCGCCTCAACGAGGCCGGCGCCGAGGTGCCGGACCCGCTGCTCGTGCGGATCTCGCAGTTCTTCTGGAACTTCCCGCTGCCGCATTGAGGGTGGGGTCAGGTCTTCAGTTTCCAGTTTCTTATTCGTAGCAACGCCCGGGGGCGTTGCTGCGAATAAGAAACTGGAAACTGAAGACCTGACCCCATTACCGCACCGTCATCGTCATCGTCTTGATCGTGGCCAGGTGCGACAGCGGATCGAGCACGCCCACCGACACCTTCACCTCGCCGGGCAGCACGCGCAGGTTCGTCGTGTACGTGTAGAACTTCCCGCCGAGGTGGGCGATGTCGGCCGCCGGCACCTCGACCGTCTGCTCGCGGCCTTCGCCCGGCGCGAAGTCGGGGGCGCTGCTCTCCGCGGCGTAATGCACGCGGAACGAGGCGCGGTAGACGTCGCCGTCGCGGAGGAACGTCAGCTTCGACAGCGGGATTTTCAGGTCGACCGGCACGAGGAGGCTGCCGGTGCGCTCGCGCTCCGTCTTGCCGACCGACACGCGCACGCCCAGCTCGTCGATCGAGCGGTCGTCGAGAAGACGGGCGATGACCATGTCGCGCATCTCGTTCGGCGCCGACTTCCGCACCACGGCGCGGCGCGCCCGGACGTCGTACTCCGGATGGTTGCGCACGCGCACGGCGATCGAGCGCGTGCGGTCCGGCTCCTCGCTCGCGGCGCGGTAGCCGATCGAGTAGTAGTCGGTCACGTCCTCGGAGATCTGCCGGAACAGCGGCCCGATCCCCGCGCCGCCGCGCCACCACTTCCCGCCCGTCGTGTCGCTCAGAATCTCGAACGCCTTCTGCGTGCCCTGGATGTCGGTGATCGGCGCGACGTTGCTGACGCGCACGCCGCGCGGGCCGCGGCCGCGGTCCTCGATGTCCATGCCGATCGCGGAGC
Source organism: Thermoanaerobaculia bacterium (assembly GCA_036522835.1). Lineage (GTDB taxonomy): Bacteria > Acidobacteriota > Thermoanaerobaculia > Gp7-AA8 > Gp7-AA8 > DATDFB01. The sequence goes on along the minus strand of DATDFB010000108.1, from coordinate 2,446 downwards.
CGGTGTAGACGTCGGGCTGCAGGCAATAGACGGTGACGCCATTCGTGCTCGCCGTTCGTGCGACGTCGGCGAGGTAGGCCGTGAGGCGCGACCACGCGCCGGGCGGCGGCTGGTCGAGGTCGAACGCTTCGAAGCCCGGCTCGACCGGCAGCGACTGCGTGACGAAAATGACGCTCTTCTTCCCCGGCACCTCCGCCATCGCCGCAACCACTCCCTGCAAGTGTCCCAGCGTCTCCTTCACGCGCCGCGAGACGCCGCGCGAATAGGCCTGGGCGCCGGCGCGGCGCGCCGAGTACGTCGCCTGCTGCACCTCGCGCTCGTAGAAGAGGCGCTCTTGAATGAGCCGCGTGTCGGCGCGGAACCCGCTCTGCCGCATGACCGACTCGATGGCATTGTGAATGGCGCGCTTGTCGGAGGTGAAGGGCAGCGCGACCTTCGCGGTCTTCGACGTCGGCGTGAGGATCATCAGCTCGTCGCCCGGTTGCATCGCGGAGCTCACCAGCGCGTCGGTGCGCTTGCGGAACTCGCCGGCGGTCGCCGGATGGAGCGACAGATCGTCGAAGAGCATGACGAACTTCCGCGACTGCGGCAGCGCCTCGGGCGCCGTCGTGGCCACCGGCGCGCGCTCGGCGCCGCGGTACTCGGAGAAGTTCGAGATCGTCTGGGCGACGTTGTTCTCCAGAATCTCGAAGTCGCTCTTCTCTAGGCCGTGCACGCGGTTGCCGGCGCGGTCGGTGACGATGACGTCGACGTTGTTGACCGTCACCTCGATCGACTCGAGGTACGGCACGGGCTTCGGCGCCGGCGGGACGGTGGTGGTGACGACGGTGGCGGCAAGGATGACGCTGGCAAATTTCATCGGCGGTCTCCTCTAGGGGTCAGGTCTTCAGTTTCCAGTTTCTTATTTGCGGTAGCACCCGCGGTTGCTACCGCAAATAAGAAACTGGAAACTGAAGACCTGACCCCCATTACGACCTCGACTTGGTCGAAGCCGGCCAGACGGGAGTAACGGTCGTAGACGCCGACGGCGACTTTCATCGTGCCGGGCGCCACGACCAGGGTAGACGAAAACGTGAAGAACTGCGCGCGCGCGGCGTCGATCTCGGCCGCGGGGATGTCGAGCGTCTGCTCCCGATAGACGCCGGTGGTGTAGCCGGCGCCGTCGGCGACGGCGTAGTGCACGGTGAACGCGCCGCGGTATTTGTCGCCCGCGGGGATGAACGTCAGCTTCGAGAGCGGGATCTTGACCACGACCGGGACGCGCCAACTGTCATTGATCTGGTGCTCCGGCTTGCCGGCGCTGGCGACGATGCCGAGCTCGTTGACCGCGCGCGGAACGATGAGGTTGGCCGCGACCATCTCGTCCATCTCGCGCTCGGGCGTGCGGCGGAGCAGTTGGCGGCGGGCGCGGACGACGTAGTCGGGATGGTCCTTCACGCGCACGTCGATCTTCTTGAAGGTGCCGCTGCTCGCGGCGGAGCGGTAGCCGAGGGAGTAGTACGAGGTCAGGTCCTCGGCGATCTGGCGGAAGCCGCCGGCGAGCTCGCGCGCGCCGATGAACATCTTCCCGCCGGTGTCGCCGGCCAGCGTACCGAGCGTGTCGCGCGTGCCGTCGACGATCGTCCGCTGGAACTGGCTGACGGCGAACGTCGTGCCGCGGGCGTCCTGGCCGCGGCGCCCAGGGACGCCGCGCGGCGCGCTGATGTCGGCGCCCGCGCCCGGCACTTTCACCGCGCCGGCGAAGTCGGGCTGCATCGTGTAGATCGTCACGCCGTTCGCGCTCGCGCGCGCGGCGAGCTCCTTGATCATCGGATGGACGTCGTACCAGGAGGCGCGGGAGGAGGCCTCCGTGGCGCTGAACTCCGCCGACTCCATCCCCTCGCTGACGACGCCGCTGAACGACGTCACCGTCGGCACGAGACTCTGTTGAATCGATTGCAGGCCGAACGCCTCGCGCCCCGGCTCCGCCGTGAGCGACTCGCTCATGACGATGAGCACTTTCCTGCCGCTGGTCTGGTTGAGCGAGCCGACCAGGCCGAGGAGCGTGCGCAGCGTGCTGGTGACGCGGCGGTTCACGCGCGTGGCATAGATGCGGGCCATGTGCTTGTACTCGTCGGCGGAGCTGGGGCGGAAGGTGCGGAAAAAGAGCTCCTCCGCCTGGGGGCCGGTGTCCGCGCGGTACCGCGCTTCGCGCTCGAGCATCGCGCCGAGGCGCTGCAGGACCGCATCGCGGTCCGCGGTGAAGGGCATCACGTCCTTCGTCCCCGTCACCACCATGGCCTCGTCGCCGGCGCGCATCTGTGTGCGTACGAGCTCCGCGGCGCTCTTCACGAGCTGGGCGCGGTTCGAGTCGGTGAGCGACATCTCGTCGATGAAGAAGATGAATTTGCGCGGCGGTGGCGCCTCGGCTGCCGTCGCCGGCGCGGCCGGCGTCGCCGGCGACGCC
>DATDFB010000107.1:0-15454 GCA_036522835.1 Thermoanaerobaculia bacterium | reverse complement strand
GGGTAATGCGGCTCGATCAACCTCAGCAGCCGGTTCCAGGGAATGATCGCCTCCATCTCCCCAAGGAATCGCTCCCGTCGTGTCGTCTTTCCCTTGTTCTTCCACGCCAGCCCAGCGAATGTATCCTGCTTTCCCACGCGTCCCTCACTCGTTCAGCGTTTTCGGCAGTATCAGATGGAACTGCGTTTTCCACAGCATCGCGAGATCCGACTTGTGCAGAGGTTCCCTAAGAACTAAGAACCAAGAACTAAGAACTAAGAACCTAAGAACCTAAGAACCTAAGAACCTAAGAACCTAAAGCCCCACCGCCCTCCCCAACGCCGCCCGCGCCAGAAGCCGCGTGGAGTCGAGCACCGGCAGCGGAGAGTTCGCGTCGCTGATGATCAGCGGGATCTCCGTGCAGCCGAGGACCACGGCGTCGCAGCCTTGCTCTTGGAACTTGGCGATGACCGTGCGGAAGTACTCCACCGCCTCCGGCTCGAACTTCCCGTAGACCAGCTCCTCGAAGATGATGCGGTTGATCTCCGCACGCTCCTCGGCGGTCGGGCGCGCGTAGCCTTCTGGGTAGACGTCGCTCTCGGTGAGGTAGCGCGTTCCGGTGAGGCCGAGCTTCCGGAAGCCGCGCGCGGCCGCCTCCTCGGCGACGACGTGCGCGATGTGCAGCCACGGCAGCGGCGAGCGCTCCGCGACGTACGGCATGGCCTGATGGATGGTGTTGTCGGGACAGATCAGAAAATCGGCACCGATCTTCGCGAGCTTCTCGGCCGAGGAGAGCATCAAGTCGCCGACGCCGTTCCAGTCATTGCGGTAGATGCACTTCATGTACTCGGCGAGCGAGTGCGTGTGCATCGAGACCTCGGGATGATCGTGCTCGCCGAGGAGCGCGGCGCCTTCGATGCAGATCGTGCGGTAGCAGAGCGCCGCCCCCTCGGCCGAGCAGGCCACGATGCCGATGTGCTGCGTCACCGCAGTCCCCGTTTGCGCGCCGCCCAGTCATCCCACTGCGCGAACGCCTTCATCTGCTCGACCAGGTGCTGATCCGCGAGCAGCTTCTCGACCTCCGCGCGCGACTGCTGCGGCAGCCGCTCGTCCGTATTCGCCAGGTACCAGAGCAGCGCCGCGTCGACCGCCTCGTTCTCCTTCGCCGCGGCGACGTCGACCTTGTCGAACGTGTCGCTCTCGGCGTGGTAGTCGGGCAAGTACGGCGCCGGGTCCTGGTTCGCCACGAGGTTCGGCACGCCGAAGAGGATGAAGTCGAAGTTGTCGGTGCCGTCGATGCCGTCTGGCGGATTCTGCTGCGCCTTCGCCTCCATCACCGGCGCGAGCGCCTTCTCCACGAGCGGCCGCAGCTCCTCGCGCCCGTTGAGGAAAAAGCCGGTGGTCTTGCCGCTGCCGATGTCCATGGTGATCATCGCCGCGTGCCTCGGCATCTCCGCGCGATGCCCCTCGGCGTACGCGCGCGAGCCGATCATGCCGTTCTCCTCGCCGGTGAAGTCGACGAAGCGAATCGTGCGCCGCGGCTTCATTCCGAGGGCTTTGATCTGCCGCGCCAGGTCGATGACGGTGACGGCGTTGACGCCGTTGTCGAGCGCGCCCGTTCCCATGTCCCACGAGTCGAGGTGCGCGCCGATGACCACGATCTCGTCGGCCTTGTCGCTGCCGCGGATCTCGCCGACGACGTTGTGCGCCGTCGCTTGCCGGCCGATCTCATTGTCGAGGTTGAGCCGCACGCGCACGGCGCCGCCCGCCATCAGCCGCAGCAGCCGCTCGGCGTTGTCGTGCGCCACGACGGCGACCGGTAACGGCACGATCCTGCCGTCGAGCGCCATCGGATGGCGGTACAACAGCGACCGCCGCTGCGACGACTCGATCAGCATCGCCGCGACGCCGGTGCGCTTCGCCGTCTCCAGCAGCGCGTTGATGCGCATGTAGTCGCCGAACAGATCCTCGAGCGAATTCATGATGCCGGTGCGGACGAAGGCGATCTTCCCCTTCGACTCCGGCACCTTCGCGAGCACCTCGGGATTGCCGTCGCCGAAGTCGACGAGCGTCCCCTCGATCGCGCCGTTCGTTCCCGCGGTGAATGGCGCCGCGGCGATGCGCAGCGGGAACGCCGCCGGCGCGACGGCCTCGGCGAATGCCCCGCGCGAGCGCCACGATGCCGGCAACGTGTAGCTCTCCATCGACACCGGCACGCCCGCCTCGCGGAACTTTCCCGCCGCCCACTCCTCCGCCCGCGCCTCGGCCGGCGACGGTGTCGGCCGGCCGCCGACGGTGTCGCAGAGCTCGCGCAAGTCGTCGATCATCGCGTTCGAGCCGCGGATTTTTGCCAGCAGCGGAGAGACGTCGGCCGGCGGAGACAGAAAGAGCGCGAAGAGAAAAGGCGTCAGCATCGTGTGGAGTGCGGCGGCATGGCCGCCGCTCAAACAGCGGCGGCATGGCCGCCGCACTCCATATTACCGGTTCTTGAAACGGGCCACGATGTAGTCGCGGTTCATGCGGGCGATGAAGTCGGTGGAGATCTCCTTGGGGCAGACGGCCTCGCACTCGCGGAACATCGTGCAACTGCCGAAGTACTCTTCCATGGTCGTGACCATGTTGAGCACGCGGTCGTAGCGCTCCGGCTGCCCCTGCGGGAGGAGCCCGAGGTGCGCGATCTTCGCGGCGGTGAAAAGCTGCGCCGCGCCGTTCGGGCACTGGGCCACGCACGCGCCGCACTCGATGCACTGCGCCGCGTCCATCGACGTCTCCACCGTCATCTTCGCCACCGGCACGCTGTTCGCCTCGGGAGCGTTGCCGGTGTTGACGGAAATGAAGCCGCCGGCCTGGATGATCTTGTCGAGCGGGGTGCGGTCGACGATGAGGTCCTTGATGATGGGGAAGGCGCGCGCGCGCCACGGCTCGACCCAGACCTCGTCGCCGTCATGGAAGTGGCGCATGTGCAACTGGCATGTGGCCGTACCGCCGATCGGCCCGTGAGCCACGCCGTTGATCATCATCCCGCACGAGCCGCAGATGCCTTCGCGGCAGTCGTGCTCGAAGTGGATGGCCTCTTCGCCCTTCTCGATCAACCCTTCATTGACGATGTCGAGCATCTCCAGGAAGGATGCGTCGGGCGAGATGCCGGCCGCTTTGTACGTCACGAACGCGCCCGATTCCGCGCGCGACTTCTGACGCCAGACGTGTAGGGTCAAATCCATCAAACTCTCCTCGGAAGGGGACAGGGCACAGGGGACAGGGCACAGGTGGTGGTCGTCGCGAGAACATCACCTGTCCCCTGTTCCCTGTGCCCTGTCACCTGAACCGTCACTTATAGCTCCTCGTCGCCAGCTTCACTTCCTCGTACACCAGCGGCTCTTTGTGCAGCGCGGGCGCGGCGTCGTCGCCGCGGTACTCCCAGGCGCTGACGTAGAGGTACTCGTCGTCGTTGCGCTTCGCTTCGCCGTCGGGCGTCTGGTACTCGACGCGGAAGTGGCCGCCGCACGACTCGTTGCGTTGCAGCGCGTCGACGCACATCAGCTCCGCGAGCTCGAAGAAGTCGGCCACGCGGCCCGCTTTCTCCAGCGCCTGGTTCGGCTCCTCGTTCGTGCCGAGGACGCGCACGTCCTTCCAGTACTGTGCGCGGAGGTCGCGCACCATCCCGATCGCCTTCTGCAACCCGTCGGCGCTGCGAGCCATGCCGCAGTACTCCCACATGATCGCGCCGAGCTCGCGGTGGAACGAGTCGACGCTGCGCGTGCCGTTCGCGGCCAGGAGGCGCTTCACGCGCTCGGCGACGTCGTTCTTCGTCTGCTGGAACTCGGGGCGGTCCGCCGGCACCTTCTTGCCGAGCTGCGTGGCCAGATAGTCGCCGATCGTCACCGGGACCACGAAGTAGCCGTCGGCCAGGCCCTGCATCAGCGCGCTCGCGCCGAGGCGGTTCGCGCCATGGTCGGAGAAATTCGCCTCGCCGATCACGTAGAGCCCCGGCACGTTCGACATCAGGTTGTAGTCGACCCACAGCCCGCCCATGGCGTAGTGCGGCGCGGGGTAGATCCGCATCGGCACTTCGTACGGATCCTCGGCGGTGATGTCGTGGTACATCTCGAACAGATTCCCGTAGCGCTCCTCGATCGTCTTCCTGCCGAGGCGTTTGATGGCGTCGGCGAAGTCGAGATAGACGCCGCGGCCGCTCGGGCCGATGCCTTTCCCCTCGTCGCACACTTCCTTCGCCGCGCGCGAGGCGATGTCGCGCGGCGCGAGGTTGCCGAAGCTCGGATACTTCCGCTCGAGGTAGTAGTCGCGCTCCGCCTCCGGGATGTCCTTCGGATTGCGCTTGTCGCCCTGCTGCTTCGGCACCCAGATGCGGCCGTCGTTGCGCAGCGACTCCGACATCAGCGTCAGCTTCGACTGGTAATCGCCCGTCTGGGGGATGCACGTCGGATGGATCTGCGTGTAGCACGGATTGGCGAAATACGCGCCGCGCTTGTATGCGCGCCAGATCGCCGTCGCGTTCGAGGCCTTCGCGTTCGTCGACAGATAGAAGACGTTGACGTAGCCGCCCGTACCGAGGACCACGGCGTCGCCGGCGTGCACGTCGATCGCGCCGGTGACGAGGTTGCGGGTGACGATCCCCTTGGCCTGCCCGTCGACGATGACGACGTCGAGCATCTCGTGGCGCGGGAACATCTGTACCTTGCCGAGGGCGATCTGCCGCTCCAGTGCCTGGAACGCGCCGAGGAGCAACTGCTGGCCCGTCTGGCCGCGCGCGTAGAACGTGCGCGACACCTGCACGCCGCCGAACGAGCGGTTCTCGAGAAGTCCGCCGTACTCGCGCGCGAACGGCACGCCCTGCGCGACGGCCTGATCGATGATGTCGACCGAAAGCTCCGCCAGGCGATGCACGTTCGACTCGCGCGAGCGGTAGTCGCCGCCTTTGACCGTGTCGTAGAAGAGGCGGTAAATCGAGTCGCCGTCGTTCTGGTAGTTCTTGGCCGCGTTGATCCCGCCCTGCGCGGCGATGGAGTGCGCGCGCCTCGGCGAATCGTGGTAGACGAAGCACTTCACGTTGTAGCCGAGCTCCGCCATCGTCGCCGCGGCCGACGCGCCGGCCAGCCCCGCGCCGACGACGATCACGTCGTACTTGCGCTTGTTCGCCGGGTTCACCAGCTTGTAGTGCGATTTCGCGTACGCCCACTTCTTCTCGATCGGGCCGGGAGGAATCTTGCTGTCGAGCGCGCTCATCGCACCACCCCCAGCAGCACGGCCACCGGGAACGACACGTTGGCGACGGTGATGACGAGCGCGAACGCGGTGGCGAAGACGCGCTTCCACGGATTGAACTTCACGTGGTTCAGGCCGACGGAATTGAACATGCTCCAGAGACCGTGGAAGAGGTGCAGGCCGAGGGCGAGATTGGCCACGATGTAGATCGCCGCGGCCCACCAGACCCGGAATCCGGTGACGACGTTGTGGTACGGATCGTTCTCGACGAACTGCGGATTCAGCGCCTTCACGCCGAACGTCAGGTGGGCGAGGTGGTAGAGGACAAACAGAAGAATGATGACGCCGCCCCAGCGCATCGTCCGCGAGGCGTAGTCGGCAAGGACGTAGTCGCGGTCGCGATATGCCGTCGGGCGCGCGGCGCGGTTCATCAGCGTCAGCTTCGTAGCCGCATCGATGTGCAGGTAGATGCAGACGAGCATGAGGATGCGCGTCACCCACAGCCCGACGCTGTGCGGCATCGCCGGCGCGCCCATGGTGCGCAGCCAGCGCGCGTATTCGTTGAAGTGCTCGGGCCCGAGGTAGAGCTTCAGGTTGCCGAGCATGTGGGCGAAGACCCAGCCGAAGAGAAAGACTCCGGTCACCGCCATCACCGCCTTCTTGCCGATGGCGGAGCGGTAGAAATTGACGATCCACGACATAGGGGAAGCACCTCGGTCGGTGGGGTGGGTTGCGGGTGTGGCGACAGTCACGTCGATCGCATCATATCGATTGAGGTGCCGATGACAAGTGTGCGGGGCGTCGCCCGAGCGGCACTCGGCGCCGGGGTTCTACCGCGCGACCGGCTTCACTTTCCCAAAACCGCCCGCGTTCCCGGTTTCACCATCTTGGCGAGCTCGATGGCATCCCAGTTCGTCAGACGAATGCAGCCGTGGGACGTGGTCTTGCCGATGGTTGACGGCGTGGGAGTGCCGTGGATTCCGTAGTGCGGCTTGGAGAGATCGATCCAGACCGGGCCGACCGGACTGTTCGGACCGGGCGCGAGCGTCGCCTTTTTCTCGCTTGCCTCGGCATCCCAGAAGAAGCTGGGGTTGTAGTTGTACGGCGGCTCCCAGGCGACGCCGTTGATCTTCCAGTTGCCGAGGGGAAGCGGGTCGTGCGTACTCCCGGTCGTGGCGGGATAGCGGGCCAGAACGACGCCGTTCCCGTCGACTGCCTCGACCGCCCTTTGACTCTTGCTGACGCGAATGATCATCCCCGCGACTTTCTCGAGAGGCGGCCGCGCGACGTTCGGCACCTGGATGACCGTACCGGCACGATCGAACGCCAGCCCGGGATTGAGTTTGGCGAGGAGCTCCGGACTGACATGGAACTTCTCGCCGAGTCCTTCCGCCGCATTCTCGTACCCGAGTGCCGGCAACTTCGCTTTGCCGGCCATCTCCTCCGGGATCCGAGCGAAGGGACCGGCAAGATCTGCGGCCGTGAGGGTGTAGGGGACGATCACGGGAGCGCCATCGAGGTTCAGCGCCTGCCACGTCGCGGCGTTGACCTCCGCGTGAGCCTTGATTTTTTTCGACAAATTGAAGGCGGCAGCGGCGCTTCTGGTGGTGCCGCCGTAGCGGCCGTCGATCTCGCCCGGCGAGAAATGCGCGCGGTCCAGCAGGATCTGGGCCCGCAGAACGGCGGCCCCATGTTGGGCGGACGAGTGGAGGATGGGATTACCGCCGGCGCTGTTCACGGCGGCGGCGCTCAAAGCGGGTGGCGCAGGTTTCTTGGCGGACACGCGCCGTGCCGCATGCGCCGGAGCGGAAATGAGGAGAAGCTGCACCAATGCGCAGCCGACGGTGAACAGCCGGAGTGGGGGATACATGACAATCACTCTGCAAGATGAGGCCCGCTTCAGCCGGGCGATGCTGTATCACCGCAACGGGGACGCCGGCGGTAACGCCGCGGCCGCCGTCAGCTCGCGACCCTCTTGATGACGAAGACGCCCGCGCCGGCGAGAAGAATCATGAGGATCATCAGGCCCACGGGGTCGAGTGCTGGAATGTTGGGTGCCCCCGCGCACGCCGAGGTGGTCACGGTGTTCGTGTCGAGGGTCACCGCACCGTTCCGCGCCAGGGCCCTGCCGGTCACGCCCGCTCCCGTGGTGATCGTGATGCTGGTGAGCGCGAGGATGTTCCCCGCGAACGTGCTGCCCGTACCGAGCGTCGCGGAGCTGCCGACCTGCCAGAAGAGATTCGTTGGGCAGGTCGTTCCGCCGGTATTGGTCAGAACGACCGACGATCCGCTGGCTGTCGTCAGTGTGCTGCCGATTTTGAAGAGGAAGAGTGCGTTCGGATTGCCCTGGAAGTTGAGCGTCAGCGTTCCGGTCAGAGCGGCCGACGACGTGAAACAGTAGACGCCCGGCGTCAGCGTACCCACGCTACCGAGGTCCTGTCCCGTCAGGTCGACACCGCACGGGATGCCCGCAGCAGCGTTATACGCCGTGGTGAGATCGCTCTGGGCCTGCGCCGCGACGCCATCGGCCGCGTGAATCGCTCCTCCGGTGACGATGCCGGGAGGGAATCCGGTCACAGACGAACCTGGGGAAACTCCGAGGTTGCCGGTGATGACGCTCGCGCCGGTGTTGGTCACCGTCGAGCCTCCCAGGACGGCAAAGCTCTGCGAGGTACCGAGGTTGATCTGGGCGAATGCCGAGGAGGGCGTGAGGAGAAACGCAGCGATTCCGACGATTGCCAGAAGGCCGATGTACGTCCGCTTCATTGAGTGTCCCTTTCGTAAAACGGCAGTAGTGCGCGGCGCGTTCAGAATTGACTTCCTGGCTTGCTGCTCTTTCGTGCCATTCTCGCACACGTGAATCAGGGTGGAGTGCCGGCGGGCGCCGTCGTTGCCGTTTCGACGTGCACCTGAACGCCCTCGCTCCCTCCCGAGATGACGATGCGCTGTCCGTTGCCGAGCCGCGGCTGCGGTTCCCGAGGCTCAATCGTCGTCTGCCGCTGAGGGATCGGCGGCGGTGCCGGGGGCACGGCCGGCGATTCGTTCAGGATTTGGATCGGGCCGGCTGGCGGGTAATCACCGGCCGAGCCCTCCCGGACGACGGGAAACGGCTCGCGAGGGGCGGGCGTTGACGTGGAGGACGCCGCGCCCTCCTCCCACAACGAAGTTCCGGAATGGGCGGGGCGAAATGCGGCCCAAAGCGAAAGAAGGATGAATGCAACGACGAGCATGATGGCGGCGCGCGCGGCGTTCCTGAGCGTCAGGTAGCGCCTGCTGCGCCGTCGTTCCGGAAAGATCATCCGGCCGCCGAACGGCCACAATGACCGCACCCAGGAGACGAACCGGGTCATGCCGCCGCCCGGGGGTGGGATGTGCGGCCGGCACGAGGTAGGTCCATTCTCATCGCTCTGAATGAACAACGCGGCTCTTGTGCCAACGATCGTCCGCCGAATCCCGGTGTATGTTGGCACTCGTCGCGAATTGCCGACTCGCAATGAAACACTCGATGAATCACGCGCGAAGACGAGCCCTCTGGCTGCTGCGGCGCGCGTTGCACGCACAAAACCCCGGCCCGGCCAGGTTGCCCCTGGTCGCCACGACTCTCGATCAATTGAAGAACTCCGGCCGGCCGCTGTTGTTTGCGCGGCTGCCACGCATGCTGAGCGGCGACGGGAGAACGGCGGACGCTCTGCGGAACGAGTTTCGACACATCGAAAACGACCGTGCCGCAGCGCCTGCCGTCACCGTGTCGCGGTTGCGATGGAACCGAACGCTGGCCATGTCACGCAGGATTGCCCGCCGGCGCCCGCAGTGACGCGCATCCCACACCTGCTCCTTCTGACGACTGGCCGGGCAACGACGGCTCGCCGTTGCGGCGGGACCTGCCGGACCGGCGGCCCGATCCGAGGAGGCTTTCGCCGCCGGACGACACAAGGGGCAGCGTGACGGTGAACGTCGATCCGAGGCCGAGGCCGGGACTCTCGACGTGCACCCACCCGCCGTGGAGCTTCACGATCTGCGCGACGATCGACAGGCCGATGCCGAGTCCGGGAACGTGGAAGGGCGTCGGGTCCGCCTGGCGGTAGATCTCGAAGACGTGCGGCAGAAAGTCGGCGGCGATGCCGGCGCCGGTATCGATGACGGTCAAACGCGCGTCGTTGCCTTGCCGCACCAGCCGGACTCCGACCTCGCCTCCCGGCGGCGTGAACTTGATGGCGTTGCTGAGGAGATTCCAGACGACCTGCAACAGCCGCACGCGATCACCGCGCAACGGCGCCGGATCGAGGGCCACGTCCAACCGCATCCGAACGCCACCCTCTCTGGCACTGTGCACGGTCATCTCCAGGGCCGAACGGACGACGGCTGCCAGATCGACGTCCGCCATCTCCACGTTCAACTTCTGCTCGCGAATGCGCGTGACGTCGAGAAGGTCTTCGATGAACACTCGCAGCAGGCTGGCACCCTCGTCGATGTGGACCAACGCTTCGCCGAACATTTGAGGGCTGCCCTTCGCCAATTGCACCCATCCGACGATCGACGTCAGCGGCGTGCGCAGCTCGTGGGCGACCGTGCCGAGGAAGGCGTCCTTGTATCGGTTCGCGCTCTGCGCTTCGCGAAACAGCATGGCCGTATCGATGGCCACGGCGGCGCGTTGCGACAACTCCTCGGCGAGCTTCAGGTCGACCTCCTCGTACCGGCGCCGCGACGAGGAGAACGTCGTCGTGCCCAGCACCTTGTCGCGGACGATGAGCGGCACGCTGATGAGCGACCGCACCCCCAGCGCGCCGATGAGCTGCATGATCTTCGCCTCGGGCTGGATGCCGGTCACGTCCGACTCGGCGATGTCGGTGAGCAGCACCGATTTGCGCAACAGCAGCGCCTGCGGCGCGCCGGGGGCATGCTCCGGCTCGCTGAACGCCACCTCCTGGAACTGCAGGGCCAGGTCGCGCAAAACGGGATTGGCGTGCGAGACGGTGAGGTGCCGGATCGAGCCGTCCTCGTTGAGGAGGTCGACGGCGCACCAATCGGCGAACGCCGCCGTGGAGAGTCGCGTCAGAGACTCGAGCGTCGTCTCGTAGTCGAGCGACGACGCCAGCAGCGCGCTGGCCTGGGAGAGCATGCCGGCGGCGCGCGTCGCCTCCTCGGCCACCAGGACGCTGCGTTTCAGCTCGTCGATGTCGAGGATGGCCACGATGGCGCCGTCGATCTCGCCGCCCGATTTCCGATAGGCGCGAAGGCGCAGCAGGCTCCACGCGCCCGCCGAGTCCCGCACCTCGACATCCGCCCCTTCGCCCGTTTCGATGACCGCCCCGATGAGCTTCTCGATCTGAACGATGTCGAACGTCGACTTCGCCTCGCGGAGCGGCCGCCCGATCGCCTCGGGACGGAGGTTGAACAGCAAGCCGGCCGTGACGTTGAACCGGCGCACGGTCAGCTCGATGCCGACGAAGAGGATCGGGATCTCCACGGCGCCGAGGAGGTTCTCGATGTCGTCGTTCATCCCCACCAGCACGGTGTTGCGGAGCCGCAGCTCGTCATTGAGCGTGCTCAGCTCCTCGTTCGCCGACTGGAGCTCCTCCTTGGCCGTCTCCAGCTCTTCGTTCGTGCTGCGCAGCTCCTCGTCGCTCGACTGCGCTTCCTCCGCCGCCGCGGCGGCGTCGTCGGCCAGTTGCTCGCGGTCGTCGATCGCGGCCTCGAGCGCGCGCCGGAGACCGTCGATCTCCGTCCGCCTGCCGGCCGGCATCCCTTTGTTCTTCTCCGGGGCGGGGACGCTGTGGAAGACGATCCAGCATCGGTCGTTGCCGGGAGGAGCGCCATGCGGAATCACTTCGAACGCGACGGAGCGGCGGACGCCGCCCTCCACTACGAGAATGTCTTCCTTCGTCACGCTGATCTGTTCCCGGAGCGCGCGACGGACCGCGGGCCGCAGCACCGCCAGGACCTCGTGACTCCGGACCAGGCCGAAGAGATTGAGGGAAGCCTCTCCCGGTTCCAGGGCGATGAACGGAGCGATCTCTCCCCGGATCCGCATGATCTCCATCTGTTCGTTGACGAGCACGGCGCACGGAGCGAGATGAGCGGCCAGAAAGGCGTCGTCTTCGTCGCGAGCGGTGCCTCCGGGGGGCCGGACCGCCGGCGCGGACGGCGCCGCGGCCAGGCTCGACCTCGGCGCGCGCGGGGCGACGTCGAACGTGGCCAGCGCGTCCGGTGCCTGTTGCTTGCGGTAGATCAGCGGCTTCGCCGAGACGGCCGTGAGCTGCTTGGTCGCGCCGCGGAGATTCTCCGAGCTTCCCAACATCAGGAATCCGCCCGGTGCGAGCGCGTACTGAAGGAGAGCGAGTGCTTTTTTCTGCAGATCCGGATCGAAGTAGATGAGGACGTTGCAGCAGGTGACGAGGTCGATCTTCGAGTACGGCGGGTCGCGCGTCACGTCGTGCTCGGCGAAGACGCAGAGCTCGCGCAAGGCCTTGTCGATCTTGTGGCCGCCCGGCGCGTCCGTGAAAAATCGCTCCAGCCGTTCCGGCGTCACGCCGCTCACGGCGCGCGGCGAGTAGACGGCCGCTCGCGCCTTCCGAAGCGACAGCTCGTTGATGTCGGTGCCGTAGATGGCGATCCGCGGCGCATCGGGACGGCCGTCGAGGAACTCGAGCAGGGTCATGCCCAGCGAGTACACCTCCTCGCCCGTCGAGCAGCCCGCCACCCAGATGCGAATGCTGTCCTTGGCCCCGCGGTTCTGCACGATCACCGGAAAAACGGCCGTCTTCAGCGCCTCGAAGCGCTCGGGGTCGCGGAAGAACGACGTCACGCCGATGAGCAGATCGTGGTACAGCGTCTCCACGGCGGCGCTGTCTTTCTCCAGCGCCTCGGCGTAGCCGCTCAAGCTGTCATGGTCTCCGAGGAGAACGCGCCTCAGGATGCGCCGCTCCACGCTGGCCCGTTTGAAGTGGCGGAAGTCGATCGGATGGCTGGCGCGCAGCAATTCGAGGATCCGGTCGAGCTCCACGCCGTCTCCCGAGCTCTCGCGGCGGACGATGTCCACCAGCCGCGCGGCAATGCTCGCCGGCGGCAGCACGAAGTCCGCGGCCGCGGCGGCTGCCTTCGGCATGACCTCGAACTTCGCGCTCTCCGGACTCTGCGCGAAGGTGATCCCTCCGGCGTCGCGAATGGCCTGCAGTCCGAGAGTTCCGTCGGTGTCGTTGCCGGAAAGCACGACGCCGATGGCATCGTTCTCCCGCGCCTCGGCCAGGGAACAGAAGAAACTGTCCAGCGGATGATGCGGCCCCTTCGGGTTCCGAGGTTTCAGCCGCAGAACGTCCCCCTGAACCGTCATCTCCGTATCGGGCGGGATCACGTAGACGTGGTCGCGCTCGATGCGCATCCCGTCAGCCACCTCCAGCACCGGAATGGCCGTCGCGCCGGCAAGGATGGCGACGAGCATGCTGTCGTGGCGCGGGTCGAGGTGCTGGATGAGCACGAAGGCCATGCCCGACTCGGCCGGCATGGCGGAGACGAGCTCGAGGAAGGCGTCCAGACCGCCGGCCGAAGCGCCGATCCCGACGACGCGCACGGCGGCGGCATCGCGGACCGCGGGGTGGGTGGATTTCTTGGATGGCACTCGAGTGGCCATTCGGCTCGCATCCTTTCAGGGAAGACGCGTCTGAGGATGGAGGAAGCGGCGGGTCGCGCACGGGCTGCCGAGGTGGCAGTCGGCTCGTGCGCGCCCATCTCGAACCGGCAGATCAGGCGTGTACGGCAGTAACGGATTCATCATACGCGGCTATTTCCGAATTGGCAATCAAAATAGCGAACGTTGCCTTTTTGGCAAGGGATCTGCATCATCCGCGGCATCGCGCGCACACATCGGTTTGACATCGCCTCTTTGTCCGCGGCTTGTGAGGGATCGTTCGCCGGCGGTAGCCTCGCGGCAAGATCCGCGCGTTTAGGACTAATCCATTTCCGAGACAGGCTCAGTCGGAAGACGACGCAGCCGCAAGGGGATTGCCAGATCCGCGATCGTCTTTAGTGCGGCGAACGTCGCGAAGAGAAGCGTGGCACGATCGAACAATACGATGCCGAACATGCCGAATACGATCGTCAGATGTATGACAAGAACCCGGCGGACGTAGGCGTTGGCGACCCCCTGAATCTGCGACGCAGAGGTGCGATGTAAGAACAACAGGCGCCCCAGTAGTTGGAGCAGCAGGAGGATGGTTACGAGGATCAGTCCCTGCCGAAATGAACGCGGCTCAAAACGCTGTGCCGGCGACATCCGTGGAATGACAAATCCTAGAATCACTGCCAGAAACACTGCATGCGCGCCGTTGAAGGTCAATGAGAGCGTCAGGTAGCCCCGAGTGGTGACATTCTCCGGTGCGCTGGCCGAAGCCGCGACGCCCGACCGGCGAAGGGACAAGCGCCATACACCAACGAGAACCAGGATGAGAAGACCGCGAAGGATGTTTTCCGACCAGTAGAGAGCGATTGCCGTGCCGATCGGCCAGTCGAAACCGAAGACTCCATAGATCGACACCGCGTTGATCGCCAGCGCCTGAGCAACTCCTGCGATTCTGCCAATACTCATCGGTTGGTCGAGATCGTACCATCGTCAGTGAATACCGCGAACGGACGTCCATCTCTGGTCCGGGTAACGCGATCACTCTAAGCTGCAAAAACCGCCTACCATGCCGGCCTCCCTCGGGCGGCGCGGCGGCTGCCGCGACTAACGCGCAGCTGCGGGAGCGAACTGCAGCCGACGTGACGCCCGCGTACAGTTCGGAGCCGCCGAGCCAAGGCTCGGCGGTTTTTGTCAGCTTGTGAGGGCAGTTAGCCGGCTCTACGCTCTAGCAAGAAACATAAGTGACTTTGTTGCGCGCACCGGACCAATATGCTTTGAGGTGGCACCGCACTCCCAAGCCGGCTGTTGCCAAAACAAAAAACTGCGGAACCCGGGGTCCGTGACAATGTGCACGCGAGTCGCAGTTGTGCATGCCTCGCGTAGTGGTTACGCGTCACAGCGGGAGCAACTGTAGCGCAGAGCGGGAGGGCGGCGCGCAACCGTTCAGCGTATCAGTTACTTAGCTGTGCCGATCAGCGATGCGTACGCGCCAGCGGTTTAGGACGGCGAACTCTTCTGGCGTCATGTCTCGCGATGGTTTGATACACTCGCCACCATAGCGCGAGTCATCGGTAGCCTGCTGCGCCGGAGGGGACATGAACCATTACCGTCGGACGCTATGCCTGTTCATCGGCTGCGTGCTCGTTATGTCGCAAGCGTGCGTTACGCCTCCGACAACGCGTAACTACCAGCTTCGCCCGGGCAGCGGCAAAGGGCTGGTCGTTGTATCTCTTTCTCAGCCGTATGACGAGATGACATGGATGTATCGAAATATTGCTGAGGCAAAGCCCAGCCGAGACTATAACGACAACTTTATCACTACGGCGAATCTGCTCGGACATCCGCTCGTCCGCTACGGCGATACAACTCTCCACCCGTTCGAACTTCAAGCGGGCGAGTACGAATTCTTCCGTTGGGCCGGCCCGGAAGTGGGCTCGCCCCGCGCTCCGGTGGCTTTTTACGATGTGCCGGTCGGCGATTTCTCAATCAAATTTCGCTGTATCGCCGATCAGGTGACCTATATCGGAAATCTTCAGCTTGAATTTACATCTGATGGCAAATTCGCGCTCCGCGTACGTGACATGCAGGAAAGGGACATAGCAGAGCTTATAAAAGCATATAAGAATATTCGTCCCGACACGATTCGAGCCGAGCTGATGCAACGTCCTGTTTGGGCGGGTTCGGCGATTCGGTGACACAACGCTCTGACACCTCACTCAGCAACCCGCGGCCGCAAAACGCGTCTTCCGTTGGCAGACTTCGGGCCCGCTTAAAGAAGCGAGGGATTACGCAAGACGTACTGGCAGAGCACGGCGAGGTAAACGCGACTTACATCGAATAGGTCGAATGCGGCGACAACGTCGCGACACTGACCCCGCCTTCAACATACAACAATACACCGAAGACCTGCAACGAAGCACTCGAGCATACCGCCGAGCTGGGTCTTTCCTCGGATGCAGCGTAATCTCGGAGAGATCGCATAAGCAGCCGCTCACCGCAGAATTTGCGGCGAATTTGCTTCCGTTACCGTCTTGAAGATCTCCGTTGGAAGCGATCCAGCTCCCTTGGAAGGAATCCCGTTCCGTTGGAAGAAATCCAGCTCTGTTGCCAGAAATCTAGCTCCGTTGTCAGAGATCT
>DATDFB010000106.1:0-9704 GCA_036522835.1 Thermoanaerobaculia bacterium | reverse complement strand
CGACGAGATTGCTGCGGTGAATTCTCTCGAACGATTGCGCGATGACGGCTTTCACTCCTAACAGCCGAGTTCCCTTCGCCGCCCAATCGCGGGACGATCCAGTTCCGTATTCCTGGCCAGCGATCACGACGAGCGGGGTCTTCTCTTCCTGATACTTCATCGCTGCGTCGTAAATGCTCATGCGCTCGCCGTCGGGATTTTCCTGCGAACGATGAACCGTGACGCCGCCTTCCGTGCCCGGCACCATCAGATTCTTGATGCGCACATTCGCGAACGTGCCGCGCGTCATGACGCGGTCGTTGCCGCGGCGGGAGCCGTAGCTGTTGAAGTCCTCGACCTTCACGCCGTGCTCGACGAGGTACGTGCCCGCGGGCGAGGTCGACTTGATCGAGCCGGCCGGGCTGATGTGGTCGGTCGTCACCGAGTCGCCGAAGATCGCCAGCGCGCGCGCGCCGCGGATGTCGCTCGCCGTCCCGGCGCTCATGTCGAAGCCGCTGAAGAACGGCGGCTCCTGGATGTACGTCGAGTTCGCGTCCCACTGGTACAAGAGGCCCGCGGACGAGGGGATCTGGTTCCAGAGTGGATTCTGCGCGGCGAAGTCGCCGTAGAGCTTCCGGAACGTGGCCGGGTCGAGCGCCTTCTGCATCACCGCGCGGACCTCGTCCATCGTCGGCCAGATGTCGCGGAGGTAGACGTCGGCGCCGTCGCGGCCCTTGCCGAGCGGCTCCTTGGTCATGTCGATGTCGATGCGGCCGGCCAGCGCAAAGGCGACGACGAGCGGCGGCGACATCAGGAAATTCGCGCGGATCGACTGGTGCACGCGCGCCTCGAAGTTGCGGTTGCCGCTCAGCACCGAGACGCCGACGAGGTCGTTCTTGGTGATGGCCTCCTCCACCGCCGGATCGAGCGGGCCGGAGTTGCCGATGCACGTGGTGCAGCCGTAGCCGACGGTGTAGAAGCCGACGTCGTCGAGGTACTTCTGCAGCCCCGACTTCGCGTAGTAGTCGGTGACGACGCGCGAGCCGGGGGCGAGGGAGGTCTTCACCACGCGCGGCGGCTTGAGCCCGCGCTCCGAGGCTTTCTTGGCCAGCAATCCGGCGGCGAGCATCACCGACGGATTCGACGTGTTCGTGCACGACGTGATCGCGGCGATGAGGACGTCGCCGTGATGCAGCTCGGCGACCGTTTGCGGCATCTCCTGGGTGAGCTCGCGCCCGGCCACGCGGTCGGGCGTCGGCCGGTTGTTCATCATCTCCGTCTCGCTCACCTCGGAGGTGTTGCGCTTCTCGCTCGGCAGCGGGAACGTCTCCTGCGCCTGCTCGCCGCCGCCGGTCAACGCGGCGTCGGTGGTGACGCCGACGGTCGTGCGCACGACGCGCTCGATCTCCGTGGCCGGCTTGCCATAGCCGCCCGGCGGCTCCGACTGCAGCATGTTCGTGAACATGGTCTTGAGCGACTCGAGCTCGATGCGGTCCTGCGGCCGCTTCGGCCCGGCCACGCTGGCCTTCACCGTGGCCAGGTCGAGCTCGAGCACTTTCGTGTACTCGAGCTCTCCTTTCTTCGGCATGCCGTAGAGGCCCTGGGCCTTGAAGTAGTTGCGGAAGGCGTTGACCTGGTCATCGGTCCGCCCCGTCAACGCAAAGTACGACATCGTCTCGTCGTCGACGGGGAAGTAGCCCATCGTCGCGCCGTACTCCGGGGCCATGTTGGCAATGGTGGCGCGGTCGGCCAGAGAGAGCGACGCCGCCCCTTCGCCGAAGTACTCGACGAATTTGCCGACGACTTTGGCTTTGCGCAGGAGCTCCGTCAGGGTGAGGACGACGTCGGTGGCGGTGACGCCTTCGTTGACCGCGCCGCTCAAGTGGACGCCGATGACGTCCGGCGTCAAGAAGTAGACCGGCTGCCCCAGCATCCCCGCCTCGGCCTCGATGCCGCCGACGCCCCAGGCCACGATGCCCAAGCCGTTGATCATCGTCGTGTGCGAGTCGGTGCCGACGAGCGTGTCGGGATACCAGACGCCGTCTTTCTCCAGCACGCCGCGCGCGAGGAACTCGAGGTTGACCTGGTGGACGATGCCGATGCCCGGCGGCACGACCTGGAAGCCGTTGAACGCCTGCGTCCCCCACTTGAGGAACTGGTAGCGCTGCTGGTTGCGCCGGAACTCCATCTCCATGTTGAGCTGGAGGGCGTCGGGTCGGTTGGAGAAGTCGACCTGCACGGAGTGGTCGATGACGAGGTCGACGGGGACGAGCGGCTCGATGATGCGCGGGTCTTTGTCGTAGCGCGCGGCGGCGGAGCGCATGGCCGCGAGGTCGACCAGGAGCGGCACGCCGGTGAAGTCCTGCAGCAGGACGCGCGCGACCATGAAGGGGATCTCTTCCTCGCGCTCGGCGGTGGCGGACCAGTTGGCGAGCGTGCGCACGTCGCGCTCGGTGATCTTGCGGCCGTCGACGTTGCGCAGCACCGACTCGAGGACGATGCGGATGGAGACGGGGAGCTTCGAAACGGGGCCGGCGCCGGCGGCTTCGAGCTTGGGGAGCGAGTAGAACTGCCCTTGGTTTCCGTTGCCGAGATCGAAGGAGTCGAGGGTGTTGAAGGTGTTGTGAGGCATGACGGGGGTACTCTATCAATTATGGGTTTTGCACTGCTGCTGTTGCTCCAGACGGCGGCGGCATGGCCGCCGCACTCCACAATCGCGGACGCGGCGCTGGCTCAGGTCGGCGTGACGACGATCTACGATCCGGCCTACGTCCGCCTGCACTACCCCGGCGGCGACGTGCCGCGCGAGCGCGGCGTCTGCTCCGACGTCGTCGTGCGCGCGTTCCGCGCCGCCGGCGTCGATCTGCAAGTGGCCGTGCACGAGGACATGGCCGCGCACGTCCGCGCCTATCCGAAGATGTGGGCCCAGCGCGGCACGGACGCGAACATCGACCACCGCCGCGTGCCGAACCTGATGACGTTCTTCGCGCGCCACGGCAAGGCGCGCCCGCTCGGCGTCCCGTACGAGCCGGGCGACGTGGTGGCGTGGCGGCTGCCGAACGGGCTGTACCACGTCGGCGTCGTCTCGAGCGTGCGCGGCGCGCGCGACTACCTCGTCGTGCACAACATCGGCTACGGCGCGAAGAACGAGGACGTGCTGCGCGCGTGGACGATCATCGGCCACTACCGGTGGTGAGGGAAGCTTGCGCCCCTCACCCTGGCGCTTCGCGCCTGTCCCTCTCCCCGCGAGCGGGGAGAGGGTGCTGCTACGCGGTTTTCGGCTGCGCCGGCTGCGGCGGCACGTGCGGCGGCCACGGCAGCGGGGGCGGCGGATTCGGGTTCGTCCCTTCGACCGGGCTCTCCGCCCACTTGAGCAGAATGGCGAGCTTGTCTCGCGACAGCTCGCGCGTGATCGGCATGTAGAACGGGCTCCCCTCGGGCATGGTCAGGCGGTCGATGATCGCGCTGAGGTTCGCCACGACCTGCTGGTAGTCGTCGATCTCGATGATCTGCCGCATCGCCGCGTAGAGGTACGCGTACTGGCGCAGGATCGGGAAGACGTCGTCCCACCACGTCGGCGCGTCGGGGATCTTCACGGCATCGAACGCTTTCACGCTGAAGAACGCCCACGGATCGCGCAGCACGTCCTCGCTCCACTGCCACTGGAAGCCGTAGACCTGCCCGTCGATCGGGCCGCGCGGATTCTTCGGATTGCCGGCCTGGAACAGCACGGTGGCCGTGCCGTCGGCGCGCGTGCGGAGCGTGGCGGGAAACTGCACGGCGTTCTTCGGTTTCTGGACCGGGAAGCCGCCGCCTCCGATCATCGCCGTGTACGCGACGAGGGGGATCTCCACGCCGGCGGCCGGCGTCCCGAAGTGGTTTGCCCACAGGGTCGTGCTGGCGATTTCGCCGGGATTCATCCGGAAGACCCACTCCTCGGCGTTCGCATACGCGCCGGTCGGGTTCTCGGCCATCACCAAAACGGGCTTCTTATCGGGCGACACGACGCCGAGCGGCGTCGAGCCGATCGTCGACTGCAGGGACTCCGGCACCGTCAGCTCGGCGACGAACGCCGTCGTCTGATACGCCGCGTCGCTCGTCGTGACTGCCGGCGTGAGCAGCGTGTTGACTGTGTACGTCGGCTGCGGGTTTCTCCCCTTCCCCATCCCCTGGAAGTCGAGCGTGGCCACCTGCACGGTCGGCACGGCGGATGTCGGCCACTGCCCCGAGGGCCACGTCGTCGGGATGGCGTTGCCGAGGTCGATCGTGAGCACGCCGCGCTTGGCGTCGTACTTCGCGGGGGCGAAGTTATAGCTGCCGAACTGGCTCTTCGCATTCAGCGGACGAAGGAAGCGCGCGTTCGTGAACGTCGTCGGCTCGCCGTCGAAATAGGGTCCGATCGTACCGGCCACGCGCCCGCTCGTGAATGTCCCCTCGGTCGTGCCGTCGTGGAATGCGTCGACGTTGAAGCGGATCGACAGCATCGACGGGCTGGCCGCTTTCAGCGCCTTGAGGAAGTTCGAGCCGCCCTCATTCCAACAAAGGTTGACGAGGACGCTCTGGTACGACGCGGCGAATTTGCCGTCCCCGCTCATTGCGTCGTTCGAGCTCGCGCCGTTGATGCGGACGAACATGTCGGCGAAGTTCGTCGTGGCGAAGAGACCGCTGACCGAGCCGCCGCCGATGCTCACCGTCAGCTGCATGCCGATGATCTGCGAGACGCCCTGCTGCTGCGTGTCGAGGTCGACGAGCACGCCGTACTGCGTCGTCACGAGCGCGCCCTGCAGCGTGTCGGAATCGCCTTGGCCGTCCATGACGACGTTCGTCACCGCGCAGTTGTCGAGCGAGAAGTTGTGCCGCCCGTACGAGTTCCAGGCCACGTAGCCCGGCGGCTGATTCTGATCGTCGGTGTTGTACGGGAGCGGCTCTCCGTAATTCGGCGGCGTGTTATTGATGGTCGACGGGTTTGCCGTGAATTGGCCGAAGAACGTCAGGCGCGGGCGATCGAGATAACTCATGACGTTCTGACGGCGCGGCGGGCGATTTTGTGAATCGTTCCGGCCATCCGCGCTTCTTGACCTCGTCGAAGCTCAGCAGTGAGTTCGCGTAGTAGTCGCGCAGCAGCAGCTCCTTCGGATTCCACTGCCAGGCGTCCTCGAGCACCGGCACGCCTTCGCCGTCAAAGAGATCCGAGCGCCACTGCTCGGCCGGCTCGATGAGGTGGCGGAGGTCGAGGACGTTGCGCGCGGCCTTCCAGAGCTCGGCGCCGCTGCGCTCGCGGGTGATCCAGACGCGGTCGCGCCACTGCTCGCGATACCTCTCCGCCGCCGCCACGATCTCCGCATCGGTCAGCGGCCCCTTGGCCTCGGCGAAGATGCGCGCGATGAGCGTCACGGGCGTGATCGGCAGCGCGTCGGAGATCTCACCCATGATGGTCTCGGCGAGCGCCTGCATGGCTTCTTTGCGCGACTCGTACGTCGGCCCCAGAAGGTCGGGATGCTCGCGGGCGAAGTCGTCGACGACGATCGGCTTCCCGAAGGCCACGATGGCGTACCCGTAGCGCTTGAAGCGCTTGAAGATCCCGCGCCAGAGTCCCTTGAAGAGGAAGTCGAACGTCGAGCCGAGCTTCTCCCCTTTCGTGCGCCGGTCCTCCTTCCCGATCAGCTCCTCGGTGAGGTTGCGGTCCTCGAGCACGCGGTCGAAGTTGATGGCGGTGGGGATCACGACGAGGGGCCCGTCGAAGTCGGGCTCGCGCTTGGCCGTGACGATGTAGTCGAGCATGCCGAGCTTCGGGCGCTGGAAGGCGCCGTCGCGGGTGAGGCCGCCCTCGATGAAGACCCCCTGCGTCACGCCGTTCTTGGTGATCGTGCGGACGAACGACGACAGCACGGCGTGGTAGAGCGGCTCGCGGTAGCGGCGGCGGATGAAGTAGCCGCCGAACCATTTGAAGATGTGGTTGAGCGGCCAGATGCGCGCCCACTCCCCGATCGCGTACGAGAGCGAGACGAACTTGAAGAGCATGTGCGCGACGAGGACGTAGTCGGCGTTGGAGCGGTGGTTGATGATGTAGACGACCGAGGCGCCGCGCGGCGCGGTGGCGTTGAACTCCTGCAGCGTCTTCCGCTCGACGACCGGGCGATAGAGGAAGTGCATGATGGCCCGCGCCAGCGGCGCGCCGAAGCGGTAGTAGGCGAGAAGGTTGAACTTCGGGACGATCTCGCGCAGGTAGGTCTTGGCCTGCTTCGTGGCGTCTTCGACGGAGACGTGGTGGGTCTTGGCGTACTCGCGCACGGCCTCGACGACGTCGCGCGAGCCGAAGACTTCGAGCTCGATGAGCGCGTGCCGCCGCTTGAGCTTGAACTTGTCGACGTGGATCTTCCGCTCGCGCTGCAGCCGCCGCGCGTGGCGCTTGCCGAGAATGACGGCCACGACGGCGATGACGGCGGCGACAGCCAACGCGGCGAGGAGGATGCGCATGGGATGCATCCAGTCTATCTTCCCCCCATGAGGAACTGCGACATCGTCATGAAGGGCGGGATCACCAGCGGCGTCGTCTATCCGCTGGCCGTCGTCGATCTATCGGAGGAGTTCCGGTTCAAGAACGTCGGCGGCACGTCGGCCGGCGCGATCGCCGCGGCCGTCACCGCGGCGGCGGAGTTCCGCCGCATCAGCACCGGTTCGCGCGACGGCTTCGAGCAGATCAAGGCGCTCCCCGAGTTTCTCGGCGGGACGACGAACGGCCAGTCGAACCTGCTCAATCTTTTCCCGCCGACGAAGAGCACGCGCCGGCTCTTCGCCGTGTTGACCGCATTCCTCGGCGATGGCTCCGGCAAGTTCCTGCGCGCCTTCGCGGCGCTGCTCGTCCTTTCGCCGCTCGTGACGCTCCTCAGCTTCGTGCCGCTCGTGGTGGTGCTGGCGCTCTTTTGGCGAGCCTCGCTGCTCTGCCTCGTGATCGTGGCGATCGCGTTCGTCATCCTCGGCGTTCTGCTGCTCGTCGCCATCAGCGCTTGGCGCGCGCTCGTCCACACCATTCCCGGCAACAACTTCGGCTTCTCCACCGGCCGGACGCCGGACGACCGCGACCTCCCCGGCGTCACCGACTGGCTTCACGAAACGATTCAACGCATCGCCGGCCGAACGAAGGACGACCCGCCGCTGACGTTCGCCGACCTCTGGCTGGCCGGCGTGCCCGTCACCGACCGCGACAAGCAGCTCGCCGCCGCGGCCGAGGAGCGCGAGCTCCGCTCCATCAACCTGCAGATGATGACGACGGCGCTGACGCACGGCCATCCCTACCGGCTGCCGTTCGAGAAAAACCTCTTCTCCTTCCGCGAGGCGGAGCTGCGCGCGTACTTTCCGAAGAGCGTCGTCGACTATCTCCGCGACCATCCTCGCAAGTCGAAAGACGAAACGCCGCGGGGCGATCTTCGTCCGCTCCCGGAGCAGTGGGACCTGCCGGTCGTCGTGGCCGTGCGGATGAGCCTCAGCTTTCCGCTCCTCTTCAGCATGGTGCCGCTCTACGCCGTCGATCACACGCGCAAGACGCCGGAGTACGAGCGCTGCTGGTTCATCGACGGAGGCTTGAGCAGCAATTTCCCCTTGAGCATGTTCGACGCCCCCTTCCCCCGCTGGCCGACCTTCGGCATCAACCTCGGCGATTTTCATCCCGACTTTCCGAAAAGCTCCGACGAGAAGGACAACGTCTGGATGGTCACGACGAAGGGCGGCGGCACGTCCGACCACTGGACGCGCGTCGACACCATCGCCGGCTACGCCGGGGCGATGCTCGACGCCATCCGCAACTGGCACGACAACACCCTCCTCGCCGTTCCCGGCTTCCGCGACCGCGTCGTCCTGGTAAAGCTGGCGAAGGACGAAGGCGGCCTCAATCTGGCCATGCCGCCGGAGCGGGTGAAGGCGCTGTCGATGCGCGGGCACTACGCCGGGCGCATGCTGCGCGACCGCTTCGGCGCCAACGGCGCGAGGTTCGGCGCGCTCGGCTGGAACGGGCACCGATGGACGCGCTACAAGACATCGATGGCGCTGCTGCAGAAAGCGATGCGCCGGATGCACAACGCCTTTCCGGCGAAGGACCCGATCTATCCCGATTACAACGCGCTCGTGGCCCGCGAACGCGACGAGAATCCGGAGACCGGGCGGTGGTGGGAGCATCGCCCGCCCGCGGAGTACCGCGCGCTCACCGAGGACTTCCTCGACATGGCCAAGAAGGCGATGGACGGCGTGGACTTCGACAAGGAGGCGCCGCGGCCGAAGCCCGAGCTGCGCATCACCCCGAAGTTGTGAGGCCGAGCTCCTCGAGCACGTGCTTGGCGATGGCCGGAACGAGCGTGTCGTCGGCCGCGCCGCGCGTGAGGATCACGAGGATCAACTTCTTCCCGTTCGGCAGCTCGATGTAGGCGGCGTCGTGGCGCACTTCGCTCATCCAGCCGGCCTTCGAGTAGAGTTTTGCGGTCTGCGGCAGCGCGGCGCCGATGAACTCCTTGACCTGGTTCTCGTCCGGACGCGGCGGATTGAGCGGACGATCCAGCAGCGCCAGCATCGCCGCGCTCGCTTCTTTCGAGACGGCGCGGCCACGCACGATCCAGAGCAGGAGCGAGGCGAAGGCGTTCGCGCTGCTGCGGTTGCGGTTGACGCGGTTCTCCCCCATGACCTGCACGTCGCGGCCGAAGGGGCCGAAGCTCCACGGCTTGACCATGGCGCTGATCTCGTACCCCATCGGTTGCAGCCAGCGATTCACCACGCGCCGCTTCTCGATGAATTTGTTGAGCGCGCGCCCTTCGAGCCACGGGCCGCTGCAGGTGTCGGAGATCGTGTCGACGATGAAGGCCGTGGCGTCGTTGTCCGACTGCACGATCATCTCCTTGAGCGCGCGGTCGACGTCCTTCTCTTTCTCCAGCTTCTGATGGAAGACCTCGGCCATGAAGTAGAGCTTCACGACCGAGGCGGGGTAGAACGGGGCATCGCCGTTGTAATCGGCGCGGGCGAGGAGCTCAGGCTTGGTGATGTCGATGACGCTGAGCGCGAGGTTGTCGGCGGTCAGCTTCGGGAACTCCTTGAGCGTCGTCTCCGCGGCGTGGCGCAGCGCGGTCTCGATGCGCGGGTCCTTCGCCACCTCCTTGAACTCGCGGAAGTCGGCGCGGGCGGCGGCGGCGGCGAGGAGGCAGAGCAGAAGAATGCGAATGCGCATGAGGGTCATTGTGACACTCGCTGCGTCGACATGACGGCGGGCTCGGGGGGCGAGATGCCTAACGGCGTCGGCCAGCCGGCAGCGGCGGCATGGCCGCCGCACTCCAGACGCGATGCGAAGTCGTTCGCCCACGCCTCGGCGTTCGTTGGGCGATCGGCCGGATTTTTTGCAAGCGCAGACGCGAACAATTCATCGGGCTCCACGCCGTCCGCCACCCGCCGCCCCATCAGCGACTCGTACAGCACGGCCGCGAGCGCGTAGACGTCGGCGCGCACGTCGACCTCCTCGCCGCGGAGTTGCTCGGGGGCCATGTATGCGGGCGTGCCAATGAACGTCCCGGTCTGCGTGACGTGCGGGTCGAAGCCGATCGGCTTGGTGATGCCGAAGTCGAGGAGCTTGACCCGGAAGCCCTCCTCCGCATCCATCAGATAGATGTTCTCGGGCTTGATGTCGCGGTGGATGAAGCCGGCGCGGTGCGCGGCGCCGATGGCCGCGCCGAGCTGCCGCGCCAGCGCCG